>CAZCXJ010000001.1:0-109129 GCA_964502585.1 uncultured Candidatus Halobonum sp.
ATCGAAGACCTGGCGGACGGCGAGGACCTCCACCCAGTCCAGGCCGCGTTTCGCGAAGAACACGGGCTTCAGTGCGGCTACTGCACTCCCGGGATGGTGATGACCGCGGTGGACCTGTTGGAGCGTAACCCCGATCCGGACACCGCGGAGATCCGGGCGGCCTTGAAGGGTAACGTCTGTCGTTGTACGGGCTATCAGAACATCGTGCGTGCGGTCGAAACCGCCGCCGACCGGGTCCATGGTAAGGCCGGACCGGAGGCGGAGGGGGACTGATGTATCCGCCCGATTTCGACTACTACGCCGCCGAAACGGTCGACGAGGCCATTGATCTTCTCGAGGCACACCGGGATGAGGACCCAGAATTGCTCGCAGGCGGACACAGTCTCATCCCGGACATGAAGGCCGGTGACGCCGCGCCTAACGTGGTCATTGATATCGGCGATATCGAAGCTCTTCGGGGCGTGAGGATCGACGAGACGGTCACGATCGGCGCAGCAACGACGTACGCGGAACTCTTGACCACCGACGGGATCGAGGCGCAAGCGCCGGTCATCGCTCAGGCGACTGGAAACGTCGGGGATACCCAGGTCCGGAACCGCGGGACCGTTGGGGGGAATCTCGCGTACGCAGGGCCGGAACAGGACCTTCCTGGAGCGGCTGTTGCAGGCGGGGCAGCACTCGTGCTGGTCGGGCCCGACGGAGAGCGACGGGTGGATGCGGAGGCGCTTCTGACACCCGGGGCCGAGGCGCAGATCCGCGCCACCGAAGTCCTGACCCACGTCGAGGTACCCGCCGCTGACGGTGATACCCTCGGGGGCTACGTGCGCAAGACAAACCCCGTCTCGGGCTACGCGCTGATCGGTGTCGGAATCAGTCTCGATATGAGGGACGGAAGGGTCCAAGACGCACGGGTCGGGGCCAACGGCGTCGCCGACGAGGCGCGCCGTTTGAGCACTGTCGAACGAACTCTCGAGGGGCGACGACTCGACGAGGAGACGGTGACGGACGCGGCCCGTCGAGCTGGCGAGGGACTTGACCAGCAACACCTGCGGTCGAACGCAGAAGCGTCCGCAGCCTTCCGGGTCAGCCTCCTCGAGACGTACGTCGAGCGAGCCCTCGAGGAGCTTGCCGGCCAGCGGGAAGCGGAACCTGCCGCCGACTGACCACTGCAAACCTTCGCGATACGGCGCAAGCGGCAGCTCACTCCTTCAGCGTGGGTAGTTGACCGATGCTGTCAAACCTTTCCGTCCGGTAGACCGACCGATGAGCGACGAGCGACCGGGAGATCATGGGTCCGACCACGCGACCGCGCCGGACGCGTCCACCGGTGGTTCCACCGACGGACTCGACCGTCATCCGTTCTTCAGCGACCTCACCGAGGCCGAGGTGCGTCAGGCCTTCGACCGGGCCGAGTACGTGGCGGACGAGGAGATCCTTACGACGGTTCTGTTGGCGCTCCGTCTCGGAAAGCCGCTGCTCGTGGAGGGCGAACCCGGCGCCGGAAAGACGGAATTGGCGAAAGTCGTGGGCGAGCAACTCGCCAGCGAACTCATTCGCCTGCAGTGTTATGAGGGCCTGGCCGCCGAGGACGCCCTCTACGAGTGGAACTACGCGAAGCAGGTTCTCGCGGTTCAGGGCGATTCCCAGCAGCGCCCGGAAACCACGGTTTTCGACGAGGAGTACCTGCTGGCCCGACCCCTGTTGCAGGCCCTCCAGGCCTCCGGCACTGGCGGACGGCCACCGCTCCTCCTGATCGACGAGGTCGACCGTGCCGACGAGGCGTTCGAAGCGCTCCTGCTGGAAGTGCTGTCGGACTACCAGGTCACGGTCCCGGAACTGGGCACCATCAGCGCCGAGATACCTCCGCTGGTCGTGATCACCTCGAACCGAACCCGGGGGCTCAGCGACGCACTGAAGCGGCGTTGTCTTTACCTGCACATTGCGCCCCCGTCCCGGGAGAAGGAACGCGCGATCCTCGAACGCAGGGTGCCGGAACTCGACGGTGCCGTCGCCGCCGAGTTGTGTGCCATGGCCGACCGCCTCCGCGATGAGCCGTTGCTGAAACGGCCCGGGGCCGCAGAGACGATCGACTGGGCGCGAGCGGTCGCCGATCTCCGCGACGGGACCGGACCCCCTCCGGTCGGGACCGATCAGGGCGACGGGACGGATTCGGTGACCCGGGCCGAAGTCCGTGCCACGATGGGCTGTCTCCTCAAGGAGGCGGAGGACATCGAGCGGCTCGACGACTCGTTACTGGAGGACCTCCTCGCAGTCGCCGAAACAGCCAGGGAGGAGGCGAGTTCATGAGGACGGACCACCAGGCCGGCGAGTACCCGGACCACGCGCTGGCGGCCGAGCTGGATCGGGATGAAGGCCTCCCGCACCCCGCGAAGACCGCTGACCGGATGAACCGAGAGCTCCTCGCGTTCGTCCGGAGACTCAGGGCAACCGGCGTTGCCGTGCCCGCGAACGCCGCCGTGACAGCCGCCCGAACGGTCGTGGAAGTGGGATTCGACCGTGAGAGCGTCCGTGTCGCTCTCCGTGCCTCGCTGATATCCGACCCCGCGGGGATCGAGCCTTTCGAAACGCTGTTCCCCGAATTCTGGCGGCGTCTTGTGGAGAACGGGGGTTCCGCAGTCCCCGGAGCCGGGACTGACGACAAGGGGCCAACCGAGCAAAGGGGCGACGGTCAGACTCCCGCGACGACGTCCCCGAACCCCGGACCAGTGGATCCGAAACACACTGACCCGGTCCGGTCCGGCGACCGCTCGGAGATCGGTGCCTCGGACCCGGAATCAGCCGTCCCGACGGACGAATCGTCGGCGGGTTCGACGCCGGTTTACAGTCCCTCAGGACGGTCCGCACCGGTCGACGAATCCCGGGTCTCCCACTCCACCCCGAGGGGCCTGCGAGCGGCGGTTCGGAACCTACTCGAGGCCCTGGCCGAGTTGGAAGGACGGAACTGGGACCGTGACGGAGCCGCCCGTATCGACGCCCGAACCACGCTCCGCAGGAGTCTGAATACGGGCGGGGTGGCCATCGACCTCCCCAGACGGGACCGGACTCGCACGGCGGTCAGGACCACGCTGCTCGTGGACGTGAGCGAGTCGGTGCTGGACGTCATGGACCGGGAGTTCCTCCTCAGGTTCCTTCGGCTCATGGTGGCGGAGTCACGAAGCACTCGGGTGTTCTTCTTCGACACGGATCTCCGGGAAGTGACTGACACCTTCGAGCACGCGGAAACGACTGATCCGGCCGCAGCGCTTGAAGCAGCGGAGCTAGAATGGGGTGGCGGGACGCGTATCGGCGAGTCGCTTGCCACCCTCCGCCGAACCGCGCCAGGATCGGTCGACCGCCGGACGTCGGTGCTCGTACTCAGTGACGGGCTGGAGGTCGGTTCCATGGACGAGCTATCGAGAGGGATGGCCTGGCTAGCTCGTCGGGCAGGGACCACGCTGTGGATGAATCCCTTGGCGAGCGCGGATGAGTATCGCCCGACTGCGGAGGGAATGGCCACGGCCCTCCCGTATGCCGATGGGCTATACGGGCTCGCTACATTGGAGGACGTCCGAACACTCGCCGACCATCTCCACCAACACGGTCTCCGCGAGCGTAATGGCTACGAATACCAACGACGACGGTTCACACGTCAGCGGCGCTCCCGGGAGCCGCTCCAAGAGGAGACACTCAACCAATGACGACAAACGACTGGAGCGTACCGGAATCGGAGGTATTGGCCGAGGCCCGACGGGCGTTTCAGGACGACCGCCGGGCGGTCCTCGCGACCGTCATCGACGTCGAAGGGAACGCCTACCGACGTCCCGGAGCCAAGATGCTCATCACGCCTGACGGCGGGCTGGGCAGTATCACCGCCGGCTGTATCGAGGACGACGTCCGTCGCCTCGCTGAAGAGGTGCTAGCAGAGGGGTCCCCGCGGGTCGAGACGTACGACCTCATGGCGGACGACGACGAGGACGTCTGGGGACTGGGGGTCGGCTGTGACGGGATCATCGACGTATTGCTGGAACCGCTCACGGCGGAGTACCGCCCGGCGATCACCGCCTATCACGAGGGAACCCCGATCGGTGTGCTCACAATCGTGGAGGGGAACGACGCAACGCCGCAAGGCAAGCGAGCCTACTACCTCCCAGACGAGGGGTTCACCTCACGACCGGAGTGGGTCTCTGACCGGCTCAGCGCCCGACTGGACGAGTTCGTCGTCGAGGGCGGGGCCGACACAGTCGAGCTTGAAACCGACGACGGGCCGCTCGAGGTGTTCATCGACGCGGTCACACCGCCGCCGAAGGTACTCGTGTTCGGCTCCGGCCACGATGTCGGACCGGTGACCGAACTGGCGAGCAACGTCGATTTCCGTGTCGAAGTCGTCAGCTTCCGTGGAGCTGCCGCCGACTCGGAGCGGTTCCCGGCCGCCGCCGCAGTTCACTCAACATCACCGCCGCGGCTCGACGAGGTCGTTGACCTTGATTCCCGGACCTACGCGGTCGTCATGACACACAACTTCATCGATGACCGACTGACCGTCGAGTGGCTCCTTGACTCCCCCGTCCCGTACGTCGGTCTTCTCGGGCCTCGAGACCGGTTCGAACAAATGCGCGAGGCGTTCAACAACGAGGGGCGGACCTTGTCGGAGACGGAACTCGAGCGGCTGTACACGCCGGCCGGGCTGGACCTCGGCGGCGGTACGCCGTATCACATCGCGCACAGCATCGTCGCGGAACTCTTGATCGTCGCGAACGACCGGGAACCGCAGCATCTCTCAACCCGTGAGGGGCCGATCCACGAACGGTTGGACCTGGAGAGTCCCGCTGGCGACCCTTGATCCGAGTGACCGCCAGGGACAATCCCTGTCAGGTGTGAAGGTCCTTTACTGTCGAGTGACCTGTCTGTCGTACCGGTCCAGCGCGGCTAATGCGCCGTCGGCCAGGTAGCCGGTATCTTTCCCGACTACCAAGAAGTCGAATCCAAGATCGAGCCATCGGTCGATCTGACCGTCGGAGGTCGCGAGCGTGCCCACGGGCGTGGAGACCGAATCGAGCACCCCAGTGACCGCCTGCTCGAACGTTGGGTCGTCGTACTCCAGTGGGATTCCGAGCGCCGTCGAGAGGTCAGCCGGGCCAACTAGCACGGCGTCCAGCCCTTCAGTCGCGCTGATTTCCCCGGCGTGCTCTGCGGCTGCTGGAGTTTCGATCTGTGCGATCGTGGTGATCCCTTGCCCGGCGGTTCGGAGGTACTCCTCGAACGAGAGGCCGTATCCGGTCGCCCTGGAAGCGGCGACACCACGGACGCCGTCCGGCGGGTAGCGGGTCGCGTCGACCAACTCGCGGGCCTCCTCCGGAGTCGATACTTGCGGTGCCATCACGCCCGCGGCCCCCGTGTCCAGAACGCGCTTGATCCGGACCGGGTCGTTCCACGCCACCCGGACGAGCGGCGCGGTCGAGCCATCAGCCGCCTCGACGCCCCGAACCATGGCCGTGACCGTCTCTGTCGTCATGGGTGCGTGCTCCGTATCGATGACCACGAAATCAAAGCCGAGGCTTGCAACGAGTTCCGCGATCTCTGGCGACGGGAGCGAGAGCCAGCTTCCGGCTGGACGACCGTCGGAGATCGCCCGGTTGAGTTCCGGATCCATGCCTTCCGTCTGGACACCCGGCTACAAGAACGACCCGAATCACGGGGTTAGTGACGGCCTTTCGTCCGGCGGGCACGCGGGACCAGGTCGGTTCGGCCGGATGGACTTCGAGTCGAGGAGTACCGAACGGGCCGTCTCGGTGGAACGATGGCTTTTCACGGGGTCCGTGAAAGGGCGATGCATGGTCACAGTGCGGGCGCCAGCCACGAGCGCCAACCTCGGGAGCGGCTTCGATGTGTTCGGGGTAGCGCTAGACCGGCCCGCAGACGTCATCGACGTCGAACGGGCACCGGAGACCTCAGTCGAGGTGACGGGAGTGGGGGCACAGTACATCCCGGAGGACCCCGACCGCAACGTAGTCGGCGCCGTTGCTGAGGTGCTGGATGCACCCGCCACCATCCGAATCGACAAGGGGGTACGTCCCTCATCCGGACTAGGGTCATCGGCGGCTTCCGCCGCTGGCGCAGCACTCGCGTTGAACGAACTGTATGACCGGGGACGGTCACGCCGAGAGTTGATCGAGATCGCAGCCAAGGGGGAGGCAGTTGTCGCCGGGACCGCCCATAGGGACAATGTTGCCCCGGCGCTTCTCGGGGGATTCACGATCGTCCGCGACACTCCACACGCTCCCCAGGTAACACCCGTCGATGCTGACATGGCGTTGACGGTGTGTCTCCCAGAGACGTCGGTTTCCACGCGGGCTGCCAGGGGCGTCCTCCCAGAGTCGGTATCGAGAGCCGACTTGGTCGCGACCGTCGGAAACGCATCGACACTTACGGTAGGGATGTGTCGAGGGGACCCGGAGCTCGTGGGCACGGGGATGGACGACCCGGTCGTGACCCCTGCCCGTGCGGAACTCATCGATGGGTACGAGCGCGTCCGCGACCACGCGCTTGAAGCGGGGGCGGTCGGCGTCACTGTCAGCGGGGCAGGCCCTTCGATCCTGGCCGTTCCGGAGCCGGGAGCCACCCGCGCGGTCGCGAGCGCGATGCTTGACGGGTTCGCGCAGGTGGACGTCAAGGCGCGGGCATACCAGACGCGGATCGGAAGCGGCGCCCACCTCCGGTGAGCTAACGGACGTGTCGGTCCTCCCGCTTGATCTTCGGGAAACGGCACCTCCGACCAGGCTTCCGTTGACCGCACTCCTGACGCCCGAGGGGATTGTTACTGGCTCTCGGTTCCTGCGGTCGCGAGCGTTTCGTTCACCCAGCCCGGCTTTGCCACCGTCGCGGTTCCGACATCCTCCACCCAGAACCGGCGGCTCACCGTCACCGGCGTACCCCCATGGACGGTCTCGTAAGTCGTCCGGACCGAGCGAACCATTCCCTCCCTAGTTACGAGGAGCCTGACACTGATGTTCGTTCGATCAAGCGTGCCGCTTCGGGTTCGGTTCGCCGTCAGAACCCACAGCGTCTCCCCGTCGCGTGTCACGGTTCCGGAGGGCGACAGGTCATAGACAGCGGCGATGTTCGCGACGGTGGGGGCACCCGTCCTCCCGGGATTGAGTCGCTCTGGCGGGTCCCCTTCCAGAACCCGACGCTCCACGGCACCGTCTGGGAACCGTTCTTTGACTACCGTTGTCGTCCCGTTCGACCAGTAACTCCACCCGAACTGTTGTAACCCGGACGCCTCGACGCGGACGACCTGTTTGGATCCGTTCACAGTCGAACGCGTACTCCCGTTCCGGATCACGTCCCCATCCGTTCCTACCACTCGCCACCTCGTTCGCACCGTTACCGAGCGGTTCGCGAGCGCACCCTGGTGAGCCGCTGACAGGTTCGCAGCGTCTACCCGTGCTCCTGTCACCCCGGGCGGATAGTCCGGTCCCGGCGTGGGCGTTGGGGATTGCGTTGGGGTCTCGTTCAGCATCGGGTTTACTGTTCTGGCACCGTCGTTCGGACCCCCGGATTGGACCCCTCCACATCCGGACAGGATCGCGATCGTACAGATTACGAGCACGAGGGCCCTTCGCACGCGTCCAGCCAGTCGCCCTGGGATGTTAGAGGTTGTCACCGTGACGCGACACACGCGGAAGCGCCCACCCCTTCAGGGGTGGAAGGATGTCACGGAGGTCCTTCGCCGCTGGACTGGAACCTCCAGCTCCTTCAGGTCGAGCCGTCAGGACTATTCGCCGGTCGTTCGTTGTCCGCACGATGTCGACGCGTCGACCGTTCGATCAGATCAAATCCCTCGTGGCGATCGTTCTCGGGATCCCGCTGCTAGCGGGGTGCGTCTATCTGTTGCTGGCGGTCGTGAACCTGCTCGCTAGAGAGGTGAGCGGCCTGGTCGCGGGGATCGCCTTCCCGGTCGGCCTCCTTTTCCTCATCGTCCTGACGTACAAGACGTGGGGGCTGGTACGGGAGGCGACGGGACAGTAACCCGAGTCGGAGCGCGGGAACGAGTCGTGTGGACTGGAACAGAAATCAGACGCCCCGTCCCTGGAGCTTCTCCTCTTCCGGGAGGTCGACGTTCGCGTCACCCTCCATCCCTTCGCCGATGTCGGCAGCGATCTCCGCCAGGGCACGCGGATCATCCCAGTTGTTGACGGCTTCGACGATCGCCGTTCCCATCTCTTCGGGGTTTTCCGCCCCGAAGATTCCCGAGCCGACGAAGATGCCGTCACACTCGTGGTGCATCATCAGGGCGGCGTCTGCGGGCGTTGCGATGCCCCCGGCCGCGAAATTCACGACGGGAAGCCGGCCGAGGTCCGCCGTCTCGTGGACAAGGTCGATCGGAGCCTCATGTTCGCGGGCCCACCTCTCGCGTTCCTCGTGGGTCATCCCCTCGAGCTTCCGGATGGCGCCCTTGATGTTGCGCTGGTGATGAACTGCCTGATTGACGTCGCCCGTTCCGGCTTCGCCCTTCGTCCGGATCATCGCCGCGCCTTCACGGATCCGGCGGAGTGCTTCGGGGAGGTTACGGGCCCCACAGACGAACGGGGCCGTGAAGCCGCGCTTGTCGATGTGATACCGGTCGTCGGCAGGCGTCAGCACTTCCGACTCGTCGATCATATCGACACCCAACGCTTCGAGGATTTGTGCCTCCTTCGTGTGGCCGATCCGGGATTTCCCCATGACGGGGACCGACACCTCTTCGATGATCTCGCGAATGTCGACCGGATCCGCCATCCGTGCGACCCCGCCTCGCTTCCGGATGTCCGCAGGGACCGCCTCCAGCGCCATCACGGCGACGGCACCGACGTCCTCGGCGATCCGTGCCTGTTGCCGGTTGACGACGTCCATGATGACGCCACCCTTCTGCATCCGCGCGAACCCGCGCTTGACCAGTTCCGTCCCTTGTCGCAGCTCCTCAAGATCGGTCGCCTCAGCGGAATCGCTCATGAATGTAGGTACGGTCGCGGACACTTAACCGTGCCCTTTGTGGGTCGCCATCGGGCGGTTCGCACCGATCGACCAGGGCAGAGAGCATCATCTCGCCGACCCGGTCGAACGGGAGAATGGACCGTCGGGTTTTGGCCAGCGTGGGGCCGAACAGGCATCAGATCTGGCGGGAGCTGTCCCCGCGCACCGCGTCGAGAAATCAGGCGTTCGCCGACAGTGCTTGCTCGGTCCGTCTCCGCGCTTGGTCGATCCGTGTTTCGACCAGCGCCGGGAGTTTGTCGGGGAGCGAGTCGCGGTCGCGTTCGATGGCGTCTACGATGGCATCGAGTCGCTGTTGTAATCCCCGGAGACGCTTGTCGGCGGTCTCCGCTCGCCCTTCGGCGGCGGCGGCGTTCGCCTGCCGGGCTCCCTCCACGGCTGCCTGCAAGGCACGGACAAGCCCGGACTCCCCACCAGTCTCGTTATCGGTCCTCGTGGTCTGATCGTCGTCATCAGTTCCCGTTGTCTGATCATCGTCATCATCGTCCCCTCGGCCGGTCCCGTCGCCGTCAGTCGTCGTCCTGGTTGTGGTTTCGGTTTCTGTTTCGGTAGATCCGGAGTCGGGAGCGGAGCTCGACGACCCCCGTTCGGCGGTGTCGTCCGGCGGGGCCGCTTCATCGATGCCGGCCCCGGAGACGACAGCGTCGGTCTGGGCCAGCGTTTCGGAAAGGAGCGTGTCAAGGAACCCCGCGAGCGATGCCTTCCCCGTCCGGACGCTGTCGATCGTAGCGGTCTCTTGCTCGGCTGCGGGGTTCACCCGGTATGCACCTGGCTCGCCGGCTTCGTCGACCACCTCCGCCGTATAGGCCCCTTCTCGATGGACGTACACGCTGACTCGACCGTCGCCGTCCGGCGGAGCCTCATAGATCGGTCCTCCGAAATCGTCCTCGATGCCGATCGATGACAGCGTCGGGGCCTCCCCATCGCTCGCGTCCGCCCGGAGTTTCACGGCGTCCCGGTTCGGTGGAACCACGACCCGACCTTCTGGTCCGGCACCGGCAACCGTAACCGGTTCGTCGTCCGCATCAGAGTCGGGGTCGTGTCCGACAGGCTCGCTGTACGGAGCTACGCCGGCACCGTTGATCGTAAGCTGATGCTCACCGCTGGGAACGTCTGTCGCGGCAACGACCCCGTTCCACGTGGGGAACGCCCTCGGATCGCTCTCGAGCAGCGCGACAGCCTCGACTCCCGGGAGCGTGGTCTCGATGCCATTGCTGCCTAGAGCCTCATCGGTCGATGTCGCCGTGGCCACGCGGGCGACGATGTCACCGGCCGACTTGGTTACGGGAAGTCCGTACCGTTCGGCCAGGGAACGACGGTGTTCCCCGTCCGTTATGTCCAGGTCCGGTTGCTCGAACCGCTCTTGGGTTCGTGGCACGCCTGCTGTGGTGATGTGTGAGGCGAGTGCATCCTCGACGAATCCCGGCACCGCAAACTCGAAGCTCAGTTGCGGCCCCGCGTAAGAGTCGATATCCGAGACGGCACTCATCGGTTCCAGTACATACGTGTGGTCCGCCGCATCGGCGTCAGCGCGCCCCTCGTAAGCGAACTCGAGGCCCGTCTCGCGCGACGGGAGCTCGGTCGGAGGTGCTTCCAACTGCTCGTAGGCGCGGACGGTCATTTCCGACGGAACCAGGTCCTCGCGCCGGACGTTCGGGAGGTCTGGATGTTCGTGGATCACCGTCCCCTCGAGTTCGGGGAGCACGTACGGCAGTCTGAACCCCTCGTCCCGGGGCAAGCCGTAGGCAGCAGGGAGGTCTACCAGGTCGAGCGCACTGTTCGTGATATCTGCGATCCCATCCACGACGACACGCTCAAACACGGCGGGAGTCTCGTTGATACCCAGGGCGCTCGAGTGGCTGCCGACCTCGCTGATGATGCTCGCCCGGGTTCGCTCCGGGTCCAGATGTTCGTTGTTCGGGACCGTCCGCGAGTGGGCACTGGCCACGAACAGGACCGGTTCGTCGGCATCCAGGTCCACGAACACCTGGAGAAGTTCCCAGTCATGCCAGTGAAAGTTCACCGAAAACTGATCGAAAACGGAGTACATCCAAAACTGAACGACAGCGAGTGGTGCATCGGCATACTGTCGGCCGTGATAGAACACGGTCGGCGCAGGGGGTTCACCCTGCTCGCGGAACTGTGCGGTATACGTGTCCAGGGCGTCGAACCCGTCGACCACGCGGTCACCGTCTTCCTCAGAGATGAACGGCCGCGGATCAGTCGGGAACCACCGTTCCCCGACGCCGAAGTAGAGGTCGGGCGCATATCGGGCCGCTAGGTCCGCGACCAGGCCTTCATCTAATGCCTGCGTCGGGGGCGTTTGGTCCGAGGAGGCCAGCAGTTGGCTCCCCCCTAGTGCGGCACCGCCGAGCCCGATCGCCCCGGCTGCCAGTGCTCGACGACGAGTGACTGCCACTCCACCCACCGTCGGCGAGCTCGTTCCACTGGTTTCGGCGCCCGGTCCACTATCGTCCCGACCGGATCCCTCGTCCGCGGATACGGACGCCTCTCCGGTCGACCCACCCTGGGTACCCATTCGTTGCTTGACCTATAGGACGCGGGGTAATGTGCTTGGTGTTTGATCACCGTCGGTTCCGACGGGGTTAGCCCACACGCCTGAGGCAGGCCACAGGGTTAGCACGCGCCAGGAGCCTCCGACGTCGCAGACCGATAGCGTTCATCGGGGAGACGTTCCCCAACCGAAGAACCGAAGGAGCGATACGGGGCCAACGTAATAAACGGGGCATGAAGGCCGCGCTGGTGATCCTAGACGGGTGGGGATTGGGTGATCACGACAGGCGTGACGCCGTGAAAGCCGCCAGGACACCGGCGTTCGAGCGTCTCAGCGAGGCCGGGGCGGTCGGCACGCTCACGACACACGGCCGCGAAGTCGGTCTCCCGGACGACCAGATGGGCAACAGCGAAGTGGGACACATGAACATCGGTGCCGGTCGCACCGTCTTCCAGGCGTACACCAGGATCAATGACGCGATCGAGGCCGGGGAACTCACGACGAACGACGCCATCGGGAGCGCGTTCCAACACGTCGGCTCCTCCGGCAGCAGGCTCCACCTCGCGGGGCTGATGAGCGACGGGGGGGTTCACGCCGACCAGAAACACTGTCACGCCCTGATCCGGGCCGCTGCCGCCCGCGGTATCGAAACCGTGACACATGCGTTCACGGACGGTCGAGACACCTCCCCGAAGTCTGGTCGGAAGTATCTCGCGGAGTTGGAAGCGGTTGCGGCCGACACCGGAACCGGCGAACCGGCGACGGTCGCCGGGCGGTATTACGCGATGGATCGGGACGAAAACTGGGATCGGACCAAGCGAGCGTACGATGCCATCGTCAACCGGGAAGCCGAGCATCGAGCCCCGTCGGCCGTCGACGCCGTGGAGGCCAGTTACGAACGTGGCGATACGGACGAGTTCGTCGAACCCACGGTGATCGAAGGAGGTCCGCGGGTGAAGGACGGGGACGCGGTCGTCTTCCTGAACTTCCGCGCGGACCGTGCCAGGCAGTTGACACGCATGATCGCGGACCTCCGCCCCGACTCATGGCGCAGGGAAGGCTTCGAAACGGCCCCGCCGGAGACACACGTCGTGACGATGACGGAGTATGACAAGAGGTTCGACCTTCCGGTCGCGTTCCCTCCCCACCAACCGGATCAGACACTCGGCGAGATCCTTGCAGAGGTGGGCATGACCCAGTTACGCATCGCCGAGTCCGAGAAGTATGCACACGTCACCTACTTCCTCAATGGGGGACGCGAGGTCGAGTTCCCCGGAGAACTCCGACGCATCATCGACTCGCCGGACGTCCCGACCTACGATGAACGCCCGGAGATGAGTGCGCCGGAGGTGACGACGGTCGCCATCGACGTACTCCGGTCGGATGACCCGGACGTACTCATCCTCAATTACGCGAACCCGGACATGGTGGGTCACACGGGCGATTTCGAGGCGGCGGTCGCCGCGGTCGAAACCGTCGACGAGCAACTCGGGCGCCTTGTCGACGCCATTCAGGCGGCCGGGGGTCACGTTCTGATCACGGCCGACCACGGCAACGCTGATGATATGGGAACCCCCGATGATCCCCATACTGCTCACACGTTCGCACCGGTCCCGTTCGTTTACCTCACGCCCGACGGGACCGATGGTGGCATGAGGATACGGGAGGAAGGCTCGCTTCCGGATATCGCGCCCACGCTTCTCGAGTTGCTCGACATCGAGCCGCCGACAGTCATGACCGGTACCTCGCTGTTGATTCCTCCAGGCGTCGACGAACGTGGTCACGAGTCGAGGTTCTGAAGCCGGGCCGGGCGACACACGCCTGGCGGAAACAGCCCCGTGGCTGGCGGGCTAGCGGAGCCCGCACGCCTACCTACGCGACCGATTCGAACTGGTCGGCGGTCAAAACTCGAACGCTCGCCGGTTGCTTGACGAACTCCCCGGTCGACGCGGCCACCGCCTGTGCTACGCCCCGCTGAGCGGCGACATCAAGCACCTTCTGGGAGAGTTCCCCGTCGAGGACCAGCGCATACGGCCGCTCCTCGACCTCGGCGAGCGCATCGAACGTGTCAGCCGCCGGCACGTCCGCCAACGCGACGAACTGTTCATCCAAGATCCTGGCTCTGCCGGTTCCGCCGATCACTGTCTCGACGTGGCCCCGGAGGGTCCGAGGCTCCGTGGACGAGTCCTCTTCCGGCCCGTCTGCCTCCGTCTCGCTCTCGTTTTGAGAAGGCGAATCGCCCAGTGTCGCATCACCGGACGAGGGTTCGGCGGCCTCCTCGTCTGTCGATGGGTCTTGATCCTCCAGGTCCGGGCGGGACTGCTCGGTTGCGGGGGCCGGGTCGGCCGTTTCCGTGGCTGGTGTCCCGCCGCTCGGTCGAGCCACCGCGACCTCCTCGTCAGCATGGTCCGGTCCAGGCGTCCCAGGATGGGTGGTCCCCTCCTCCGCGGCGAGTTGTTCGTAGGGCACCTTCTCGCGAAGGGCTTTCAGGACGTCCTCACGAGAGAGGTCCTCGACCGACCGGTCCTCGGGCGCGAACGTGACAAAATCGACGTCACCAACCTGCGCGAGTTCTCGCAGGATCAGCTGTCCACCCCGGTCCCCGTCCAGAAACGCCGTCACAGTCCGGTCCTTCGTGAGGTCGGCGACAGACATCGGAACATCTGTTCCCTCCACAGCGACCGCGTTCTTGATTCCCGCGTTGAGCAGCGTGAGAACGTCGGCGCGCCCCTCGACTACGATGACGGCGTCCGAATCCATGACCCGTGGGCCGGCTGGGAGGCCCTCATAACGACTGATCCGCTCGACCCGAGCAGCCTCGCGGACTTCATCGAGGATCTCCGTCGAGTTCATGACGCTTTCGTCAAAGGATTCCCGCAGGAGCTCCTTGGCCCGCTCCACGACTTCGCGTCGCTCGGCAGCACGTGTGTCCTCGATATCGATCACCTCGACCCGTGCCTCGCAGGGGCCCACCCTGGAGATGGTCTCGAGGGACGCGGCCAGGATCGCTGTCTCGACTTTGTCCAGTCCCGATGCGACAGTGATTTCCCCGAAAGACTGGCCGTTTTCCGAGTCGATGTCCACGTCGATACGACCGACCTTGGAGGAATCTTGGAGATCGCGCAGGTCAAGTTCGTCACCGAGCAGTCCCTCCGTTTGACCGAATACTGCCCCGACGACGTCGCTCCGTTCGACGACGCCGTCGGCGACGATCCGCGCTCGGATGAGGTACTTCGCACTATCGTTCATGGTATACGTGGGCGTTGGTTCGTGGTGATCGGGTTCGAGCCTGTTCGAATCGGTAGGCGATACGACCTGGATCAGTTGGCGTGATCGATGCGAGTGTCCCGCATGGGACGAGTGATCGTGAGCGTGATTTCCCCGACGCCGTTCCGACGGGGGATGGTAATTATGACGCGGCGTTCGCCGCCTCTTTTAATTCCAGTGGATTGTTTTTCAAATACCTGTCGTTACGATCCCAGAGCCGACGAGCCATGGCCTCAACTCGTTGTTACCGGGGCCAATGACGGGCGATCCGCTCACCCGTCGGCGCTTACCCGATCCGCCTCCCGCTGGCTGTACCCCGAAATTGCGTCCGCGGGGACCGAACGGACACAGGACGATCGGGACTATGACCACAGGAGGCCCGGGCTGCCGAACGTGGTGCTGAACCAACCCCCAAGACCGGCAACTGCCGGCCAGCTTCAGGCCCGGGAACGCGGTCCCATCCTCGGGGAACACCCGTCATCGAGGAGGGGCGAACGCGCAGTGACAACGGTTTTGCCTTCGAAACGTCGATTGCAGGCATGCTCCATGACGTCGCCGACCACGTCGAGGCGACCCCAGACGCGTTCCGAGCAGCTTACGCGGCCGAACTCGCGGACACCATCAACGCAGTCGGCGTCGAGAGGGCGCTGGAAGGGACCGACTTGGACCGCACTACGCTCGAAGCGATTCGTGACAGTGACGAGAGAGCGGTCGCAAAGCTGACGCTCACCGAGGCGGCAACCGTGCTTGCGTTGGCGGATGGGACACCCCCGGTGCAGGACATCGTGGTCGAGACCAGGGACCACCTTCTGATGGGGATGACCACTGCAGTCCTCGACGTCGACACGCTGGCGGCCGAGATGGACGTCGACTTGACTGGCCAGGAGGTCCAGCAGGCCGTCGAGGGCCGAACCCAGCTTAACCTGGCAGACTTGGCGGCGATCCAGGCGGTCATCGAAGCGCGAAAACCCTCATGAGCGTGGTCCGGAGATGAGTGCGTCTCGCGTCTGTATCCTCGGGTGCGGATACGTGGGAATCGAACTCGGCAGACGCCTCCGCCGAGCCGGTCATCCGGTGGTCGGTGTTCGGCGCTCCGAAGCAGGATTGGAAGCGGTCGCTGCCGCCGGACTCAGCCCAGTCGAGGCGGACGTGACGGATCGCCAGGCGCTCGACGGCGTCCCGCCGGCTGACTGGCTCGTTTTCGCCGCGAGTAGTGGCGGTCGAGGGCCCGACCCAGCCAGGGAGACGTACGTGAATGGGTTGCGGACCGTGATCGAGGCATTCGGCGGGCGTGACGATCCGCCAGAGAGGCTAGTGTACACATCGAGCACCGGGGTGTACGGCGACCACGATGGGGACTGGGTCGACGAACAGACCGAACCGCGGCCGGAGTCGGAGCGAGGGCGAGTACTGGCCGAAGCCGAACGAACGGCCTTCGACCACGCAGCCGACCAGGGAATGGATGCAACGGTCGCCCGGTTCGCAGGGCTGTATGGCCCGGATCGGTTTCGGCTGAACCGGTATCTTCAGGGACCGGTAACCGAAGGGTACGTGAACCTCGTTCACCGCGACGACGCCGCCGGCGCGGTCAAATTCCTTCTCAGAGGCGGGTTGGCGCGGAACGAAGTCGTCCTCGTAGCTGACGAAGAACCGGTTGACCGGCGGGATCTGGCCGCGTGGATCGCCGCGGAACGCGGTGTCGAACCGCCCACGACCCGGTCGCTCGCCGACCGACTGGCCGACCCGGACCTCTCCCCGGCTCGGCGACGCCGACTGGCCGCGAGCAAACGGTGCTGCTCAGCGAAGCTCCGCGCGCTTGGCTATCCGTTCAAATACCCGACCTATCGAGAAGGGTTTCGTCAGGCGGTCGAGACGGCGCCTGACACGCTCTGAACGGGGCGTCCGAGTGCTGTCTTGCGATTGAAGGTTGGGTAACTTCTTATATCTGGGGTCCACACAAGCCGGGTATGCAAGGGGTCGGGGTGGAGCAGCTCCGGCAGGTCCAGGACCTCCTTGGGAGGGACATCGGGGTCATTTCGGCGGCGGTCGCCGCTCTGCTGGTACTGCTGCTCGCGTACGTGGTGGTGCGGCGGCTCCGCCGAAAACCGGGCGAGCAATTCCGGGCCGTGCTCGACGACCTTGACGAGGTTGTCGTGCTACTTCATCCGAACCCGGACCCTGATGCGATGGCTAGTGGCATCGCTGTCAGCCACCTTGCCGAACAGATCGGAACGGACGCGACGGTCCAGTTCCCAGGCCAGATCCGCCGCCAAGAGAATCGAGCCTTCAGGACGGTCCTGGACCTGGATATCGAACAGATCGAACATGTGTCGGAACTCGCGGCCGAATCGGTCGTCCTGGTGGACCACAACGAGCCGCGAGGCTTTCCGGGGGCGGACGGGATTCTGCCGGTCGCCGTCGTGGACCATCACCCTGGAGGCGGGAGCGGAGAGGAGTTCACCGACGTTCGAACGGACTACGGGGCGTGTGCGAGCATCGTGGCCGAATACTTCCAGAACCTCGGGGCCGTCCCGGTACCACCCGATCAGCACGACACCGAGGTCGACGGGATGCCGCTGCCGACTCGGGAAGCGACCGGGCTCCTGTACGGGATCCTTTCGGATACGGATCACCTGACGTCAGGCTGCTGTGCGGCTGATTTCGCGGCCGCGGGCTATCTCCATCCGGGGATCGACGATGACCAGCTGAACCGGATCGCGAACCCGCAGGTGGACACGGAAACGCTCGAGATCAAAGCCCGGGCCATCGCCGGTCGGGAAGTCGAGGGTTCGTTTGCCGTCAGCAACGTCGGGGCCGTGTCGAACGTCGACGCCATCCCACAGGCAGCAAACGAACTGGTCAGCCTCGAGGGCGTGACCGCCGTCGTCGTATACGGAAAGAAGGACGGCACGATACACCTCTCCGGCCGTTCGCGCGACGACCGTGTCCACATGGGCCGGGCACTCGGAGCCGCCGTGGAGGACCTGCCGCGGGCAGAGGCCGGTGGACATGCCCGGATGGCCGGCGGCCAGGTCCAACCCGCCGTGCAAGCCGACGGGAACGAACAGGTCGGCGCCGACGAGGAGGACCTCGACGCCCGATTGTTCAACGCGATGGCGGGCGAGGTCTAATCGAGGCCGGGCGTGCGGCGGACGGCCCAGCCCGGGCACTCCCGCGTAGTGGACCTCACTCGGACTCAAAACCGGTCCGCGGTGAACCGTCCGACCGGGTGGCGGGTCTCCCCGTCAAGCGCCAAATCCGCGAGGATCTCCCCGATTACTGCGGCGAACTTGAAGCCATGGCCGCTGAACCCGCAAGCGACGACCACGTCATCGTACGCCGGATGATGGTCAACCACAAACTCCTCATCGGGGGTATTCGTGTAGAGACACGTCGAGAGCCCCGTTACCGGACCGTTCGCCGCGGGCATCGAGGTGCTGAGGAACGCCCGAAGCGCCTCCTCATCGTCGGGTCGAGGTTCGCGCGGCATGGTCTCTGGATCGACGGCCTCCCCGAAGTGGTAATGTTTGCCGATCTTAACCCCCGGGACGTGGAATCGTGGGAACCCGTAATACAGGTCATCCTCACCCTGATCGACGATGAACACTGGGAAGCTCTCCGGCCGGTACTGCTCGGGGACCGTCGGGTGAAACCAGCCGAGAACCTGCCGTTGAGGAGTGAGGAACTCCTCGAAGCTAGGGAGAAGCTTCGCCGTCCAAGCGCCAGCGGCAAACACTAGCTTCCCGGCGGTGTAGCTGTCGCGGTCCGTCTCGATTCGAACGCCGTTCGCAGTCTCTGACCAGTCGGTCACACGCTCGCGGGCCCTAATCGTCCCACCTGCGCGATGGGCGGCTTCGACGTGCGCGACCACACACTGGTCGGACCAGAGGAATCCCCCGTCCGGCTGGAAGACAGCCTCGTGGTCCTCCGGCAGCCCGAACCCGGGAAACCGTTGGTTCACCTCCCCGGCGCCGAGGATATCGGCAGCCAGATCATGATCTTCGCAGGCCTGCTTAGCACCCTCGACTACGTCAGCCCCCTTCGGCCCGGCAGTCAGCGATCCATGAACGTGCAACAACTGCCGGTCGTGGGATCGGTCGAGGTCCCGCCAGAGTTCGTACGACCGGTTCAAAAGCGGGACGTAATCCGGGTGCTCGTGGTACGCTTTGCGAATGATCCGGGTGACACCATGGGAGGACCCCATCGCGTGCGGGATATCATACCCCTCAAGCCCGAGAACTCGGGCGCCGCGCTGGGCCAGGTGCGCGAGGGCCGCACTTCCCATCCCTCCGACGCCGACGACCACGACATCGTACTCGTGATCCGTCATGGGAACGCAACAGGGGGTCTGTGGCTAAAATCCACCGACTACCCAGGAACAGCCTGGACCTCTCAGGAAGTTGTCAGCCCCGGTCGGAGGCCTTACCCCTGCATGCGTCCCATCCAGCCTATGGCGACATCGGACGGGACCTGGAAGTACCGGGACCGGTTCGGCCCTCGGTACGGCCGAACGTACTTCAGACGCTGTCCGCAGGGGGTCGTGTCCAGTCTCGGGGTCGGGACGTATCGAGGCGACCCCGGGGACAGCACTGACGCGGATTACGAACGGCTTCTGACGACAGCGGTGGAGTCCGGCATCAATCATCTTGACACCGCCGTGAATTACCGGTGTCAGCGGAGCGAACGGGTACTGGGACGGGCGCTCGCAGCCGCCGACATCGACCGATCTGAGGTGGTCGTCGCCACCAAGGGTGGCTTTCTTCCGTTCGACAGGGAACCGCCCGACGATCCCAGCCGATACATTCGAGATACCTATCTCTCGGCGGGACTCGTCGCCCCCTCGGAGTTGGCCCGCGGGAGTCACTGTCTCAGCCCGGAGTTCATCGACGCCATGGTGGACCGATCGTTGGAAAACCTGGATCTCGAGCGAATCGATTGTTACTACCTTCATAATCCGGAGACGCAACTCGCCGAGCGACCGAAGGAGTCGGTTTACGACCTGGTTGAGTCGGCGTTTGCGGTTCTCGAAGAGCGGCGGGCCGCCGGCGATATCGATGTCTATGGCGTTGCCACCTGGGAAGCATTGCGCGTTCCCCCGAACCACGAATCACACCTGGGATTGGGGGAACTCCTGACGCGTGCCCAGTCGGCCGCACAGGCGGTCGGGGTCGACAGTCACGGCTTTCGGATGGTCCAACTCCCGTTCAATATCGAGATGGCGGATGCGTTCACGGTCGAGGCACACTACCCACCCGAGGATGACGCCGACCGGGTGAGTGCCCTGGACTTCGCTCACGGAACCGGGTTATCCGTGGTCGCGAGCGCGGGCCTGTCCGGCGGAGCCCTGACCAGATCGATCCCAGCAGACCTCAAACCGGTGTTAGCCGGCGATACGGCGGCTCAGCGGGCACTCAATTTCGCCCGGTCCGCCCCCGCCGTGACCACGACCCTCTTCGGAACGACCCGCGTGTCGCATCTCAGAGAGAACATTGCCGCCGGGACGTTCGATCCGATGGGGGCCAGTGCGTTCGACAAAGTGTTCGAATGAACCACGGGCTTAGGATACGCTCGGGAGCGGACCGGTGCTGAAGCAAGGCTCGCACCATCCGTAGTCCGAGACCGAATTACGCCCGGTTCTGGCCCTGACCCGGAAATAACGCCTGTGCCCCCAACCCGGCTGCAGGACGACGGTAGGCCACCCGGACCTCCCCACCTCAGGGGAGCTCCTTCCACTGTCGACCGCACTCCGGACAGATACGGACTGCAAACACCTCGTCCGGGTCGTTCTCCTTCTTCAGGGTCTTCTCGCATTGCGCGCAATTGAGCCGTTCGTAGGTGTCTTTCGTAAGATCGCCATCGCGAAGGCCCTTACGCGTGGATTTCATGCCAACCGATTCGATGGGGACGATTAAAAAAACGGCGCCGTCATGCGACAGTTCTCCGGCATCGAGCTTGAGGCTGACCATCACACCCTGAGCCCCGCATTGAGTGACCGCCGGTGAAAATGCAAACGGATGGAAAGGTCCGGACCAGGCTCCTCGGAGACGGCGGGCGAGCGGCAGACGGCGGCCGGTCCGCCCGTCTGATACCGGAGACACTGGGACACCCTCCAAGGACCCTGTCCGACAGGGGACCGTCTAAGGCCCCCCGGCATCCGACCGTGAACTTCCCGCGGACCCCGGTCCCTAGCCAGCAGATACTCCGGAGTCGGTCGTGAGAGAAGTCAGATACAAACCCTCAGCGGGATACCGCGATAACAGCGTGCGCTATCTCGTAACCTCGAACGATGCCGAAACGAGAGAGCGGTGGATGACCGAACTCGCCAGCGCCGGATATGATATCGTCGAGGAATACGATCCCGAAACGGTACTCATCGCGCTTGGGGGTGACGGGACCTTGCTTCATGCGGCGCGGGAGTTTCCTGACGCGACCATCCTTCCGGTCCGCACCGGGCATTCCAGAGGCAATCGGATGACGGTCGAAACGGACCGGTTGCTGGACGCAGTCGAGCAAGTCGAAACCGGCAGCGCTGGTGAGTCGTACACGCGACACACCCACAGACTCCTGGCCGCATATCGGGATGGCAACCAACTTCGGGGGGACTTCACCGCTCTGAACGAAATCGGTCTCCACCACGCATCACCCGTCTACGCGGCGGAATTCGCCGTTCGTATCCGAGACGATGGCACCCGATTCGAGATCGAAAATGCCGTGGGAGACGGGCTGGTGGTGGCGACACCGTTCGGATCGACGGCGTACTATCGCTCCATCACCGGTGGGACCATCGAGACGGGGATCGCTGTCGGATACAACAACCTCCACCGCCCGCGTGATGCGCCGGAGTACACCCAGCTTTCGACCGAAGCCGTCGTTCAGGTGGAGATGGTCGAATCGGAACACTCCTCCCCGATCGTTCTCACCCGAGACAACGACGAGGACTCGGTTCAGCTTTCCGTCGGGGATCCGGTCGACATACGGCTCTCCACGGAAACGATCGACATCCTCGATCCTGCCCCGGCGGCCGGCAGCCTGGCTTGGCGGCCGTGATACGGACTCCGGAAGGTCGGTATCTAGGAGAGATCGGCCTGGCAGCCTCGATGGGTGCTGCCCGGGCGCCGCCGTCGGCCGAGCAACCGGCCGAGCGTTCATATCGCGTGATACGATTTACACCGGCGTTCGGACCCAGGGACAGGGCCCTGGAAGACCGTTACGGCCGGTGGTCACCGCACTTTCTCGCCTACGTCTGCGTCGCCGTGGGTCGTCAGGAGGTCCGCCTCCTCGCCGGCCGCCAGGACCATACCGTCGCTTTGGTATCCGAAGAGTTCCGCTTGCTCCAGGTTCGCCACGATCACCACCTTCCGGCCGGGAAGGGATTCGACGTCGTGGAGTTGCTTGATCCCAGCGATCACCTGCCGGGTCTCGAGGCCGATATCCACCTCGAGCCGGACCAAGTCGTCGGACTCTTCGATCGGATCCGCAGTCACGACTTCACCGACTCGGAGGTCGAGTTCCTGGAACTCCTCGAAACTGATCCGCTCGTCAGTGATGGGTTCGAGGTCCGTCATGGACTCATCATCTGCTCCCAACCCCTCATCGCTTTCGGTCGCGTCCGGCCCTGTGACGCGCTCGTCCAACTTGGCGTTGAGCGTCTCGACGCGGTCGGCCGAGATCTTGTCGTAGAGTTCCGTGGGCTCACCGAGCTCGCCCGCGGGTGGCTTCAGTGCCGCCTCGACGGTGGCATCCTCAACCGTTCCGGGTTCCCCCAATTGAGTCCAGAGCGTCTCGCTCTTCCCGGGGGCGATTGGTTCGAACAGCACGGCGATGGCTTTGACTAACTGGACGCAGTCGCGGATCACCTGTGCGGCCGCATCCGGATCCTCGTCCACCAGGTTCCATGGCTCCTCCTGTTGAATGTACTCGTTCCCGTATCTGGCAAGGTCTACGGTCGCTGCGCCAACGTCCCGGATCGAGTAATCCACGACTCCCGCCTCGAAGGCCGTGATCGCGTCCTCGATCCGGTCGGCCGTCTGGTCGGATATCGATACCTCGGGCACTCCGCCGAAGTTCCGCTCGGCAAACAGAAGGGTCCGGTAGACGAAGTTGCCGACGGTCCCGACAAGTTCGTTATTGACTCGTTCCTTGAAGCGGTCCCAGGAGAAGTCAACGTCGTCCTGAAATGAACCGGCTGTCGCGATATAGAACCGCAGGAGGTCCGGGTGGAATCCCTCTTCCAGGTATTCCTTGGCCCAGACTGCTCTGTTCCTGGACGTCGAGAACCCCTTGCCGTCGAGGGTCATGAACCCGGAGGCCATCACCGCGCGGGGTTCCTGGTAATCGACCCCCCGGAGCATCGCCGGCCAAAAGACGGTATGGTGTTGGATGATATCCCGTCCGATGACGTGAACGATCTCCCCGTCCTGCTGCCACGCTCGTTCCCAGTCGAACCTCTCAGTACCGACCCGTTCGGTGTACTGTTTACTGGAGGCCACGTACTCGATCGGGGCATCGACCCAGACGTACAGAACGAGGTCCTCCTCGTCGTCGCCCGGATAGTCGATCCCCCAATCCATATCCCGAGTGATACACCAGTCGCGGAGTTCGCCCTCGATCCACTCGCGCGGCTGGTTCTGTGCGTTAGCCGTTCCCTCGAGACGGTCCAGAAAGCCGGACAGGTACTCCTGGAAGTCCGATACCCGGAAGAACTTGTGGGTCCGATCCCGGTACTCGGCTCGGTTCCCGGTGATCGTGCTGTGGGGATCCTCGACTTCGCCCGGTTCGAGATGTCTGCCACAGCCCTCATCACACTCGTCCCCACGCGCACGCTCCCCGCAGTAGGGACAGGTCCCTTCGACGTATCGGTCCGGGAGCGACTGGTCGGCGGCGGGGTCGTACGCGACCTTGATGTCCTTTTCGTACACGTGACCGCGGTCGGCAAGCGTGCGGACGAACTCCCTCGTGAGTTGGGTGTTCGTCTCGTCGTGGGTGTGGCCGTAATTATCGAAGGCCACGTTGAATTGAGGGAACATTTCCTCGTACTGACGATGCCACTCGAGGGCGAAGGTCTCCGGGTCTTCTCCCCGTTCCTCCGCGGTCACGGCGATCGGGGTGCCGTGCATGTCAGATCCACAGACGAAGGCGGTCTCCTGGCCGAGTCTCTCCAGCGCGCGGGCGTACACATCCCCCCCGATGAAGGTCCTGAAATGGCCGATATGTAAGTCACCGTTGGCGTACGGTAACCCACAGGTCACGACCGCGGGAGTATCGGTCGGAAACGATTCGCGTGTGTCGTTGGGTTCGGTCATGGTTCGTGGTGGTCGGGAGCGGGTCTAAAGCCCGCCGGTAACTGTCTGGTCCGTGCAAAACGATCGGCCCCGAGGTTCACCCCCCGGCTGCTTCGACCCTCCTACGGGTCCAGGTAACCTGGGCGGATCCGCTCGACGCTTCGAAGGCACCCCGAACGCATCCCGCCGAACGTCAGAGTACGCATTGGATACCGATACCGGTCGAATATGTATAAACGGCGCGTCTCAGTGGCGGGCCATCCGTGAGTATTTCCCGCTCCGTCCGTCTTGAGAGGACATGCATCCGACTGCCGAGCGGTTCGCCGAAACGATCCGGGAACGCCATGGGCTCGAGGTCGAAGTCGAGGAGTTCCCGAAAGGAACCAAAACAGCATCAGACGCAGCCGACGCTATCGGGTGCTCCGTCTCGCAGATCGTCAAAAGTGTGGTGATGATGGTCGACGGAGCGCCGGTGGTCGTCTTGACCGCTGGCCACCACCGGGTTGACGAGTCCGCGTTGGCAACGGAACTCGACGGACAAACTGCGCGGCCAGCCGACGCGGGGGAGGTCAAAAGCGCGACCGGATGGAGTATCGGAGGTGTCCCGCCCTGCTGTCACGAGGGCGAACTTCGGACGTACATCGACCCCGCACTACTGGAACACGAGCGGGTCTGGGCGGCGGCCGGGACCCCAGCAGCGGTGTTCTCGCTCCAGGCCGGGCAGCTCGAGAAGGTCTCGGGCGCAACCCTGATCGACGTTTTCATCGAGGAGTGAGCCAGCTGCCAGTCTTCAACCAAACGTCGCGATATCAAACTGCCGCTCCATCCGTGGAGCATGGGTCGATCCAACTGGACGGGCACAGGCCCCGGACGGGACGTAATCCGAGATGGGGTCACGAGGACAGTCCGGCTGTCAGGCAGCCCTGTAGCTCATCACTCCGAGCCCCACCAAGAGAAGGGTCACTAGTAGTCGTCCGACGCTTCCCACGAAGGTGGCCAGGGCAAACCGGGAATAGTCCTCCTCAAGGACTGCAAAGGCGTAGATCGAAATCGTGTCGGGGAAGAACGGAACACACAGCGCGCCAGCCATGCCGGCGTATCCGTATTGCCGCGCAAGCTCCACCGTTCGGCGTTCGGACCACTCAACGACGTCGAAGCGTGATCTGCGGAGGAGCCGGATGATCGGGCCGGCTTCTTTCGCTTCCTGGCCAATATGGAAAGCGAACACGGATCCGGCTGCCTTGCCGACGCCCGACACGAGAATGATCACCGCGAGTCGGGCGTTCCGCCCCAACCCGAGGTCAAGGGGGGCCAAGAGAACGACCTCGCTCACGCCCGGGAGAGCGAACGCGATGAGGAACGAATACACGAACACGATTCCAAGTCCAGGCCAGCCCGTAGCGCGACGAACGAGTCGTTCGAGCCATTCGAAATCGAACGTCGGCAGCGAGACCGTCACGGCTGTACCAACCCCGCCGGAGCCCCAGTGATGTCCGGCGCTCAACAGGGCCTGGGCCAGCCGGTCGGGGGCCGAAACCGCGACGACATCGAGGAGGTGGAGGCCCAAAGACGGGGACAGCGACACGACTAGGAGGCGGAGTGGATACACCTAAACTCCGTCGGTCCGGGCCCGTGAGCCAGGCCAGGATCCGGCCGGAGTGAGATGGCAGACTGTTGACTTTCGCCGGGGGACAAACGTCCCGGGTAGGTTACCTGACCGAATCGAGGATCAACTGCTGTTCCGTCCGTTTGACCTCGTGTTGCACGTCGCGGACGGCATCGATATTGGCGGAAATGGAAGAGATGCCCTCATCGACCAGGAACTCGACCATCCGAGGCTTCGACCCAGCCTGGCCACAGATACTCGTATCGACGCCGTGATTTCGACATGAGGTGATCACGTCCGAAATGAGATCGAGCACTGCGGGATGGAGTTCGTCGAACCGATCCGCGACGTTACCGTTGTTTCGGTCGACCGCCAGCGTGTACTGTGTCAGGTCGTTCGTGCCGAACGACGCGAAGTCGATGCCACAGTCCACCATGTCCTCGATACGGAGTGCGGAGGCAGGGGTCTCGATCATGACCCCCCATGACCGGGCCTCGAGGTCGATTCCGGCCTCTTGCAGCAGTTCCCGGGCCCGTTCGACGTCCGTCTCGTCGTTCACCAGCGGGAACATTATTTCCACGTTGTCATATCCCATTTCGAACAGTTCTCGGAACGCCGCCAGTTCCTCGGCGAACACGTCGGGCTTGTCGAGGGACCGACGGATCCCTCGCCACCCGAGCATGGGATTGGGTTCGACCGGCTCCTCATCGCCGCCCTCCATCTCCCGGAACTCGTCAGTGGGTGCGTCTAGCGTTCGGACCCGAACGGGGCGAGGATAGAACTCCTCCGCCACGGTCCTGACTCCGTCGATGAGTTCCTCCCGGTAAGCATCGGCACCGTTATCCCTGATATACCGTGCCGGTGTCTTCCCGAGCGTCAGGACCATATGCTCCATCCGGAGCAAGCCGACGCCGTCGGCCCCGGTAGCGGCCGCTCGCTCGGCGGCCTCCGGGATCGAGACGTTGACCTTCACCTCCGTCGCGGTCATCGGCTTGACAGGGGTATCCGGCCGGACTGCCTCGACGGGTTCGTATTCCTCCGTTTCCTCAGTGGGGGGCTCCCCCGCCCGAACGGTGCCGGTGTCCCCATCGAGCGTTACCGTCTGTCCGTCGGAGAGTTTCGCCGTGGCACCGCCGGTACCCACGATCGCGGGGACGCCCAGTTCCCGAGAAACGATCGCGGCGTGGGAAGTCATCCCACCCTCGTCCGTGACGATCCCCACGGCCCGCTGCATCGCTGGGACCATGTCCGGGGTCGTCATCTCGGTGACGATGACGTCACCTTCGGCAACCTGGTCGAGGTGGTCCAGTGACTCGACGGTCCGAACCGTCCCAGAGACCGTTCCTGGAGATGCTCCGAGTCCCCGGACGAGGACCTCGTCCTCCTCGGCGGTATCGGCAGCAGCCCCACCGCCGTCCGTCGCGCTCACGCCGCCGTTGTCGTTCGAGGCCTGAGTCGGCGATTCGCCGTTGCCGTTGGCGCCGATCGCCCTGGCCTCCCGCTCGTCCGGACTCGCGTCCGCGATGTCACCCGAGTCGGAGATAGTAGTGATCGGGCGGGACTGCAGCATGAACGTCTCATCGTCGACGATCGCCCATTCGACGTCCTGCGGTTCGCCGTAGTGGTCTTCGACGGTTTTCCCGAGTTCGATCAGCCGGTCGATCTCCGCGTCCGAGAGGACTCGGGCCTCCCTTCTGTCAGTAGGTACGTCCCGCATCACTGTTTCACCGCTATCCTCGTCACGAACGCACATCGTCTTCTTGTCCGCGACGGTCACGTCTTCGACCGTCACCGTTTCCCGGTCGACGACGTAATTGTCCGGGGAGACGGAACCGGAGACGACAGCCTCTCCAAGTCCCCAGGCAGCCTCGATGATGACGGTCGGGGCCCCCGTTGACGGGTGGCTCGTGAACAGGACCCCGGACTTGTCAGCGTCGACCATCCGCTGGACGACGACCGCGATATCGACCTCGTTGTGCGGGAAGCCCTGGCGGGTGCGGTAGTATATGGCTCGCTGGGTGAACAGCGATGCCCAGCAGCCTTTGACCCGCTCGAGTAGCCCGCTTTCGCGAACGTTGAGGAACGTCTCCTGTTGCCCGGCGAAGGAGGCGTCCGGCAGATCCTCGGCGGTCGCCGAGGACCTCACGGCCACGAACGGGGCCTCACCGTCACTCAGGTCACGGTACGCGTCGAGTATCTCGGAACGTACCGTCTCGGGGAGGTCGGTGTTGGTGATCAGTTCCTGTGCAGTCTCGGCGGCGTTCTTCAGTGCTGCGGAGTCCTCAGGGTCGACATCTAGCGCTGCAAACAGTTCCTCGTCGATGCCCGCTTCTTCGATGAACGCCCGGTATGTGTCGGCCGTGACGACGAACGCCGGCGGAACGGGGAGGTCGGCACCGTGGAGCTCCCCGAGTGAAGCCGCTTTGCCGCCGACACTCGCGAGATCCGTCCCGGCGATGTCCTCCAGCCAGCGTACTCCCATATGGCATACAAGCAAAACAAATAAGCGGTAAAGAAGCTTCCGACCGAGGGACGGCGCCGGGATAACAACTCGGTTCCGAGTGGTTTCCCGGCGCGGCCGGAACCTTCTCACGGCCGTCCCCCGATCATGCGTCATGGCGCTCGATCTCGACGCGCTCGACCACGAGACGCACATGGAACGGGCACTGGAGTTAGCTCGTGAAGCGGCCGAACGGGGCGATGATCCATACGGGTCGACGCTGGTTCGAGCCGAGGACGGATCCACCCTGATGGAAGAGCGAAACGCCGTCCGGTCGGAGGATGATATCAGGCGCCATCCGGAACTCACGTTGGCTGCCCGCGCCGCTCGCGAACTGTCCGCCCAGGCGCGGGCCGGGACGGTGATGTACACCAGTACCGAGCCCTGTCCGATGTGCTCCGGCGGCATCGCGATCGCCGGCCTGGGGGGTGTCGTGTACGCGGTGTCAGGGTCCCGGGCGACGGAGCTGGGTGGCGGTGATGCCCCGCCAGTCCCGTCCGAACAGGTCCTGGAGAGTTGGGGCCAGGACATCCCGGTGGTCGAATCCGTTCTTGAGGCGGAGGGCGAGGCGATCCACCGCGGATACCGGTAACCCTCACTCGACCCGGGGCGGCTGTCGTCTAGCGTCCATATGGAGGGGTTGTGACGCGATAGACGGCTCTCCGGTTCGTCCGACCTCTCGGATACTTTGGTTCCGGGTTTCGGGGTCTCGTTGGCTCCTCTCAGGCCTCGATTATCTCGTCAGTGTCGTACTCCGGGATACGGATGCGCCCCTCGAAGGCGGTGACCGCCCGACCACCAACCCGGATCTGCTCTCCTACCCGAACCCGAACCCGACCGGGCCGATCGACGAAATGTCCCTGCTCGAAGATCATCTCATCTGGGAGTCCATCCGCCGATTGGGCAACTCCCGGGTGGTCCACGCTCGGGTCGGTACCTGCCTCGTTGAACGCACCGAAATGGCGGAGATACGCCCCACAGGCACCCGACGCGGTACCCGTGACTGGGTCCTCGGGAACGCCGGCTCCTGGGGCGAACATCCGCCCATGAAGCGTCGAATCGCCCTCGAGCGTATCGAACGTGAACGTGTAGATCCCCGTGGCGTCGACGTCGTCGGTTAGGTCCTCGACAGCGTCCATGTCCGGGTCCATATCACCCAAGTGTTCCAGGAAGTTCACCGGAACAACGAGGAACGGGAGTCCCGTGGACGACACTGCCACCGGAAGGTCGGCGCCCACGTCCCGGAACGCATCAACGGGGCAGTCGAGGACTGACGCGAGACGGTCGTATTCAACCGCCGTCTGGCTCACTGTCGGCTGGTCTTGGGTCATCCACACGGTGCCATCGGGGGTGACATCGATGTCGAGAACCCCGACGTTTGTTTCCAGCGTGTGGGTCCCCTCGCCGATGGCTCCCGTGGCGTATAACACCGCGTGGGATGCGATCGTCGCGTGCCCGCACAAATCGACCTCCTGCGTCGGGGTATAGTATCGGACCCGACGGTCGGCCCGGCCGGAGGGCGAGAGGAAGGCCGTCTCGCTCACTGACAGTTCCCGTGCGACTGCCTGCATCTGCTCGACACTGAGGCCATCGGCATCCGGAAGGACCCCGGCGGCGTTGCCAGCAAGCGACTCCGTGGTAAACGCATCGACGAGATACGCGTCGCGTGTCTCAGAGCGTCCCTGCTCGTGCTCCGGTTCCATACCGCCCCATGACCACCCCGGACAATAAATCGGCAGTACTGCGGACGCGGACGCTGACGGAATCGACGAGTGGGGAGGGCGTGGACTCGTCCGCAGTCGGGTCGTAGCTGGTGGATTGCTTCGTGAACAGTCCACCCGCTCCCGTCTTCTGGCGGGAGGTCCGATCGCTCGCTGGCCGCTTCCCCGTAGTTTGTGCTCTACTCGCCTCGGGGGCCCCTCGCGGCTGTGGTTCACCAACACGGTGACTGCTGGAGGATGGGGCCGTCCGCACGACCTCACGGAGGCAGGTGGGCCCCGGGCCGGTTCACATGTAGCCGAGATCCCGCAGTCGTTCCATCAGGTCTTCCTTGTCCTGCGCACGGCCTGCCCGTTCGGTCGTATTTTCGATGTCCTGCAACCAAGCAGGCTTCTCGGCGGATTTGTCGGTCGACACCTCACTGCCGAGTGACCGGAACCCCTCCCAGTATTTCGGCGAGACCGGAATGTCATCCTGTGTGATACCGTCCGGGAGATCGGTGGAATTCTCGGGGACGTGGCCCTCCGGATACCCGTCCACGGTGTCCGGAACCACGAAGTGCCAGAACGCATCCCAGACGGACCGTTCGTCGAACTGAAGGATCGGCTGGATCCTGTCGTGGGGCGGATAAATGTCCGGGTCATGGCGGGGGGAGAAGAACGTCTCGTCCGCCCGGGCTTCTTGTTCGTCCCAGCGGACGCCGGACAGAACGCCATCGACATCATACTCCTCCAGGGCGTCGTTCAGGGCGACCGTCTTCAACAGGTGGTTCCCGACGTACGTGTCCAACAGGAACGGGAACGTCTCCTCCTCGTACTCGAGGATCTCCCGGACGTGGTGTTGATTATGGTCGGACAATTCGGCCACGGGGATCTCGTCGCCCGGATTCAGATCGTGAGCCTCCACGTAGCGCCCGACGTCCTCGTTGCTCGCGTAATGGACATCAAGGTCCCAGCGATCGGCCCATCTGTCGACGAATTCGTGGATCTCGTCGAAATGCTGAAAATGGTCGATGAAGATCGTCGGGGGAACCTCCAGATCGAACTGCTGGGCGACCTGTTTGACGAAATACAGGGTAAGCGTTGAGTCTTTCCCTCCCGTCCACATCACTGCGGGGTTGCGATACTGTTCGAGCCCGGTCCGGGTCACCTCGACTGCCTTCTCGATTTTGTGTTCCAGGCTGGGATACTCTACCGGGGATTCCCCCTCGCCGTCCGTGTAATCTACGTCGACGTAGTCGGGAAAACCTTCGGTGTGTGTTTCGGACATCCTACTAATGAGATGTAATTATAGGCTGAAGTATCTTGTGACTGACGGCTTGCTTCCAGACCCGGACGGGACCCCGAAGGACCGCTGTCGGCGGTCGAGCGGACCGTCAGTCGGAGATGAACTTGTTATCCCGCCAGTCGACGCTGTTCCCTTCGCTGGCCTCCTGCCGGGGGCTCTCGACAACCTCGACACTAGCGGGGCGCTCTTCGCCTTCCACGATTCGGGTTGCCTGGAGTTCGCCATCGACCTCCGTGATGGCTGTCAATGTGCCTTTCTCACACTGGAGCGCGATCTCCCGGAGGACGAGGAACATCGGATACTGGAGTTCGGTGTTCTGAAGCACGGTTTCCCGGTTTCCCTTGAAACACGCGAACTCGACCAGTTCCGATGGGATCTCCTCTTCTTCCTCCCGCATCCACCCCCCACCAGTCTTCGGGGGCTCTTCCTCGTACACGCGCGTTTCGGAGACGCTCGCCTTCAGCTGGGCAGTCGGGGTGTATTTGCTGATTTCGTCGGAGGAGGAGACTGCTTTCAGAATCAGCGTATTGTTGCGTCGCGTGATTTCGACGTCGTCGATCCCTTGTGGCAGTTCGGGATCGGCGTCGAAGTGTTCGTGAAGGTCTTCGAGCGGCAGTTCAAGCGTCGAGTGAAGTCTGTATACGCGGCCTGTCATATGTCCTAGGGGTGTTGAGACGGGTGGTGTGCGTTCGGTCGCTGGTAACCGGCCCGAGTGGTTCTCGGTTCCCTATACGTGGCGCGAGTTTAAAGACGCTATCCTCCGGAGTATCAGCCCTCCACGTTGAGCGTCTCCGCCAGGTCCCCGCGTTCGTCCAACTCGGCCAAGACGTCGCTTCCCCCCACGAACTCTCCGTCGACGAAGGTCTGGGGAATCGTCTCCCAGCCGCTGTGAGACTCAAGGGCCTCGCGGTAGGCCGGCAGCGCCGGCAGGACGTCGACGGTCTCGAACTCGTCGACGTGCCGGCCGATCAATTCCAGCGCCTTCTGGGAATAGCCACACTGTGGCATGAGTCTGTTCCCCTTCATGAACAGGACCACATCGTTGTCCGTGATAGCCGAGTCGACCCGGTCCTGCACCTCCTCAGCCGACAGTTCACTTTCGGGCTGGAATGTCATGTCATCAGGTAAGTGGGTCGGACGTAAGGAGGTTGCGCCTGAGCCCAGGTGACGGCGGGGCCGACGAGTTCCCGTTTCGACCCGGTCACTCCGGACCGACACCGACCACCGTGATCAGCGAGTACGTCGGGACATCTTCAACCGACTCGAGACCCTGCTTGTCTACGACGACAGCACAAGCGACGGGATTGCCTCCTTCTTCCTTGACCGCCGAGACCGTTTCCTGCATCGTCGTTCCGCTGGTGACCGTATCGTCCACGATGTAGCAGTCGCGACCGCGGATATCGGCGAAGTTCCGAGAGAACCCTCCGCCTTGTTCGTCGATATCGCCCTCCTCCCACTGGTGTTTGGCCGGGGCGTATGCGGCCAAGTCAGTGTCGAGTTCCCGGGCGATCGTCGTCGCCAGCGGCATTCCTGCCTTCTCGATCCCGACCGTGAGATCCACGCCCTCGCCCTGTTTGGCAAGGAGATCAGCCATCGCCCGTCCGACATGAGCCAGCCGTGCGCTGTCACGGCCGATCGTCGACCAGTCAACGTGAATATCCTGGGGACCGGAGGCGCTCCTCGAACTCCCTTGGGAAGCTGGCGGCCCCGCGCCCGAGCGTTCGACCAGCCAGGCTGCGGTTTCCCGGGAAACGTTCAGCTCGTCGGCAATCTCGCCCTTTGACAGCCCCCGTTCGGCCAACTCCGCGGCGTCGGAAATCAGGTCGTCAACGTTCTTCATTGACGACCGAATTCGACCGCCGTCTTGATAGTGCTGTCGTCGTCCACGAAGGCCCGAGTGAACGCGTCCACGTCGTACACTCCCGTCACCAGCCTGTCAAGAAACCAGTCTGGCAGCGCGTCCACCGCCTTCTGGGCCCGTTCGAAATGGCGTCGATTGGAGTTGACTGACCCGACAAGCGCCTTGTTATGCAGGACTAACTCCTCATGAAGGGCGCCGCCATCGATTTCGAAGACCTGTGAATCGGGCACCCCCATCACCGCCGCCACGCCGTTCGGCGCCAGCGCGTCGATCGCCCGGAACATGTGTGGCGCATGCCCCGTCGCTTCGAAGACGAAATCCATGGGTTCGTAGGATTCCGGGATCTCGTCCACGGGAGTTTCCCGAGAATCGACGTATGTCGCACCGAGATCCTCTATCAACTCGATCGTCGGATCGGGTCGGTCCCGACGACCGAGACAGTACAGCCGGTCGTATCGGTGGGGACCGTCCGCTACGTCGGCGGCCCGGGCCAGCCTCGCCAGCGTCAGCAGGCCGAGGCTTCCGTTCCCCAAGACGATCGCCGATTCGGGTGACCACTCGAAGGCCGACCGAGATGCCGCCGCATGTTCGAGCCCTTTCTCAGCGATCGAGAGTGGTTCGATTAAGAATCCGGTTCCGGACAGGGACTCGGGAACCGGGATGAGGAATTCTTCGGGAGCGGCGAAATACTCGGCCATGAATCCATGAGCGCCGTCGATTCCACACTCATGATAGGCACCTGCAGGTGCCATGTCCGGTTCTTCCCGCTCGAAATACTCGTTCGTTCCGTTGGGGGGACGACGGACTGTCGGGACGACGATATCTCCTTGACGAAGCGCTGTATCGTTCGGATCGGTCACGACCCCGACGGCTTCGTGACCCAATACGAGATGGTCGGCCCCGGGCGGTGGACCGCCGTGAGACCCCGCGATCACTTCGTGGTCCGTCCCGTCGACCCCCACCCGGAGTGTCCGTACGAGAGCCTCGCCGGGAGCAGGATCCGGCCGCGGACGGTCGATCACACGGGGAGCCGATTCCCCCTCACGGGCCGCGATGGCTTTCATGCTAAAGGTATCCAGGCCGCTGGTCAAAAGTTTTCTTCTATACCGAGTAAAGCTTGAGTCCTCCGGACCCTGTCCCGGCGACTCGTCACCGATCGGCGACACGGGTCCTATCTCCTGACGGCGAGAGAATGCCCCCGTTCACCGCGCGGAGGGTAGTCACTCCTCTGATTCGTCTTGCTCTTCGAGCAACCCGAACTCGCTGAGATACGACTCGACCGTCTCCCGGTCGTGATCGACGTACTCTGCCGTTTCCACCGGGACCGTCGCCAAACCGACCCCGTCCGGTGTCAAGGCCTCCTGGTTCACTTCCGCGAGTGCGGTCAACGCCAGTTCGACACCTCCATCGAGGGAGAGCCCCTCCTCATATTCCTGTTCGAGGTAATCGCGGATATCCCCGCGGTTCGCTCCGATCGAGAGCGCCCGCCACTCATAGGGAGTGCCCGAAGGATCGGTCTCGAACAGACGCGGTTGGCCGTTCTCGATTCCACCGATGATCAGCGAGACGCCGAACGGACGCGCACCCCCGACCTGTGTGTACTGCTGGATGTGGTCCGTGATGGTTTTGGTCAGGGTTTCGATGCCCATCGCTTCGCCGTACCGGAGCCGGTTGACCTGGGCTTGACGCCGTGCGAAATCGATCAGTTGACGCGAGTCCGCCACATGACCCGCCGAGGCGATCCCGACGTGATCGTCGGTCTTGTGGAGTTTTTCGACGGATTCAGGTTCCATGAGCGGCGAGCGCGACCGCTTGTCGGCCGCCAGGACCACGCCGTCCTCCGTCCGTACGCCGATACTCGCTGTCCCGCGCCTGACCGCCTCGCGGGCATACTCGACCTGGTAGAGACGCCCGTCCGGGGAGAAGATCGTGATCCCTCGGTCGTACGCCTGCTGTTGTGCTTGTCCCTGCATGGTTTATCCGTCAGCGTCCGTCGTGTCGGCCGTCGCATCCGGGGCGTTCGTTTCCCAGTCCGTGACGCCGACGAATCCGTCAGGCATCCGGACATCGACTGCCCCGTTCCGGTCCCAGGCGTGCCGGCTGGTTCCCGCGAACACGGCCTCGGTCTCGGTCGTTCGTCCGCCGGCGCCGCCTAAATAGCTTTCTTCACAGGCCCGAATCGTCCCGGAGACGCCGCTCACGCGGAGTCCGACCTCCTCGCTGTCGACGCTCTCGACGCAGGCCACCACCGCGCGGGCCGCGTCGACCTCACCCCGACGTGTCCTGATGATCGCCGCCCCAGTTCCGCTCTCCATTCGGAACCGAACGACACTCAGCTCGGCATCCGCGCTCCCGGGATCGCCAAGCAGGTTCCCGGCAGCATACCAGATCGCACGCTGGAAATCCCCTCGGTCGAAGGAGGCGTCGGCCCAGGCCTCCAGTCTCACAGCGAGATAGCGCCACCGTGGTCGGAGGTGTTTCGGAAGCGGCTTCATCGGTCCGTGCTCATTCCCGTCCCCCCGAGAGGACGCGTTCGGCGGTGATAACGCCCACCTGATCGTGGACGCGGTCCACCTGCGTTACCGCGTATCCTGTTTCGGTGAGGATTTCGACGAGGGTCCCGACGGTTGCAGGGTCGTCGACCGAGGGGTCGTACATCGGTTCGTCCGGGTCGGGGTGACCGAAGAACATCACGTCCCCGATCACGACACGCCGAGGGCCCACAGGGTCCGTCCGCGACGGCGTGCCACCCCCGTTTAGGGCTGCGATCGTCTCGATCGCGCTCCGTTTCTCCGCATCGCTGAGATGGTGAAGCGCGTAATTCGTCGTGACGATCTGTACCGGGCCGTCGTATTCCGGATCACGGAACTCGCCGTACCCGAAGGCGACGTTTTCGACCCTCTGGTCGGCAGCCTTCTCTCTGGCCCGCTCCAGCATTCCTTCGCTGATATCACGCCCCACGACCGTCTGAGCATCCTGGGCCAGTGCCAGAGCGATGGCTCCGGTGCCGGTCCCCAAATCCAGGACTGTATCGGTCCGGTTGGGCCGCGCACGTTCGATGACCAGATTCGCGCAGGCCTCGTACACCGGTGACCGGTCGGAGTCGTACGCCGTGGCTGCCCTGCTGAACCGTTCAGCGTGTTCCTCGATCGTCCGTTTCATACCGTCCTCTTCTGACCCCCGGGGAGATGAACTCCTCGGAAAGCCGTTCGCGGTTTCGCATCGAAAGCCGCCCCCACTCCACGAGACCGGTTCGGAGCCGGTCGGGATCGAACCCGATCTCCGCCCCGACCGCCGCGAGTTCACGGGGCGTCCGGACCGACAAATGGGAGGTCGGGTGGGCACTTACGACGTACGGGGCATCGACATCGACGACCAGTTCACGGAGCTTCCGGAGGTTCCGGAGGTGCCGTACTCTGGGCCCGCCGGATCCACGGAGCACCGGTCCGAGGTCGAACTCGATCCGAACCCCGTGATCCTTAGCCGTCGAGACCATGACGTGGTCGATATCGCCATCGGCGCGAAACGGACGAGCCAAAACGTCGACCCGATCCTGTTCGACAGCGAACCGGTTCAGGGACTCCGTGCCGCCACGGACTATCACGACCGGATACTCGGGACGGTAGTTCCCGACGGCTCCGCTCGCGGACGCGGGATTGGTCGCCTGGACCTCCGCCCCGGGTACAACGTCTATCCCGAAGCGGGCGCGGGTCTCGGCCGGATCGTACTCCGCCTTCGGTGTCCGGACCACGACCCCATCGAACCCGTACCGAGCCAGCGTCCGTGCGTACCTGGCGGCCGACGCGTTCCCATTCGGATACGCGTGGACTGCCTCGTAGGGACCCGGCTTCGCCTGGCCGTTCATTCGCCCAGACTCCATCCGCCGGGGCCCGATTCGGCCCGCTGGTTCCGAGGCTCGGCAGGATGGCCCGCCGCCTGGACACGCCGCACGGCTTCGGCCACACGGACAGCCTGGACGTTCGGAGCAGCATCATGGACCCGAACGATGTCGGCTCCGTTGGCCGCAGCGAGGGCTGTCGCCGCAACGGTCTCATGGAGCGCATCGCCGGCTTCACCACCGACAGTTTCGAACATTGACTTGTGCGAGTGGCCAATCAATACCGGACAGCCCAGGGCGCCGAACTCCTCGAGTCGGCCCAGGAGTTCGAAACTCTCAGGGCCGGTTTTGCCGAATCCGAGACCCGGGTCCACAATGACGTTGTCACGGGAGATGCCAGCCTTTTCCGCCAACAGGACGCGTTCGGTCAGTTCGTCGATCACGTCTTCGACGACATCATCGTACTCCACGTCCTTCTCTGGAACCACCGGCGCGTCGATGCTGTGCATGATGACGACCGGCACGTTTCGGTCGGCGGCGAGGAACCGCATCTCCGGGTCCTCCAATCCAGTCACGTCATTGAGGATGTCCGCTCCGGCATCCAGCGCGGCTTCGGCGACCTCCGCCTTCCGTGTATCGACTGAGATCAGTTCGTCGCCGAGGGTATCCGAGATGGCCTCGATTACCGGAACAACCCGCTCGATCTCCTCCTGCGGGGGGACCGGGTCCGCACCCGGTCGGGTCGATTCGCCACCGATGTCCAGGATGTCGACACCCATCTCTTTCAGCCGTTCCGCCCCCGCGACCGCGTCCGACACGTCGTAATACTCGCCCCCATCGTGGAAGGAGTCGGGCGTGATATTCAGGATGCCCATCACTGCGGTCCCGTCGTCCCAAGGTCGGGTTGGAGTCTCAGATGATCGAGCCTCTTTCCCTCCGAGAAGGTGACGAAGTCGTCGTGCGAGGGTCAGCAGGCCACCCTCCTGCTCGTCCAACCGCCGAATCAGCCGGCGGAATTCCGCGACCGTTCCGGACAGCACCACCTCGTGGAGTTCTCCGCCATCCTCAACGCCGGTGGTCGCGCACGTTCCCCCGGCCTTCGGAAATTCGGTTTCGAGTACCGTGGCGTGTTCGGCCGACACCCTCGTCTTCACTGTCCGGTGAACGAGGTCGGTCCGGGTCCCTTGGACGGTTTGGGCGGTAGCGTTGGATCCCACCAGAACCCGCTCGGCCTCGGGAAGGCCCTGAACCGACTTTGGGACCAACCTTCCAGTCCACTCGGGTCGCGCTGCAGCGACGCAGAACAGCGACCCGGTAAGGAGGACACAATCGGATTCAGTGGCCTGGGAGCGGGCGGACTGCAACGCATCCACTACGGAGGACCCGGCGATAATCTCCGAGTCAGGGTGGGTCCGTTCGAACACCCGAGCCAACACCTCCGCATCCTCCGCACGATCGATGGTCGGGGCACAGGTTCGGACCGAGGCCGCTGTGGGCAGCGCACGTGCCATCGCCAGGTGGTCCTTGTCGTGCATTGCACCGAACACCAAGTGGAGGCGATCGAATTCGAACTCGGCAAGCGTTTCCGTCACCGACTCGCAGGCGTCAGGATTGTGAGCTCCGTCCAACACGGTGAGCGGAGTCGTCTCCATGACTTCGAACCGTCCCGGCCAGTGCGCGCTGCGAAGTCCCCGGACCATGGCGCGATCGTCGAGGTCGTCGTCGAGCTCATCTGCCACCTGTCTGGCGAGGGCCGCCGCAACGCCCGCGTTCGTCGACTGGTATCCCCCGAGCAGTGGGAGTTGAACGTCCACTGACCACCCATCGCCAGCCAGGGCGACCTGTGATTCCTGATGATTGATCCGTCCCTCGTACGTTGCGATAACGTCCGCAGTGGAGGGATCGGGCCGAGAGCGCCGTGCCACTGTCAGGATATCCCCTGTTGTGTCACGGATCGTCTCAAGCGCGTTCCCTCGAGCACTGGTGACGAGCGGCTGCTCCTGTGGGGCTATGTGGGCCTTCGTTCGGGCGATCTCCGCGATCGTGTCCCCCAAGATCGCAGTGTGTTCTAGAGCCACGTTCGTGACAGCGGCTGCCGCCGGATCGACGACGCTGGTCGCGTCAAGCCGACCACCCATTCCAACTTCCAGCACAGCAACATCCACGCCTGCCCGTCCGAACCGCCAGAGTCCGAGCGCGGTGATCACCTCGAAGAACGTGAGCGGTTCCCCGTCGGCCGCGCGCTCGACGAGCCACGGTTTGACCTTTTCGACGAACGTCGCGACCTCGCTTTCGGGAATTTTCCGTCCGTCAACCCGGACCCGTTCGCGCAGGTCGTCGAGATGGGGTGACGTGAACAGGCCCACCCGATACCCGGCTTCCCGGAGGATCGATTCGGTCATCCGGGCTACGCTCCCCTTCCCGTTCGAACCAGCGACCTGTACGAAGGTGACCTCGTCGTGAGGGTCCTCAAGATGTTCCAGTAGGTCTCGAACCGACTCGGTCCCAGGATCCACTTGGAAGCGGCGTAGGTCGAACAGGAAGTTCGCCGCCTCGTGATACTCCATGCTTATCCGGACCGGCGGGCTGTGTTTATGGGTAACGGAGAGTTCCGTTACCTGTCATCTGATCCGTCCGTCGGGTCGGCATCAGCGGACCGAGTTGGTCCCGAGCCGCCGTCGGTGAACAGATGACAAGCCACTGGACGGTCATCCGCGGTTTGCCGGAGCTCCGGTGGCTCGGTTTCGCAGACCGACGCGAGCGACTCGAGACGCTCGTGAGCGGCTTCCGGGTCCCCGCTGAGAAGCGTCTCGAGGGCTCCGGAAACCGCGCGTTCCGCGGCCGCGTCGGTGAGTTCGGAGGGGATTCCGAACTGAGCGCGGACGGTGGCTGCGACCGGCGCGTCGTCGCCAGCACCATCTGTCAGCTTGACTGCGGTTTCCTTATCCAGGGCTCCGTCGGCGAGCGCTCGTCGCAGGGCGACCACGCCACGATACGCGTCCTGCTCCATATCGACCCCCTCGGGCTGAATAACGGACGGGCATCTCGGATGGAACCGACATCCGGGAGGTGGAGACTCGGCGTCCGGGACCTCCCCCCGGAGGTCGGGAACCGTTCGTTCAGCCCGTGGGTCCGGGGTGGGAACCGATTCCACCAACGCACGCGTATATGGATGTTTGGGGTCCCCGAACAGCGGGTCGGTCCGGCCACGCTCGACGATTTCACCCACGTACATGACGTTGACTCGGTCACACAGTTCGCGGACTACCCCGGTATCGTGAGTGATGAGTAGTACCGCAAGCCCGAGCTCCGTCTGTAGGTCGCGTAAGAGTTCGATGATTTCTGCTTGCACCGACACGTCCAACGCGGAGACTGGTTCGTCCAAAACTAGGAGGTCCGGGTTGAGGGCCAGGGCCCGGGCCAGAGCGGCTCGTTGTTTCTGGCCCCCAGACAGCTCCCCGGGTGCTCTCTCGGCCGTTTCAGGATCCAACCTGACCCGTTCCAGTAGGTCACGGACGACAGTCTCGCGGCGCGGTTTCTCGTCGAGCCCGTGGACGCGGAGTGGTTCACCAACCGATTCACCGATCGTCATGCGGGGGTCGAAGCTCTCCGTCGGGTCCTGAAACACCATGGACGCCCGGCGACGAAAAGCGCGCAACTCGGCGGCGGACAGTAATCCCAACTCCGTTCCGTCGACTCGGACCGTTCCGCCGGTCGGTTCCTCGATCCGGAGCAGGCTTGCGGCTGCGGTCGACTTTCCGCATCCGGATTCGCCGATCAACCCGACCGTCTCGCCACGGCGGACCGTGAACGAGATTCCGTCCACCGCTCGGACCCGACCGACTTCTCGCTGGAGGAGCCCTTCGGTGATCGGATAGTGCTTTTCGAGGTCCTCGACGACTACCAACGGCTCGTCTGTCATTCCCCATCACCGTCCCCGTGGGTTGACCGCCGCCCGTTGTGAGCCGAGGAGACAGGGTCGCCTGAGTCAGTCGGTGGGTGCCGAATCCCGCCCCCAAGGACTTCATTCGAGTCCCGACCCTCCGCGTGGAAGACGCAGGAGGCCTGGTGAACGTGGCGGTCGCCGCCCGTTCGTCCGCCTACACGGTATTCCGGAGGTTGCTCACCGTCCCGACACGCCGGAACGGCGTGGGAACACCTGGGATGGAACCGACATCCGTCAGGCGGGTTCGTCGGATCAGGGAGCGAGCCGCCGATCGGTTCGAGGCCGCCGCTCCCGGGGAGACACCGCAACAAGGCGGTAGTATACGGATGGCTCGGCCGTTCGAACACGTCTCGTACCGAGCCCCGTTCCATGACTTTGCCCGCATACATGACGACGACCCTGTCGGCGATCCCCGCGACGACGCCGAGGTCATGGGTGACGAACAGGATTGCGAGGTCCCGTTCAGCCTGGAGGTCCTCCAGGAGGGCCAACAGACCGGCTTCCGTCGTAACGTCAAGGGCCGTCGTCGGTTCGTCGGCGACGAGCAGGTCGGGATCGGCGGCGAGCGCAAGGGCCACCACCACCCGCTGTTTCATACCTCCGGAAAACTGGTGTGGATACTCGTCTACACGTGCGTCGGCGTTGGGGATGTCCACTGCATCGAGGAGGTCAACCGCACGCTCGCGAGCAGCCTCCCGAGGTACGTCCCGGTGTTCTTGGACCGCCTCGGTGAGCTGCTGGCCGATGGAGTAGACCGGGTCGAGCGCGTTCCCGGGGTTTTGGAAGACGTATCCGACGCGAGCGCCACGGACCTGTCGAAGGCGCTGATCGGAAGCTGCCATCAGGTTTTCGCCGTCGAACTGAACGGTCCCGGCCAGGGACGCGTCGTCTGTTAATCGGGTGATCGCCTCACAGGTCGCCGTTTTGCCGCTCCCGCTTTCACCCACCAGACAGACCGTTTCACCACTGTGGACATCGAAAGACACCTCATCGACTGCCTTCACGCTGCCACGATCCGAGTCGAATTCGACACAGAGGTCCTTGACTTCCAAGAGCTCGGAGTCGTCGTTCATGATACCCCCGCACGAGGATCAAGCGCATCGCCGAGCGCCCCAGCCAGGACTGTAACCGCGATCGTCGTTGCCACAAGCGCCAGCAACGGGAATGTAAACGCCCACCAGACGCGCAGGGGACTGATCCCGCCGATCGTTTGTATGGGGAGCGTCGGATCGTCGATGGCCGCAGCGATGGCGAAGCCCCAGGTCGGGACCTCCGTCTGGACGAGTCCCAGGTACGCCAGTGTCACTTCCGCGACGATGAGTTTCGGGACCTGTATCGCGAGCGCTGCAACGGCGATGTGAGAGACGTTCGGGATCAGATGTCGCCGAACCGTATCGGACGGGCTGGCACCGGCGTCCCTGGCCGCTCGAACGTAGCCGGCGTCGCGGAGCGAAAGCACTTCTGCACGGACTTGTCTTGCGATTTGACCCCACCCCAACAGGCCGAACAGAACGACGAGTAGCCACAGTTCGGCACCGAACAGCAGCCGAACGAACAGATAGATGACGATTACGGGGACAACCTGGAGGAAATCAGCGGACCGGGTGAGGACTGCGTCGACGCGACCGCCCAAATAGGCAGCGGAAGTCCCTGCGACCGTGGCGACCGGGACTAGGAGGACGGAAGTGAGCACTGCGACCTCCAGAGCCACTCTGAATCCGCCGACGACGAAGGTGAGCACGTCGCGTCCGCTCGGCGTCGTCCCGAATGGATGGGCGATGTCACCGTAGCATGCGCCTCCTTGGACGGTTCCAGAACAGTAGAGAACCGACTCCATCGGAACCCCACCGACGAAGGGGGGCGGAAGCCCGGAGGTCGGCGGGCGGGCTTCTGGGGCTGTAAACGGTAGTTGCGCCGTGGTCGGCGGGCCCAGTATCTCGGGACCTGCCACCGCGATGATTACGGCTGCAACCAGAAACAAGCTGCTCGTGGTTCCCATTCGGGTCTCTCGAACCGTCCGCCAGTAGTGCCGAAGTCGAGACGGATCCATGAGGATCGGGATCACGCCGTATGAGACGAGAAAGGTCAACGCGAAGGCAACAAGCCACTCGAGGGGGTTAGGTCTGATACCGAGAACGAGCGTGTAGGCGTTCAGGACGAAGAAGTAGTCGTAGAGGTAGAGACCGATCAGCAGGGCCAACAACACTCCGAACGCTGCCGTGGGAAGCTCGATGAGCGTTTTCCTCCCCTGGTGATCCTCCCAATCGATCGTCTCGAACGTTTCTCCCTGCCCACCCTCCGGCATATGACATACCGTAGCCCATAGGGCCGGAATTAATACCTATCGGTGAGTGAAACCCGGAATTGAATCACCGGAAGGTTTAGGCACTCCCCGCTGGGCCTGCGTTTCGTGCGCGGTGTTCTCGTCAAACGGGTCTTGTGGGCGGCACTCGTCTGCTATCTCTTCCTGTCGGGGGTGTTCTTCGGCCTGGCCTTGACACCCGATCCGACGACCCCGCTCGGAGGCGAACAGAACACCGGCCGGTACGGCTACGTTCATGGCGAACCGGAGGCAAACGGTGACGTACCCCTCACGGAACGATACGTCCAGTGGTTGAGTTGGTACGCCACATTGGACCTCGGTGAGTCCGTGATCTTCGCGGAGGCCGACCCCGAGACGGGTGAGGTCGAGCCGCAGCCGGTTACCGACGTGTTGACCGATGCGATTCCCGTCACGCTCCTGTATCTCATCCCTGCGGTGGCGATCGCGAGTCTCCTCAGTTTGGCTCTGGGAACCTTCGCCGCCCTTCGTGTGGACGGGCTCCTGGACCGGACCACCGGGAATCTTTCACAGCTGGGGGTCGGGATCCCAGCAGTTCTGATAGCCGACTTGGCGGCGTTCGCGATCGGGCAGGCCGACTGGTACCCGTCGTTCAACGGCGGTGAGGGACTCCTGGCCATCGGTAACCTTGCGGTGCTCGCCTTGCCGATCGCGATTACCGCGTTCAATCTCTGGGCGGCACAGCTCCGGGCCGTCAAGGGAGAGGTAACTGCCTTCTCCGGCCAGCAGTTCGTCAAGACCCTCGAGGCCGGCGGAGCCGGGGAACGACGTGTCGGTCGGCATCTCCTCAAGAACGCCGCTCCCTCTCTCACGTCACTGTTCGTATCCGAGGCGTTACTGACGCTACTCATCTCGATGTACGTCGTCGAGGTCGCCTTCGGGCTCCCAGGATTCGGACTGGTCTCGTATCAGGGGTTCTTCAAGCCGGACATCGCACTCATCGTGCCCGCCGTCCTCGTCCCAGTGCTGGTCGGGATCACCGGGAACACGCTTCAGGACCTGACGACGAACTGGCTCGACCCACGTGTCAGCGATTAGATGTCGGCGTGAAGGTAATCGCCGGGACTCCCGGGGAGTATCCCTCGGGTCGACTGCGTCACGATTCGGGAGCGAAGTTCCCGTCTTGGGGCCCGGTCGGATCTCACTTTCCACCACTCTCTCGACTCGTCCTCCTCATCAGGCGTGGCCTCGAAACTCCAGCGGACAGGGCTGGACGGCTAGTCGTGGCGGAAACATCGAGTTCCGGTGAAAGCCATCGCCATTCCGTGGTCGTCGGCGGCGGCGATAACGTCCTCGTCGTTCACGCTCCCGCCAGGCTGGATCACGGCCCGGATACCCGCATCGGCTGCTTCCTCGATCCCGTCGGGGAAGGGGAAGAACGCATCCGACGCCATGACCGCTCCCTCGGCGGACTTCCCCTCGGCATCGTTTCGGGCCTTCATCGCGGCCAGCGTCACCGCGTCGACGCGGGAGACCTGCCCCATCCCGATACCGACCGTCTCGGTACCGGTCGCAAAGAGGATGCCGTTTGATTTGACGTGTTTCAGCACCCGCCAGGCGAAGAGCATCGTCTCTACCTCTTCGGGAGTCGGGGCCCGGTCGGTCACCACCTCAAGGTCATCACGAGTCGGTGCTTGGCGATCCCGGTCTTGGACCAATCGACCTCCAACCAACGGCTTCTCTTTCAGCTCCGTCGTGGTTCCAGCCCCGGCGGTGACGTCCAAGTCCCCGACGGCGAGTACTCTGAGGTTGTCTTTCGCCCGGAGCGTGGACAGCGCCTCGTCGGTATACGTCGGCGCCACAACGACTTCTTTGAACGAGTCGGCGATACGTTCGGCGGTGGTCCCGTCGCACTCCCGATTTAACGCGACGATTCCCCCGAACGAACTCTTCGGGTCGGTCGACAGCGCATCCGCGTACGCGTCGGCGAGGGTTTCAGCGGTCGCGCATCCAGCAGGGTTCGTATGTTTGATCACTGCCGCCGCAGGAGTCTCGAACTCCCGGACCAGCCTCAGCGCCGCGTCAGCGTCGTTATAATTGTTGTACGACAAGGCCTTCGCACCGTCGTTGAGTTGAGGAGCCTCCACGACGGCCGGTTCACTGTCTGCCAGATCAGTGTAGAGCGCGGCCTCTTGATGCGGGTTCTCCCCATATCGCAGTACTCGAACGCGGTCGCTACCCTGGACGCGCCGCTGGGGAAACTTCCCATCACGGTCCGTGTCGAGACGCACCGTCGGGCGCGGTCCCGACCGGTCGACCTCGACCTGATCCTCGGCAAACCATCTCACCGCCCGAGGATACGCACGGAATTCGGCTTGTCTCAGGACCCGCTGCTTGAGCGAGGAAGGGTCATCGTCAGCGTACACGGGCACGGCTTCCTGAGTCACGATGGGCCCTTCATCGACTTCCTCGGTGACTACGTGGACAGTACACCCGGTGACACGGACGCCGGCATCCAAAACCTGTTCGTGGGCATTTACTCCAGGAAACGCGGGCAACAGCGACGGGTGGATGTTGAGCGCGGTCGGCGCCGCCTCGATAAACTCGTCGGTCAGGATCCGCATGTATCCGTCCAGACACACCAGGTCGATGTCGTACGGGTCGAGGCGGTCGAGGATGCGCCGCTCGTGGGATTCGCGTGACTCGCCCTCGTTCCGGACGATCGTTTCGGTTGGGATCTCCCGCTCTCGAGCCGCGTCGAGGACCGGTGCGTCGGAGTCGTTCGTCAGAACGACCGCGAGGGTCGCCCCACCTGGGGCCTGGTCCGCGAGGTTCCGCAGGTTCCGTCCACGGTTGCTCGCCATTCCCGCGATTTGCATACCCGAGACTGTTGGTGCCCGAGAAAAAGCGTTGCGATCGGATCGGGCCTATATATACACGAATGTGTTGTAATATGACCTCTTTTACGCACTTTTCGGACTGTAGTATGCACTTTCATGCAACTACCGGACCGACACTCTTTTGCGCCGTCCGGCGACACGGGGCGGTATGACGGACGACGGCGAGCCTGGTCAGGAGTCGGGCGAACCAAACCAGGCCCCTACCCACCGGCAGTTCCCCGCCGGCGACCCCCTGACTGCGGTCTCTCCACTCGACGGCCGGTATGCGGGCCGGACCGCGCCACTCAGACGGACGGCAAGCGAAGCGGCCCTTATCGCAGCTCGGACCAGGGTTGAGGTCGAGTACTTGCTGGCCCTGGCGGAGGTCGCAGAAGTCGACTTCGAACTCACACCCGATGAACGAGCCGACCTCCGGACGATCGTTCAGGAGTTTGACCTCGATGACGCTCGCCTTGTCAAACGGCTGGAAACGGAAGGCGCAGCCGGATACCCCGCGACGAATCACGACGTGAAGGCGGTCGAGTACTTCCTTCGAACCCGGACCCCGCCCCGGTTGCACCCGTGGATCCATTTTGGACTAACGAGTGCGGACGTGAACAACCTCGCGCGCCGGATCCTGATCAAGGAAGCGGTTCGGGAGGAGCTGTTGCCCGCCCTGACGGACATCCGCAACGAACTCGCCACACTGGCCCGGGACCACCGGGACCTGGCGATGCTCGCGCGAACCCACGGCCAGCCCGCGACACCGACAACGTTCGGCAAAGAGATGGCTGTTTACGCAGCGCGGTTGGGCCGCGCACAGGGACGTCTCCGGGCGGCACAGGACGGGGTGGAGGGTAAACTGGCCGGCGCCTCGGGGACCTACGGGGCACACCACGTTGCGTACCCCGACGTTGACTGGCAGGGCTTCGCACGGGCCTTCGTGGAATCACTCGGGCTCTCTCACTCCCCCTTAACGACACAGATCAATCCCGGGGACGACCTCGCTGAACTCTTCGATGCGTTCCGTGCGGCGAATCAGGTACTCATCGATTTCGACCGCGACGCCTGGCTTTACGTATCCGACCGGTATCTGGGACAGGAGAACGCGGGCACCGAAACAGGGTCTTCGACGATGCCGCACAAAGTCAATCCCATCTACTTCGAGAACGCTGAAGGGAACTTGATGAAAGCCAACGCGGATCTCTCGTTCCTCGCGGAAGCTGTGACGACCTCCAGACTCCAGCGGGACCTCTCTGACTCGACGGTCAAACGGAATGTCGGTTCCGCGCTCGCTCACTGTTTGATCGGCTATTCCAAGACCAGGGACGGGCTCGGGAAGGTCGTGCCGAACGAACAGGTTATCCAGGAAGACCTGGCTGACAATCCGGAGGTGATCGCAGAAGCAATTCAGACCATCCTCCGACGGGAAGGTGATACGGACGCATACGAACGGATCAAGGATCTGACCCGCGGGCAACGGGTGACTATGGCCGATTTCCATGACCTGTTCGAAGACCTCGACGTCCGTCCTGAGGTCCGTGAGGAACTCAAGTCTCTGACACCTCAGACGTACACCGGGATAGCGGGTACCCTCGCCGAGAAACTTCTCGATTCCGAGTGAGTACGGGCCGGATGAGCTCAACAGAGTCACCCCTCTTGGCGAAAACCCCTAGGGGGCCAGGCAGGTGTGAGAGATACAGGTGGCCGGTCAGTATTCCTCGTAGGCCAGGTTCATCAGCCATTGGGTGAACTGATCATCGTTCGGATCGATCTCTTCTTCTCCGATAAACGGCGAGAGCATATCCCCGGCCATCAACAGCGAGAAGTCCAGATCACGCGCCGTCGGGCGCAGGAGATAGGTGTTGTGCCCCTGGTAGACGGCGTCCTCACGCTCGATGAGACCTTTTTCCTCCAACGACTCGGCGATACGACTTCCGGTACGCGAAGAGACGTCCAATTCCTTCCAGAAATCGCTCTGGTGGATCCCACCGGTTTCGCGGATCAGTTCCAGGCCTCGGCGTTCGTCTTCGGACAACTCGGCCTCCGCGTCTGCCGCGCTCATACCTGATAGAACAGCACCACCGGGGTTAAACTTGGCTCTCGACGACGGTGAAGGGCGTCTCGCAAGGCGGTCCGGGGGCGAATTCGTATCGAGGGTTCCCCTGAAGCTCCAAGCGGATCAGCGACGCGGAGCGGGTTCCGTACTCGTCCCCATGAACACACATCCCAAACTCGTGGGATCCGAGGAGCTTCCGGGCTCGGTCCGCCCATTCGTCCGCGGGTTCGCTCGGATCGGGTGCCAAGTGAGCCCGGAGGCGACGGGCCCTGTCGGCTTGCCGGTCGGGGCGCAAGTCCGGATCGTCAGACGGGCGCCAGTCGGGGACGAAGAACCTGCCATCTGTTCCCACGTTCGTGACGACGTGGACACCGGGTTCGAGCGGAGTCACTCTGAGGTGCCCATCCCACTCCAGAACGAGTGCCGCCTCCGCATCCGCGACCACGAGGTTGAACCCAGCATACGACTGCGCCCGGACCGCGTTCTCGACGTCTCTTGCGGCTTGCTCTGCTGCCGACGCTCGGAGCAAATCGCGCACCAGGAGGCCTCTGGAGCGCTCAGCGGCGAGTCCCGCGGCCCATCGGTTCACCAGCCCGACAAACAGATCGTCGGCATTGTATCCGATCCAAGTTCCGCCGGCATCCAGATCCTGTGGTGCCACGACTCCAGGATCCAGTCCCTGCGGAGGGGTGAATGGGCGGGCCAACGCTTCGTCACGGGTAGCCGCGACGACGACGGGCGCTTTTGGGAAGGTCCGCCACGCAATGATGAGGACACACACGGGCGGGCATACACTCCATGGTTTCAAAATTCCTCCTGGTCCGGAGTGGTTCCCAGAGGATGAAAGAGTACCCACACCCCCTCGGCGGTGTGGAGCCGTGCGGTCCGATGGGTCTCCGTAGGTGATACTGGATGCCACGAGCGACGGGCCGTCCGCGTCCAAGCAATTGCCGTCGTACTCGCACCAAGGGTTACGCTCGGAGAATCGAGTGCGATGCCCGTAAGCCGGCGATCGTCGACGGATCCGGCGCCCATCCCGACGACACGGGGACGCTCCCATACTGCTCTTGCTCTGAGCGCGGCAGAGTCAATCCGCAATCCGCCATCTGGCGAGAATCCTCACCACAATCCAGATGGGCTTGTCCGATCCCGGCGCGAGCCTGCTTTCCGAAAACCTAAGCGCACGTCGGACGAGTGGGCCATCAACGGGATGAGCGAGATTCACTCGGATCAGCGGGTAGCCGTCCTGGCGGACTCACAGAACCTCTATCATACTGCACAGAGCCTTCATTCACAAAACATCGACTATTCCGGATTGCTCGAGAAGGCCGTCCAGAACCGACGACTGGTCCGGGCAGTCGCATATGTCATCAAGGCGGACGCGCCGGAAGAGGAGCGCTTCTTCGAGGCACTCCGAGACATCGGATTCGAAACGAAGATCAAGGAAATAAAGACCTTCGGGGACGGCACTAAGAAGGCCGACTGGGACGTGGGGATGAGCCTGGATGCGATTACCCTTGCCACGAAGGTCGATGTCGTGGTGTTGTGTACCGGGGATGGGGATTTCTCGCGGCTGTGTTCACACCTCCGACACGAAGGGGTCCGTGTTGAGGTGATGTGCTTCGACTCGTCGACCGCCGACGAGCTGAAAGCGGCTGCGGACGCGTTCATCGACCTCGGAGAACGAACCCGGACGTTCCTGCTGTGATCCTATGACGACGGACCTCGACCGACTCCGAACGACAGCAGACTACCAGTTCGGGGCCGGGGCAGGGGACGCGTTGTTTCCGAATGAGGAAGAGATCCGGGTGGAGTACTCGACCGGGGGCCGTCCCCGGCAAGTCATCATCGAGGGACGTCGGCTCGTTACGTATCGGACTGACGGGCGATTTACCCTGGGTCTGGAAGGCGGGAGACGGCTCCTTCGGGCGTTTGATCCGCCGGCAATACGGGTCGTCGTCGGAGACGAGAGTGCCCCGTACGTCCGGGAGGGACGGAACGCGTTCGCGAAGTTCGTTCAACGAGCGGACCCGGCCGTCAGACCGAGAGACGAGGTTCTTGTCGTCCACGACAGCGGGACGCTGCTAGGGGTCGGGCGGGCGGAACTCCCCGCAGCGGCGATCGAGGATTTCGAGACTGGGATGGCGGTGAAGATACGCAGTGGCGCGGAGGACTGATGTGGATCGGGTGGACGTTCGGCGACCCCTCTGGGGAGACGACTACAGACCAACGGCAGTAACTACCGGAATGCCGGCGAGGATAGACCCGACGAGGTAGCCGCCGATGGCACCGCCGTTCAACAGCGGAAGGCCGGCGTGAGCATGGCCTTCCAGAACTAAGCGGAGAAGGATCGCCAGCCCCAGAAACGTCCCGATCATCGCGGAGAGAGCGGGCAAATTCAGAGCCGGCAGGATGCCGATTCCGAGCGACGACGCCGGCGAAAAGAAGGCCGCACTGGCAGTCATTACTGCCGGCATCACCGCATCACCAAGACCGATAAAGAACGCCCCCCGTTGAACGGGCGGGTGGTCGATGTCATTCCCCATGGCTTCCGGCTCCCGGTCGGGGTTGGCGTCGTGGCCCGGTAGGCCAGGGGTCGAAACGTCTGCTTGGCTCGGTCCGGCGGTATCCGGCGACTCGTCGACGGAGACTTGATCCTTGCCGGGTGAGCTGTCATCGGTCTCAGGGGTCGGCTGGTCCGACAGGAACGAGTATCCCGACGACAGAGGGATTACCAAGACGACCGGTATTCGGAGGTCCATCACTCCCTCCGCAAGGTCCAACATGTGTTCGGTCCCGTAGACTGAGACCGCATCGTAGACCGCAAGGGCAGCCAACAACACGAGTACCGGCAAGAGTCCGAAACTGATCCCGAACAGCCCCGCGGCTCCTGCGCCCATGATCACGCCCGCGGCGTCTATCACATACCACTCAGGACGTGCCCATAGGGCGATAGGAACGGCGACGGCAAGGCCGAGCGCGAGGAGCCCCCCAACCGACGAGGCAGTCCGCTGAGAAACGAACAAGGCTAGCCCCCCAGGAACGACCACGCTGAAGACGTACCATGACAGCAAACCGCTCGCGGACAGGATCACGAACCGGATGACACGGTCCAGATCGTAGCGAAACGCGGCGAGCATAACGGCCGTGACCGCCAGGATAGCGAGAAGATAGATCGCGCTATTGGTCGGGTCCTGAGGGTCTTCGACCGTCTGGTAACCCGCGGCGTAGAACGTGGGGACCAGCACCAAGGCGCCGAGCTGGACGAGAAGGAACACGAGAGCGGCGATACCGATACCCCGAGCGACGCGGAGTTGCACAGTTACCGTTCAACGTGATTACGTTTGGGGGTTGTGCTTTCCAGACCCAGTTCCTCCGTGGCCCGTCACGCGAGCGTCTGACACAGCTTTTTATCGGCGGGAGCCCCGAACGGTGGTATGGGACACCGGGTGGAAGACCTCGAAAGACAGGTCGCTGAACTCCAAGCTGCCGTGGACGGATTGACCGAAGAACTGGTCGAGACGAAGGAACGTCTCCATCAGCTCGAGTCCTCGACGGATGCACCGCTTTCCGACCGAGATGGGAACGGATCGGATGCGCACGCCGAGTTCGTCCCGAACCAGGGGAGTCCCACCGAGGACGAAGCTAGCACGGACACACCGGCGGAGGAACCCGCTCAAGAGACCGACACAGCCGACGAACCTAACACGGAGGACCCCGAGACCCAAGACGAAGCCGAGGAAGCCGACGACATCATCGTCGCGTAATCGATTCCGGGCGACGGGGACCCGGCTTTACACATGCACATCAAGGAACTCGTCCTCGACGATTTCAAGAGCTTCGGGCGAAAGACCCGAATCCCGTTTTACGAGGATTTCACCGTCATCACAGGGCCGAACGGTAGCGGTAAGTCGAACATCATCGATGGGGTACTGTTCGCCCTCGGCCTGGCAAGGACCCGTGGAATCCGCGCCGAGAAACTCACCGACCTGATCTACAATCCAGGTCATCAGGACAGTCGGACGTCAGGCGGTCCGCGCGAGGCAAGTGTCGAAGTCGTGCTGGACAACTCCGACGAGACGTTGACTCGGGCACAGGTCGTCAACGCCGCCGGGACCGACAGTGTTGGTGAAGTGGACGAGATATCCATCCGACGACGGGTCAAGGAGACGGACAAAAACTACTATTCGTATTACTATCTGAACGGCCGGTCGGTGAACCTCTCGGACATCCAGGACTTGTTGGCGCAAGCAGGAGTTACCCCGGAAGGGTACAACGTCGTGATGCAGGGGGATGTGACGGAGGTCATCAACATGACGCCATACCAGCGACGAGGGATCATCGACGAGATCGCGGGCGTGGCTGAATTCGACGCCAAGAAGGAGGACGCCTTCGAGGAACTGGAAACCGTCGAAGAACGGGTGGCCGAGGTCGACCTCAGGATCGAGGAGAAGCAGACCCGTCTCGACCAGCTCGCCGACGAACGGGAAACCGCTCTCGAATACAAACAACTCCGAGAACGAAAACAGAAGTACGAGAGCTATCAGAAAGCCGCAGAACTGGAGGAGCGTCGGGAAGAACTGGAAGAGACCGAGCGGACGATCGAGGAACGGCAAGACGCCCTCGAAGAGCGAAGGGCGGAACTAGAAGACCGCCAGGACCGCGTCGACGAACTGGGCGCGGAGCTGGAGGAGCTGAACCGCGAGATTGAGCGCAAAGGGGAAGACGAACAGCTTCGGGTCAAATCCGAGATCGAGGAGCTGAAAGGCGAAGTATCCCGTCTGAAGACCGAAATCGAAACACAGGAGGACCGGATCGAGGATGCCGAGGCCGAACGGCGGGAAGCCTTCATCGATATCGACCGGAAGCAAGAAGAGATCGACGACCTAGAGGAGGAGATTCGGGAGACGAAGGTCGAGAAGGCGAACCTGAAATCGGAGCTGACGTCGCGGCGGACCGAACTCGCGGAGGTCGAGGCGGAAATCGAAGACGCTGACACGGAGTTCGACGAACTCAAGCAGGAGCTCGCGGAGAAAAAAGAGCAGCTCGAGGCCCTGAAGACCGAGAAGAACGAACTCCAACGCGAGAAGGATCGCCTCCTCGACGAGGCACGACGGCGATCGAACGAGATCAGCGAATCTGAGTCAGACCTCGAAGCGGCGAGAGATGAACTCCCGGAGCTGAAGGCCCGCGTGTCAGATCTCCGCTCGGAACTGGACAAGGCAGAAAAGAACAAGGCCAAGATCGACTCAGTGATCGAGGAACTCCAGGAGGAGAAGTCGAGCCTGGAGACGAAACTGGACGGGGTAGAGGAGGAGATACGGGAAAAGCAAGCGGAATACGCCGAGTTGGAGGCGAACGCCGGCCCGGAGGATTCCGCCTGGCCACGGGCGGTAACCACCATCCGAAACGCGGGATTCGAGCGGGTCCACGGCCCGGTAGGGGAGCTCGGGAGTGTCACGGCCGAGTACGCAACCGCATGCGAGACCGCGGCTGGCGGCCGGCTGGCGAACGTCGTCGTTGACGACGACGAGGTCGGGGCCGAGTGTATCGACTACCTCAAATCACGCAACGCCGGGCGGGCGACGTTCCTTCCCCTGACTGAGATGGAAGAGAGGGGCCTTCCGCCACTCCCGTCCGATCCGGGGGTGGTCGATTTCGCGTACAACCTCGTCGACTTCGACGAGCAGTACGCGGGCGTCTTCTCGTACGTCCTCGGGTCGACACTGGTCGTAGAAGACATGGACACCGCCCGGACCCTCATGGGAGAGTTCCGGATGGTGACGCTTGATGGGGACCTAGTCGAGACCTCGGGAGCCATGACAGGGGGCTCCGGAGGTGGGTCCCGCTACGCGTTCTCCGCGTCCGGCGAAAGCAGGCTGAAACGTATCGCCGAGCGGATTCACGAGTTGGAAGACCGCCGGGCCGACCTCAAGGAGAAGATCGCAGACGTGGAGGCGGATATCGAGGACGCCCGATCTCGGGCGTCGGACGCCGCCGAAAAGGTGCGGGAAATCGGGGCGGAAATCGAGAAGGTCGAAGATCAGATCGCCCAACAGAAGGACAACATCGAGGCCATGGAGGACGACCTCGCAGAGCTCCGTGCCGAACGGGACTCGGTCGACGAGGAGATGACCGAACTCGACGCGGAAATCGAGAGCTGCGAGACGGAGATCGAGACGGTACGGGGACGGATCGACGAGATCGAAGCGGAACTCGATGAGTCGCGGATTCCGGAGTTGTCTGCCAGGGCGGACGAGATCCGCGAATCGATCTCGGATCTCGAGACGCGGATGGGAACCCTCGACAACACGCTCAACGAACTCCAGTTGGAGAAGGAGTATGCCGAAGACGCGATCGACGATCTCCACGACACGGTGGAGGAGGCTCAAGATACGAAAACTGCAGCCGAGGAGCGGATCGCGGAGCTGCAGGACGCGGTCGCTGATCGTGAGCAGGAGCTCGAGGATAAACGGGACACGATCGCGGAACTCGAGGAGGAGCTCTCGGGGCTCAAGGAGGAACGTGACGAACTGAAATCAGAGCTCCGGGACGCACAAGAGATCCGGAACGAGAAACGCGAAGCGGTCTCCCAGGTCGAATCCGAACTCGAAGAGCTGGAGAACCAAGCTGAGCGTCTCGAGTGGGAGATAGAGGAACTCGAGGCGGAGGTCGGTGAGTACGATCCGGAGGAGATCCCGGATCACCATACTGTCGAATCAGAGATCGGTCGCCTGGAAAGCGAGATGGAGGCACTCGAACCGGTCAACATGCTGGCGATCGACGAATACGACGAGGTAGAGGAACAATTGGAGGACCTCCAGGACCGGCGAGACACCCTGGTCGAGGAACGGGACGCGATCCAGGACCGCATCGAGCAGTACGAGGCTCAAAAGAAGGAGACGTTCATGCAGGCGTTCGACGCGATCGATGGCCACTTCCAAGACGTATTTGAGCGCCTCTCATCCGGTACGGGGGAGCTCCATCTAGAGAACCCCGAAGACCCCTTCGAAGCCGGCCTCACGATGAAAGCCCAGCCGGGCGACAAGCCGATCCAACGACTCGACGCCATGTCTGGCGGGGAAAAATCGCTGACCGCATTGGCCTTTATTTTCGCCCTGCAGCGCCACAATCCGGCGCCATTTTATGCCCTGGACGAAATCGACGCCTTCCTGGATGCTGCCAACGCCGAACGGGTCGGCGAAATGGTACACGAGCTGGCCGGGGATGCTCAGTTCGTCGTCGTCTCGCATCGGTCCGCACTGCTCGACCGCTCGGAGCGGGCCATCGGAGTCACGATGCAGGAGGACAACATCAGTGCCGTCACCGGAATCCAACTCGGTGACGATGGCGGCGAGCCGGAGGTGACTGCGGATGACTGACCGACTACGGCCGAACGATTCCTCCACTGGTCTGGTGAGCGCTCCGGATCATAGCGCGACGTCAGGAACGGCGGCGGGAGACGAGAAAGAGGTCGAACCAGTGGAGGTCCTGGTGGGGCTGGCAGAGGACGGCGAGATCGACCCTTGGGACATCGACATCGTTCAGGTTACTGATGCGTTCCTAGCGCGTCTCGACGAGACTGATCTCCGGACGTCCGGTCGGGCGCTGTTCTACGCGTCTGTCCTTCTCAGGATGAAGAGCGACGCGGTGTTAGATGATGACCAACCGGAGGACTCAGAGCCGGACTCGGAGCCGTGGGAACGACAGTTCGGCGGCGATCCACCAGAGGGACACGACGCCGAGTTCGAGTTCGATCCGGTGGACGAGTTGGAAGCAGAGATGGAACGCCGGCTGAAACGGAAGTCGACCCGTGGGTCACCGGAGACCTTGGACGAACTCGTCCGTGAGCTGCGGGACGCGGAACGCGGATCCTGGTGGAAGGATAGGCGGGAATACGACACCTCGGAATCACCTCGGGGATATCGGCGAGGGACACAGGAACTCGAATACCGCGGCGCGGACGACCCACGGCGGGAAGGCGAACCGGGGACGGGTGACGTCACGTCAAACACACATGAGGAGGACATCGAGACGGTCATCGCCGACGTAAAAACGGAGTTGCGACACCACTACGATGCGGGCCGCCCGGAGGTGCTCTTCCGAGAGGTTCGGGAGGCAGGAGGGCGAGCCGTCATGACGTACCTCGCGTTGCTGTTCCTCGCAAACCGGGGGAAGGTGCGACTCCAGCAGGACGACCTCTTCGGCGACCTCTGGGTCCAAGATCCATCAGTCGACGCGGTTGGGGGCGAAGCGATTGCCGATTAGCTCAGACCGGTACGATTCGGTAGTCAGGCGGAGCGACGCCGGGGAGAGGATCAATCCTCGAGATAATCTCCGACGAGAAGGTCCACGCGGTCGCGGGTCTCTTCGGGAACCGCGTCACCGGGCGTGTTGATCGTTCCCGCGAGCGCAGTGTGTGCGTCCGGGGCCATCTCCGGAAACTCCCGGATGGCCCGCTCTACTGTCGCCTTGATTGCTTCCTCGTTCGCCGCGGCGTTTTCGAGGACTTCCTCGAGCGTCACCCGACTCTCCTCCCTCCAGACGTCGTAATCGGTAACGCCAGCCACCGTCGCGTACGCGATCTCCGCCTCGCGGGCCAGTTTCGCCTCCGGAATAGTTGTCATTCCGATGATATCCCAGCCTTGCTTCCGATAGAAGGCCGACTCTGCCTTCGTTGAGAACTGCGGTCCCTCGATGCAGACATAGGTGCCGCCGTCCTCTACGTCGGCCTCGGTCGCCTTGCGCGCTGATTCGACGAGATGTGCCCTGAGCGGCGGGGAGTACGGTTCTGCGAACCCCTGGTGTACGACGATCCCGTCGCCGAAGAAGGAGAGGTCGCGGCGTTTGGTCCGGTCGTAAATCTGGTCAGGAAAGACGAGCGTCCGGGGCGAGATCTCGTCGCGGAGCGACCCGACCGCGTTCGATGCGATGATGTACTCGACACCGACCTGCTTCAGTGTGTGGATGTTCGCCTTGTAGGGCAGGTCCGTCGGCGAGTACTGGTGATTGCGGCCGTGTCGCGGCAGGAACGCGATCTCGCGACCGGTTTCCCCGAACTCCCCGATTTCGATCGGAGCCGATGGGTCACCAAACGGCGTCGTCAGGTCGGACGTTCGCGTGTTCGTCAACGGAAGTGCCTCGTAAATCCCGCTACCACCAATAAACCCTATCATACTACGGGTGTCCGAATCCCCTTGGGACCGTCTTAAGCCTACGGGCCCGGTCCGAATCGGTCCAAGAAGATGGACCTATCGGGGTGGCGTCAAGCGAACTCCACTGCCGTCCCTTCATACCGGCAGTCTTCCAAGGCGTGCTTGGCCTTGATTCCCGCCTCGGCCGCGCTTGCGGCAGTCCCGACGCCGACCTTCAGTTCCGTATCCCTTTCCCGAGCGACGTATGAGATCGCCTCTCGGTACGCCTCCGGCGACAAGTCCGGGCTGACGGTAATGATGTTATCTCCGCCGACGAAAAATGAGAGTGCACCGTGAGCGTCCCGCATGTGACGCATCAGCGTGGCGTAGGCCTGTTCGATTTCGATGAACGTGTCAAACCCGTTGAGTCGGTCGGTGTACTTGCCTGTCGCGTCGTCCACGTCGAAATGCGCGATATGCACGTCCTGGTCGGTCTGACCCTTATAAAACTCGCCGCCGAGCACCTCTGTCCGGGAAGCAGACTGTGCGCTACCCGCCGCTTGCAGCCGGTCCGTGGCGGATTCGAGCGCGTTGATGGGCATCTCAGCGACGCCGACGCCCAGGCTTATCGTCACCGGATAGCGGTTCCGGATCGACTCCTGGAGTCGTTCGTGGTCCGCATGATCAAGCCCGTTGGTCACGGCAATCATGTTGTCGAAGCGGGTGAAAAACACGTAGCCGTTCCGGGATCCGACGAACTGTGCGAGGTCCGCGAACAGTCTTGATTGGAGCGTCTGCAGGTCCATCTCCCACCGCGGTTCGGGTTCCACAGTCCAGGGACCGTAGTTATCGATTTGAATCAACGTCAACTGCGTGTTCGACACGGGTACCGAGGCATACCAACGGACAATACATGTGCGTTATCCTTCCCACTTCTGTGACGTGACCGGTCGCCGAGCGTCATCCGACTTCGGGAACATCGGATTCATATCGTGGGTCACCAAGGCCAGTATGTGACAGGACTTCGGGGTGCCATAGTTGATGTGGACGGGACGATCGTACGCGGCGATGACCCGGTCCAAGGTGCCAAAGAGGGTCTCAAGCACCTCCGGTCGGCGGGACTGGAACTCCTGTTCGTCTCGAACAATCCGACACGCCCACCATCAGATTACGTGGATCGGTTGAGCGATGCCGGATTCAATGCGACGGAACGGGAGGTGTTGACCTCGGGGACGGTAACTCGGGAGTACCTCCTCGATCATCACGACGACGCGGCGTTGTTCGTCATCGGCGAAGAAGGATTGACTAATCAGCTTGCGTCGACCGGGTTGCGTATCGTAGACGATCCCGAGATGGCGGAAGTTGTCGTCGTGTCCATCGATCGTGAGTTCGATTACGACCTGCTTTGTGAGACGATGGAGGCAATCGACGAGGAGACCCCGTTCATCGGAACGGATCCTGACCGGGTGATCCCCGCGGCTGACCGACTCGTGCCAGGGTCCGGGGCGGTCATCAACGCGGTGGCGGGAGTCGTCGACAGGGAACCGGACCGGATGCTTGGAAAACCCGGCGTCGAAACCAGGGAACTGGCCCTCGACCGACTCGGAGTTCCCGCAGACGAGGTTCTGGTCGTAGGTGACCGCCTCGACACGGATATCGCTCTGGGAACCGCCGCCGGGATGACTACCGCTCTGGTTCTTTCAGGAGTCACTGATCGGGAGGCTCTCGCTGACGCACCCTATCAGCCGGACTACGTACTGGACTCATTGGGCGAGATCAAGCAGATCCTCTCAGACGGGACATAATCGAACGGAAGAGGACCACACTGACGGGGACACCCTGAAGGCGCGCGGTCTCGTTCCCGGTCCTGGACACGGGGAATCCGTGCTGGAGCCATGGTCTCAAAGACCGGGATGGATCCGGTCGTCGCTGGTACTCATAAACCTCCGGCAGGTGAGCAACCCCTGATTCCGATCACACCATGAGTGTGACTGTCTGACAAAGATTTATACTAAGACAATCCTAGTCCACCCACATGGACGGGAACGATTCGCCGTACGTCTTCCGTGACGAACCGGAAGCGGCATCCGAACCGGACCCGGAAGGGAAGGACGTCGTCATCATCGAGGGGCAGGCGATGGCCTACCGGAGCTATCGGCGGTCTGAATAAGCCTACGCTACTCCCCTCTGACCGTCTCACGCGGAGAGTGCGGGGGTCCTGCTAGAACGCGCCCGGGTGGACGCTGGCTTCCGCGTGGAGCGACTCCTTCACTGCGGCGTGGACGTGGCAGATCTCTTCTGCCATTTCGAGCAACTCATCGACCTCATCGTCATCCAACTCGGCTTCCACATGCATCGTGAACCGGATCGCGGTCAGGTCGTCGTCGTCATTGAGGTCAGCATCGGCATCCGTTTGGATCTTTCCAAGGTCCTCGTAATCCGACCGCCTGGCGCCGGCCCGAAAGGCAAACGAGAAACACGAGGCATACGCCGCCACGAGCGTCTCGTTGGGTGACGGTCCGGTCTCGCTCATCGCGTGGATCGACAGGTCGAAATCCCCGACCTGACTGGTTGCGCCAAAGCCTGATTCGTTCACGGTCGTAGTTTCGATATCGGCCATAGTTCAGGAGGGACCGTCGGCTGGCAACGAGTAAAGCCTGCCGATGGGGACGCCAGGCGGGTGATCGGACCGCGCCGACGATCCCGGTTCTGTAGCGCCGGGGATTGCGGGGATTCCACCCCTGTTGGAGCGGGGGCCGAGCCTCCAGTCGGCCTCCGATGGGTCAGTGTCCGCCGCTAATCGTCACCGTTTCGTCTCCCTCCAGCACGTGGACCTCAGCGTCGCTTCCGGTCGCGGCCACTTCGTCGACGAACCGATCCGTGTCGACCTCGATGGGCGGAAAGGTATCGTAATGCATCGGGAACACGTGATCAACGTCAAGCCAGTCGACCGCGATCGCGGCCTGAGCTGGGCCCATGGTAAAGTGGTCGCCGATCGGAAGGGCGGCCGCGTCGGGTTCGAGGAACGGTCCGATGACGTCTCGCATCTCCGTCATCAGGCCAGTATCGCCTGCATGATAGAAGGTAGTGGCGTCCGGGTCAGATTCCTGTGTCGGCATCCTGTCCGAGATGACATAGCCCGTCGGCATACCGACCTCGTGTTCGTACCCAGTATTGAGCCCATTCGTGTGGTCAGCCCGGTGCATCGTGACGAAGACGTCCCCACATTCAACCGTGCCGCCGATGTTCATGCCGACCGCGTCATCGAACCCGTGTTCCTGAGCCATGTAGTCGGTGATTTCAGGCGTGGAGACCAGGGTGGCGTCTGCGAACGCCCCGGCATGTGCGATGTGGTCCGCGTGTCCGTGAGTGAGCAGAACGTAATCCGGAGTCTCAACTCCCGACGGCTCAATCGACGTGTGTGGGTTATCGAAGAACGGGTCGATCAGGATGTCGGTCCCGTCGGCTGCGAGGCGCCAGGCCGAATGACCGTGCCAAGTGAGTTCCATTTCGGTCGCCATACCAGTCTTGTCTTCGACCGAGGGCTATATAAAAACGGCTAGACCCGGAGGACGAGAACCTCACGTCGCGAAGTCTTCCGGACTTGAGGCAGGTTTTCCGGACACCAAACGACTATCACAACCGCGGATGACCCCAGAATATGCGATATGCGCGTTTCCGTGACCCGGCCGGCGCCGTGCGACGTGGGACGTATCATCCCGACGCCAACGCGGTGAGCTTTGGGGGAGATCAGTACGACCTTTCTCGGAATGACATCACGCTAATACCACCGTGCGAACCCACGAAACTGGTCTGTGTCGGACGAAACTATGCCGACCACGCCGCAGAGATGGGCAACGAACTGCCCGAGCGGCCCCTCCTGTTCCTCAAGGGACCGAACACGGTGGCACCGCCGGGCGCAACGATCACCCTCCCTGCAGACAAACGGGTCGACCACGAGGTAGAGCTTGCGGTCGTCATCGAGGAGCAATGTCGGAACGTATCGGCCGCCGAGGCGATGGACGTCGTCGCCGGCTTCACCTGCCTGAACGACGTTTCCAATCGAGACGACCAGGAGCGGGAGAGTCAGTGGGTTCGTGGAAAGGCGTTCGATGGAGCGGCTCCTATCGGACCGGCGATTGCTGACCCGGGACATGTGCCGGCGGATGCCCGGGTCGAACTCCGCGTGAACGGGGAAACCAGACAAGCCTCGTCGCGTGACAATCTGGCCTTCAGCGTCCAGGACTTGATTGCTGAAATAACGGAGTACGCGACGTTAGAACCCGGAGACATCATCGCGACAGGCACGCCTGCGGGCGTCGGACCGCTCTCCGACGGCGACGATGTCGCGATCGAGATCGAGGGTGTGGGAGTTCTGGAGCATGATGTGCGGAGAGCCTGAATTCGGGGGGTTCGAAGAGAAAGCGGTGCCGTCCACTCCGCGAGCTATCAGTCCCTCGTCTCGAGGTGTTGAGAGTTGTATCAGCTTGTACCGAGATCGCGATGACCGACCCGTCAGCCCGGGTCGGCATACGGAAGTGACTGAACCGAGGGAATCCAACCGACGTAGGGTTTGGAGCTTAAGCTACTCTGTCGTCAGTTCAGGGAACCAGCCTGAAAGGGGTTTTTACTAGCCTGAGACCCCTCCCAGCATCAAGCGTTATGCCGGCTGCCGCGGTGGATAGTTCCAATGCCCGAAGACTCGGACGGCCGTACCGACCCGCGACTGATGGAGGGAGGCAGTTCGGCGACGCTTGATACGGGCCGATATGAGGTACCCGAGACGCCCGTGGAACTGGCCGCATCTCCGTCGACGGTCGGCCCCCCGCGGGAGCGCTATGACCAATGGGTGAGCGTAGCGGCACCGGACGCGGCCCCCAAAATCCTCCTTGGCACGGTCGAGGGGATCGTCCATTACGAGGTTATCCATGGGAAGGACCAGATCCTCGCCCCTGCACCGCTCGGGCTGAGCTTCGAGGACGGACCCGACCTTGTCGACGGGTTTCGATTTGATCGGACGGTCACTACCGATACCGAGACCACATTCACGCCACAGTGGGGGGCGGAACGTGAAATCCGGAACCGTTACCGACAACTACGGGTGACGTTCGTCGACGGGTCTCGGCGGGTGCAAGTCATCGCCAGGGCGTCATCGGATGGGGTGGCCTTCCGGTACCGGGTTCCTGACCAGCCCGGGCTGGATTCCGTCGCGCTCGCGGCCGAACTTACGGGGATACGGTTCCCGAGTACGGGAACAGCCTGGTGGATCCCCGGCGACTTCGATAGTTACGAGTACCTCTATCGGGAGTCAACCCTTGCCGAAGTCGAAAGGGCTCATACGCCGTTTACCGTCGGGCTCGACGATCCCCAACGATATCTCAGCGTCCACGAAGCGGGGTTGACCGACTACGCTGCAGCGACCCTGCAGCCCGCGACGACCCCCCGAAGCTTTCGAACGCTACTGACACCGACGCCGGGCGCCCCTCCGGTGACCGGCGAGACGCCCCTCGAAACCCCATGGCGATCGATCAGTCTCGGGCAAACCCCGGGCGACCTCGTCGAGTCACGGCACGTTCTGACCCTCAATGACCCACCAAAGCGGGAGTTCGGATGGGTCGAACCCGGAACCTACCTGGGTGTCTGGTGGGCGATGCATATCGGGAAGTGGACATGGGCTCCGGGCCCGCGGCTCGGAGCCACGACCGAGCACGTCAAGGAGTACGTCGATTTCGCTGCCGAACACAGCGTGCCCTACGTTCTAGTGGAAGGGTGGAACCGCGGCTGGGAAAACGAAGACTGGAAAGACATGGACTATACGAGCTCGAACGACCGGTACGACCTACAGGCCGTCGTCGAGTATGCTCGGGACAGAGACGTCGGGCTGATCGGACACGTGGAGACTGGGGGTGACGTCAGAAACTTCGAGGACCAACTCGAGGAAACGTTCGATTTGTTTGCCGACCTCGGGATCCCGGCAGTGAAGACGGGATACGTGGGCGAGATCGACGGTCACGCACACCATGATCAGCGGATGGTGGAGCATCACCGGCGCGTTCTGGAAACCGCGGCCGATCGTGGCCTCATGGTGGACGTTCACGAGGGCATCAAACCGACGGGTCTTCGTCGGACATACCCGAACCTCATGAGTACGGAGTGTGTCCGCGGACAGGAGTTCGAAGCCTGGAGCGGGGGCAACACCCCACACCACCTGCTCACGATCCCTTTCACCCGGATGCTCGGGGGCCCGGTCGATTACACGCCGGGCATCTTCGAACTCGACCTGCCCGACTCCGACGAACGACCCACGGGTGAAGTGACACCCGACGTAGAGTACCGGGTACACACGACCCGCGGGTTCCAGTTGGCGCTCTACGTCATTTACCTGTCCGGGGTGCAGATGCTCGCCGACCTACCCGAGCATTATGCGGACGAACCGGAGTTCAGCTTTCTCGAGGGGGTGCCGGCTACCTGGGACGAAACCCGGGTCCTGGGAGCAGCCATCGGCGACCACGTGGTCCTGGCACGGCGACGCGCCGAGGAGTGGTACCTTGGGGGAGCCACGGCTCGACCGCGAACCTTCGAAGTGCCGCTCAAGTTCCTCCCGGACGGACCCCACGAAGCGACGGTCTTCGCCGACGGGCCGGACGCCGATTACGAGGCGAACCCGACGGACGTGTCGATCGAAACGGTACGCGTGACCCCTGACGACACGCTCGCTGTAGGGGCCGAACGCGGTGGAGGGTTTGCGGCTCGCATCGTTCGCTACTCATCGACTGGAGGGACGGGGGACTCTGATCGGAACGGCAAGCCATAAGTTTAGGCTTGCCTAATCCGGCGGCGTGGACCTGAGCCGGCGGGACGCGATGGCAGCGCTTGCAGCGGCGGGGGCCTTCGGCGGAGGACTGGTTACTGCGGACCATCTGCTGGCTGAAACCGAGTCCTCGGACGGAGTCGATCCGGAGACGATTCGGATCATGGTCGCTGCAGCGGATGTAATATATCCCTCAGCCGTCGGCGAGCACCGGGAGTTCGTGAAGACGTATGTGCGGGGCCGGGGCGCTGACCGTCCCAGGCTTCGTGAAGGGAGAGTCGAGACGACCACGGAACTCGACGAGGTCGCTCGTGATTGGTACGACGGCCCCTTCACCGACCTCCCCGCCAAGGAGCGGGACGAACTTCTGAGGGAGGCCGGGGCTGAGACGGCCGATCCAGACCCGGCTGGGACGTTCGCCGAGCGCGTCCGGTTCTACATCGTGAACGACCTGTTGTACGCGCTTTACACTTCGCCCAAGGGGGGCACCCTCGTCGGGATCGACAACCCTGTTGGCCATCCGGGCGGGGTTGGAACCGTTCTGTCGACCGACAACCGACGGGCGTCCGTCGAGAACCGGTCTCAGGAACAGTGACACATGGCCGGGGACCGAGCACCGTCGGAACGGGTCGACGTCTGCGTCGTCGGGGCCGGCCCCGCAGGCTCCATAGTAGCACATCGGCTTGCCGAGTCCGGGCATGCGGTGACGGTCCTGGAAGCCGGACCCCGGTTCGACGACGGCACCCTGGAGGACCGGCGGTCCAGGATGGAAACTCACCTCCGGCCGGGTCAGGAGAACCCCTGGGCCATGGGTGGCGAGCGCGACGCTTACACGTCCAGCGGCGACCGAAATTATCCGCTGAACGCCGCACGGGTCAAAGGCGTCGGAGGGAGCACGCTCCATTGGCAGGGGATGGTAATGCGCCTTCACGAGCGCGATTTCGAGATGGCTACCAGGTACGGTGTCGGGGCGGACTGGCCGATCGAGTATGGCGATCTCCAACCCCACTATGCGGCCGCGGAACGTGCACTCGGCGTCGCCGGTGCGGCGGACAATCCCTACGCACCCTCCCGCGAGGAACCGTATCCCCTTCCGGCCTTCCCACCGTCGCATTCGGATTCGCTGTTCGCGGAGGCCTGCGAGTCGTTGGGGATCGATATGCACTCGGTCCCGAACGCCCGTAACTCTGAGCCACACGACGAGGCGCCACAGTGTGTCGGATACGGCACGTGCCAACCGGTCTGTCCCTCGGGAGCGAAGTACACCGCCGAGCGGCACGTCGGGAAGGCCGAAGCCGAAGGGGTCCGGTTCATCGACCGCGCTCCGGTTCAGCGACTCGTCCACGACGAGACGGGCTCCAGGGTTGAGGCCGCAGTGTATGCGACTCCCGAGGACACCGAGTACCGTCAGGAAGCCCGACGTTTCGTCGTCGCCGCGGGCGGTGTGGAGACGCCACGGCTCCTTCTGTTATCCGAGTCAGCCACGTACCCGGACGGGCTGGCGAACTCCTCGGGCCTCGTGGGTCGCTGTTTCATGGACCACCTGTTTGCGGGAATGGGCGGCCTGCACGACGAGCCCACCCGCCAGAACCATGTCGGGTTCAACACTAGCGAATGTCACCAGTTCTATGACGAGTCGGACCCGGTTGTCGGAATAAAACTTGAGTTCCTCAATTACGCCGGCCCGTCCCCCGCCCTCGAGGCGATGACGGCCGAGTCTTGGGGTGACGAGCTCCTCCGAGAGCTTCGCGGATCCTACGGGCGACACATCGCGATGGGGGCCCTCGTCGAACAGTTCCCCGCGCCCGAGAACCGGGTGACGCTTGATCACACACGGACCGACGACCATGGGAACCCGGTCCCGGATATTCACTGGTCGATCGGCGAACGGACCATCCGCGGGCTCGAACGAGCGAACGAGATTCAACGCCGAATCATGGACGAGCTCGGGGTCGAGGTCAACTGGACGGTCGGTCCCAGGAACACGGGGCCTGCATACCACCACATGGGAACCACCCGGATGGGCAGGGATCCCGATGCCAGCGTCGTCGCTCCCGACTTGCGCACACATGACCTCCAGAACCTCTGGCTCGTTGGATCATCGGTGTTCCCGACGGGAGGGGCGATGAATCCAACGCTCACGATCGCTGCTCTGGCCTTGCGAGCGGCCGACAAGATCGACGAGTCATTGTGAACGTGACCGCCCGCGGGGGTCCTGATGAGGGGGAGAAGGCTACCACTCCACGGGACATCGAACGCGGACGATGTGAGGAATGAAGCAAGTCTGGTCCCAACTCCTGAAGGGGTCGGCATGTCGGTGGATTCCCCCACGTCGTGGTTCCATTCGAACCCCCACGGCCGCTCGGTTCGAAGCGAGGGCCCTCCGAGATGACGTCCAGCATGGGGGCCGGCGCGGTGCGTTCACATTTCCGACTCCGGGGCGGGCTGACGGACAGCCCGTCCATCCGGGGATGTCTACGCCTAACGGACGTAGTTCCCAGTTCGGCCCGACGTCACATCACGCTTCCGTGCGTCCTCCAACCGCTATACCGGGTAGGTTTCCGCGCTGCTACCGCTGTGACGAACGGCATCAATCGCCGCTACGTGTCGATCCCTGAAACGAGATCCCGGAGTACCCTTCTCGGGGCGTCGGCTTTGGCGACCCCCGAAGCGAGGAGTACCCCGGTCGCCCCGAGATCGGCGGCGGCAGCAACATCCGTCCCGGTAGAAACGCCCGCGCCACAGTACAGGTCGACCGACGGGTCGACGGCGTCGATACTCGCGGCCGCCGCCTCGATGATTCCGGGATCCGCAGTCGAAACGGACACGTCCCCGCCGATAAGCTCCGGTGGTTCAACCGCGACGGCGTCCGGCCCTAGTGCCGCGGCCGCCCCGACCTGCTTGGGATTGTTCGCACACACCACGGTGTCCAGTCCAGCCCGTTCGGCGGCCCCGAGTCCGTCGTCGATGGCTGCCATCGTCAACCGTCGCTCAGAGTGGTTCAGGAGCGTCCCGGTCGCCCCAGCCGAGTCGACCGCCTCCGCCAACGTGCTGCCGGTATGTGAGCCGTGGGTATTCGGGGAAACGTGCTGGGCCCATGTCTCCACACCGGTCGCAGCGACTCGCTCTAGGGCCGCAGCCTGCGGGGCGATCCCGATCCGGGCCCCCGTTTCGTCAGCCACATCCCGAGCGGCTTCCGCGATGGCGATCCCGTCACACGGGTACGCTTTCAGGTTGACCAGAACGAACATGGAGACCACTCAGTCGGAAGTATAAAATAGAACCCGGTTCCCATCCGTTGCAGAATAACCGGGACGGATGGGCGACGGGAACGGCTGATCGACCTTCTGCGAAGACCCGGCGGGTGCTTCCGCGGTCGCTAGTCCTCCCGTTTGACGACATCCCCGAGTGTCACTCCGGACCCCGCATCGGAGGACCACTCGGAGTCCTCGACATCCTCGCCTTCCGAAAGCGAGATGTCGAACTCGCGTTCCAGCTTCCGCTGGACGTCGTCGCTCGGAAGCACGTCGCCGCGTTCGAGCTTCCGGATCAGGCTGGTTTTCTCGTTCAGCTGGTCCGCGAGCTCCTCCTGGGTTAGTCCCCGCTCCTCACGTGCGTTCCGGATCCGTTGGTCGTAATCGGTCGCCAGGGTGTCCATCTCGTCGAACATGTCCCGGCGTCGCGATCCGCCGGAGGACGACGATCCCGAGGCTGAACTGCCCGCGCCCGAGCCGCTCGACGAGCCCGACGAGGTGGAGTATTTGGTCGAGGTCTCGGAGGTCGTCGACTCGTCCCGGACGGTGGTCCCGAAGTCCGAACAGTCGTCACACAGCTCCAGCTCGGCGCCTTCGACCTTCGTCGTCGTCAGCGAGGGTTCCTCCGCGCCGCACATCTCGCACTGGGGCATATCCATACGTTGCGGGTACCCGGGGATAAATCGTGCGCCATCGTGGTCGGCCGCATCGGGAGCTGTCATCCCGGGATCTTCGGTCGGCCACGAGTGTGTGGTTCCTCGCCGAGCGGTCAGTCACCGAGATCTCGCCACGCCCCCCAAAACCGTTGAGCCGCGGTCAGGTGGCCGACAATCGCGAAGATCAACAGGAGGCCGGCGACGACCCCGTACCCTTGGACCAGCGGTCCGGAGAGAACTGCAGCCAGGACGGCAGTCACGCCGACGAGCGCCAGCCTGTCGGCACGTCCGAGGAGACCGCCGTACTCCCGGCCACCCCCGACTGCCTGGATCTGAGTGCCCAGATACGAGGTCATCAACACCCCGGTCACGGCTGCCAGCCCGAGCGCATAGCGATCGACCCCGGCTGCCAGCCCGGTGACCACTGCAATGTCCGCGTACCGATCGAGAACGTGATCCAGTAGGTCACCCCCCGCGGACGAGACGTTCTGGGCCCGAGCAAGCGCGCCGTCCACCAGATCGAGCCAGCCATTGAGGAATACGAGGAACGCACCAATGACGTACCAGACGGGGGTTGCAAGTGCTAACGCGACGCCGGCTACCACGGCACAGGTGAAGGCGACGACGCTGACGCCGTCGGGAGTCATCCCGATCCTGTCTGCCGCCTGGACAAAGGGATCCAGTCCGCGCTCGGCCACGGGCCGAAGACGGTCGAGAGTCATGCGTACTCGAGGTAATCGACCTCGCCGACCGACGGGTCACGGTCCCCACGTATTACCCTCGCGATCTCCTCTGCCACCTCTACGGGGGACCGGGTCGTCGTCTCGATCTCGTGAACGAGCTCGCGGCCGTGTCGCCCGACGGTCTCGCCGAGGATGACATCCAGAGCCTCGCTCTGTCGGTTTTCCAGTGCCGTTTCCGCTGGCTCTCCCCTGTCGAGCAGTCGCTTCTCCAAGAGGTCCGGGCGACACCGGAGGACCACCGCTCGGTCGACATCGAGACGGTGGGCGAGATGGGATTCAAAAATCCCCGTTTCCCCTTCGAGGTAGCCCTCGATGGCTTCGATGTCCGCAACCACCGTGTCACGTGATTCGTCCCGTTCGAGCCAGAGATCGTTCTGTTTGATGATTTCGTTGAGATGGATCACTGACAAATCGACCGCTGGACCCGAGTCGGGGGCAGCAAGCACCCGCGTTGCGGCGGTCTTCCCTGTCCCGGGCGTCCCCGTTACTGCTATCCTCACGGTTCTACCTCCGGTTCTTCGGGCTGGAGATCAGACTCACTGAGGATCTGATTCAGCTCCTCGACTGCTGTCCGTGTCTCAGTCCGCGTCCCACAGGAGATCCGGATACATTCCGGTAGCCCGAAGGAGCTCGTGTCGCGGACGATGACCCCTTCACGCTTTGCTGCCTCGGCGACCGCAGTCCCGTCGCCGACCTCGGCGAGCACGAAGTTACCGGTACTCTTGAACGTGGGTGCATTCAGATGGTCGGCGATGTATTTGCGAGCCCAGACGGCCGATTCGACCGATCGGCGAACGTGTTCCTCGTCATCCAGGGCGGCCAATCCGGCACGGCAGGCGAGTTCGTTCACCGCGAACGGCGTATTGATCCGTTGGTATGCGTCCGCCCACGAGCTCGGCACGAGCGCGTAGCCGACGCGCAGCCCGGCCAGCCCGTATGCCTTGGAGAAGGTGCGGGTCACGGCGACATTCCCGTAGCGACCGAGCAGTTCGGCCGCCGAAGGTGTCTCGGTATACTCCCCGTAGGCTTCGTCCACAACTAGCAGGGTGTCGTCTGCGACGTCGGTCGCAAGCCTGTCGAGCGCGTCCTGGGGCAACTCGGTTCCGGTCGGGTTGTGCGGGCTCGTGAGGTAAACGATCCGTTCACCGTCGTAGGTTTGCAGAACGGTCGACGCATCCTGCCGGAACTGATCGTCTTTCGAGAGTCCGTATGACGAAACGGTCCCGTGATGGTAGCGTGCGCTCATCGAATAGTAGGCAAACCCTGGGTCCGGGACGAGGACTTCGTCTCCAGGTTTCAGCATTGCTCGGGCCAAGTAGTCGAGCGCGCCGTCGGCTCCGGGAGCGAGCCAGACCTGGTTGGAATCGACGCCCCACCGGTCGGCGAGAGCACTCGACAAGTCGGCATGGGATGCCTTCGGGTACGCGTGCACACCCGAAGCCCCCTCCCGTATGGCCTCGACTGCAGCCGGTGACGGGCCGTGAGGATTCTCATTGGAGGAGAGAGTTATCAGGTCATCGGGACTCACCCCGAGCTCGCGGGCGACCTCCTCGACGCCCCGGCCCGGGACGTACGGGGAGTTCGCAGAGAGGTCGCGTAGCTCCATACCGAGGGATAGGTTCGGCCCGGTTTAAGACTGCCTCCGTCGGGTTGACTCGGGCGGGGAGCCGGCTGCCGGGCAAGGAGGCATGGCCAGTACGTTCACGCCTCGGAATCGGGGGCGCGCTGGGTCGCCTCGCTTACTACCGTCGGGTTCCCCCGAATCCGTATCGCGACGCTGTCCCCGTGATACTCGGTGGTCACGGTTGCTCGATCGTGAGCCCACGCCAGAAACGACTGCGTCTCGCCGTCGTTCGGCAGTACGAACGTCGCCTTCCGTTCGGGAAGCACGTCCTGCAGTCGGCGGCGGAGTGTATCGATGCCCTGGCCATCAAGTGCACTGATGGCGACGGGGGCATGGGCGTCGGGAGCGATTTCACGAACCATGGCTCGTTTCTCCGCCACCGCGTCCTGATTCAGCCTGTCGGCCTTGTTGAGGACCGGGAGAACGTGGCGAGGCCTCTCGCCGGGGGCTCCCGCACCCGGACGCGAATCGGGGGGACCCTGTCGGTCGAAGCTGCCCTGTCCCAGGACCCTCATGGTCACCCGGGCGCGTCGACGCATCCGGTCGAGATCCAGACTCGCGTCGATCACAGCCAAGACCACGTCGCTGTCGGAGATCTCATCGAGTGTCGTGGAAAAGGACCTGATGAGGTCGTGCGGGAGGTCATCGATGAGTCCGACCGTGTCGGTGAACAGCACCCGTCGGTCATCGAGCGTTCCTCGTCTGGTCGTCGTCTCTAGGGTTTCGAAGAGGCGGTCGCGGACGCTGATCGGGTCGGCGAGATCGTCGTGACGGCCCTCGGACTCGACTGAGAGGTCGTCAGCGAGGCGGTGAAGCAGCGTCGACTTTCCCGCGTTCGTGTAGCCGGTTATCGCGACCAGATCGAATCCTTCCGATCGCCGTTCTGTGCGGCGCTGAGCGGCCCTTTCCGCGATACTGTCCAACTGTTCCCGAAGCGTGTCGATCCGTTTCTCGGTATCCAGGACCGGCGAGCCTTTCTCGGTGGCTCGGTTCAACAACGGTTCCTCAGAGGTCTGACGGAGCCGTGGCAGTTCGTAGCGCAGGCTAGCGAGCTCCGCCTGGAGGGCGGCCCTCCGATCGCCTGCCCGCTGTTTGAATATCTCCAAGACGAGGCGATAGCGGTCGACGAGTCCCGTCTCGCCAGGCAACAGGTCCAGTAGGTCGCCATACTGGCCAGGGGTCAATCGGCCGTCGAACACGACCGTGCCAGCGCGGTGAAGCGCGACCTCCTCGGCGAGTTCCTCAGCTTTTCCTCGACCGATGTTGTAGGTAGTGTCTTCTTGTCGTCGCTGGGTGACTGTGCTGACCACTTCAAAACCAGCCGTTGCGGCCAGTTGCTCGATCTCGGTCGTATCGGGCTGTACATCCGGCTTGCGGGCGGCGATAACCGCTCGCCCGCCTTCGATTCGCTGTCGTGCGTTCATGTCCGAGTCCAGTCGTGCCGGCTCCGTGGGCGACGATGGGTTCACCTTCGGAGCCAGCGGTCACGTCAACGGTTTCTGGACGGTCCCGGCCTGTGGTCTGAATACCACGGCTGCTTGGGGAAAACTGCTGCCGGACGTCCCCACCGACGTCCCGGTCAGCGGGGGGAGGAAAGGGTCTCCATCTCAAGCCCAACAATGCAGGGATTGAGCATAAAAGTAGCGTGAGTCGTGTTCACAGATGCTTAACGGTCCTGCTACAGCGAAGCCACCGGCTGGCCACGACGACGCAGTAAGTCACCGTGCCTCAAGCGGGATGGGCTGGCGTCCGATCACCGACAGGCCGGGCAGACGGCGGCGATGGCAGTCGTGTTTCCGGCATCAAACACCTACCGTGTGGGGACACCACAGGCGGGGTGACGCATCGGTAAGTCGATTTCCTCACGGAGCTGGGAGGAAAGGTCGAAGGCGATTGCTACTATAATCGAAGGACACAGCGGTCCGACTCGACGGCATGATCATAGGGCCTTGTAGGCATACTACCTTTGAGCTGAGTCGCCCGATTCGATCAGGTAGTGGCCGTCGTCCTGTGCGACTAATTCGGCTTTCTCCCGCATCTTCACGATGTAGCCGGTCGGGGATCTCTCAAGAACGTGTGCAGCCTTTACCCGGACGATGTTCCCGGCGACTTGGGCTGACGGAGGCTTCTGGGCAGCGCCACAATCGTATATAGTGAACAGTTCGTTCCCGTCCATCGTCTCATAGACGATTACGTGGGCGTGCTGGGGCAACCGCCAGCGACCTTCCCCTGTCCGAGGAAGCTTCACCCGCATCCCGTGACCTCACGTTTCAGTTGCCGGGTCAAAACACTCGTGGTACCTCAAACCTCGCCAAAAGAGGTTTGTCGCCCTGTGGCAACCGGCTCGTATGCGCCGCCGCGGGTTCCTTGGCATGGCCCTAGGCTCCTTGGGCGGATGTCTGACCCTACCGGAACGACAGTGTCCGGCCGTTACGGGGACTCGGATCGCGTGTGGGAACGAGGCGTCGATGCGGGTCCGGGTACAGCCGAGCATCGTCAGCCTGGATCAGAACCTCAGGGTTGAACTCGTGAATGACTCGGACGACGCGATGGTATGGGCTGACCAGCAGTTACCGTACGCGATTCTGGAGAGGCGAGGGGGAGAGTGGGTCACCACCGCGACACCGGCCGTTCCGACCCCGGGCGAGCCGTTCGCCGAACTGTACAAGGGAACGCTGCGATTTTCGCTGGAGCCGTCCCTCGAAGAGTGGGTGACGGAGCCGGGAATCTACCTGTTTGCCTTCGCTGTCACCGTTTATCGGATTTATCCGGGCAGCGGGAGCGATGACTCCTATCCGCTAGCACTCGTTGACGACTTTCGCGTCTCTCGGCGCCTGTAGTGTCAGCTTTCCCGGGACCGCTCTTGCGTGCCGCTACGAGGTTGGGGGATGGAGGTTGCTAGTCGTCGTTTAGGCCCGTTCTGTCCTCGATCTCCGCCACGACCTCTACCAGTTCCTGAGGGCTCGCGTTGGCGCCGTACACCCGATCGACGAGTTCCGGGAGGGCGTACTCGTAACGACCGCAGGCGTCGTGACGAACCAGCCCGGCACGGCGTAGCGTTTTGTTCCGACTGTACGCGAACCCGCGGTCGCCGGACCCCCCCGCAGCGAGGTGGGCCTCAACGGGGGTCGCGGTTCCTGCCGCACGGTAATGACGGACCATGCCACGGAGTACACCGTCGAGTTCGTCGATTGCCCGAACGAATCCCTCGACCACCGCGTCCCGGTGGCGGAGTTCGGTCCCTTCCGCGAACGCGGCCATCCGGGCGTCGGTATCGAACCCAGTCCGTGAACAAGCATCCTCGACAGTCAGGCGTTCGACTGGGGGGACTGCGTCGACTCTGGCAGCCGCCAAATCGGACCCCCCGGTCGCCGTGGTGGGGCTGTCGCTTTCGGCGACGTGAGTGTGCGCCCGAACTGCGACGTCGGAAGCCCCCTTCCCGTCCATTGATGTGCCGCTACCGGAGGAGCGAGTGGATCCCTCCTGGGTGATGGGTTCGGCTGTCGTCCCACCATCCGTTCCGGTGGCCCGCTCGTCCGACGGGCTGATCTGTTCGGAGTCTGACGAGGGTGCCCCCGGTCCGTTGCCAGAAGCAACCGCCCGGTCTGGGGATCCCCCGGACGATCCGGTCCACTCCTCGCGAGCCCGGTTGTTTCCGTCGCCCCCACGATGGGGAGCATCCGCAGTTCGAAAAAGCGCCTGTGCAAACCTGTCGGCCATGTCCCGCATGTCCCGGGCTTCTTCCAGTTCTCGTTCGAGTTCCCTGATGCGCTGGTCCTTTGTATCGAGTTTCTGACGGAGCTCGGCGAGTTTCGACTCTCGACGTTCCTGCGAAGCGGTGATCTCCTCGAGTTCGGACACGAGATCGCCGCTGATGCTTTTCAAGTCGGGGCGTTCGAAGTCATCCAGGCCCGGTGTAGCACCTGCATCGAACGTCTCTTTCCGGTGGAACTGGACCCGTCGGACCGCCTCAGCCCAGTCTGTCATCAGGAACGCCTCTCCATCGTCCAGTTCCTCGATCGCGTCCGCGTATTCTGCTCCGAGCACCCGGGAAACCACCTTCGTGTCATTGTCCCAGGTGAGCCGATGCCAGACGAGCCAGTCACACTGCGTGATGAAGTCTTTCTTGACATCAGCAGGCCGCTGACTGATGCCGACGATCCCGAGGCCGTGTTTCCGTCCCCGTTTCCCGACCTTGATCAGTGTCCGACCGGTTTCGTCAAGGCCCCCTCCCTCGGGGATGTACTCGTGGCATTCCTCGATCAGGAGGAGGAACGGCTTCTTGAGCTTCTTCTCTTTCGCGAACAGCCGACGGACCGTTTTACGGACGAGCTCGTTCGCCTCCTCCACGTCCAGAAAGCCCGAGACGTCCAGAATGATCGGGACGTTCTTTTCGAGGGCTAGCGTTGCGAGTTTGTCGGCGTGCTCGGGGCTCACCCGGATATCACAGCCCTTGTCGGCCCCGGCATGAAGGACTTCGAACTCTTCCTTGAGGCCGTAGTACTCGCCGTCGGCGTCCACGACGAGCACGGGGAAGTTGTTCGCGAGGAGCCTCTCGATGACGACACTGGCGGTGTTCGACTTCCCGCTGCCGCTCTTCCCGGTAATGAATCCCCGTCCCGTGAGTAGCTCGACGACCGGAAGGGAGATGCTGGTGCCCGGTGCCAGCGTTGATTCCGCTCCCGGCCCCTCGCTTACGTCTGCGACGGTGATGGTTTCGGTCTCGTCGCTCCCGCTCATCGGGTAGACGATTCGCCGCTCACCTCTTAACTCCACACGTCGTCGTCTGACGTGCGTCTGCCGATTATTGGGAACGACAGTGGAGCCGGGCTCCCCCGTCTGTCCCCTCAGCTCCGGTCGAACGCATCCAACGAGGCCTGCCCGTCTCGATCGTTCCGGCGGTAGTCCCGGACTGGCGGATCATCGCCTTCCCCCCGGTCAGATCGGGTCGACTCTCCCGCGTCCTCGTACCCCTCCAAGGTCGCCTGATTGCCCGCCGAGAAGGAAAGGTTCGATACCCGAACCCCGAGTTTTCGCACCTCTACCTCGTCGAACTCGGCGAGCAAGGAGAGGGCGACCTCTTCCACGAGGCCGGGGTCGTCAACCGGGCCCGAGAGCGACTCGGCACGCGTGTGTACATCGAACGGTGGCGTGACGACCTTGATACCGATGGTCCGATACAGGGCTTCCCGAGAGGTGGCGCGGTCGGCGACGTCGGTAGCCAGCCGACGGACGGTTTCCCGCTTCCGTTCGGCGTCCGTAACCGGGTCGGTGTAGGCGGATTCACGTGACAACGACTTTGGACGGCCAGTGGGGGTTACCTCCCGGTCGTCGCGACCCCGGGCTCTGGCATGAAGTTCGCGGCCCCGTTCGCCGAACCGGTCTTGAAGCACGATTGGATCGGCCTCAGCCAGGTCGCCGGCAGTCTCAACCCCCATTTCGCCCAACTCCCGAGCAGTAACCGGACCGATGCCGTGAATCGCGTCGACTGGAAGGGGCGCGAGAAACGATTCGACGTCCTCGGGCGGGACCACAGTCAGTCCGTCCGGCTTGTCATGATCAGAGGCGATCTTCGCCGTAGCCATGTTCGGCGCCACGCCGATACTGGCAGGCACGCCTACCTTACGCTCGATTTCTCGTTTCACGTGGCGTGCGTATCCCTCGGCCAATACGCGCGGTCCACGTTCATCTCCCACGGGCTCCCAGCTGGTCCGGTCTGAGACATCGAGATAGGCCTCGTCGATACTTACCTCCCGAACAGTATCCGCCCAGTCGTGGAGCACCGTCTTGACCTCGGCTGCCACGCGCTCGTAGAACTCCATATCGACCGGGCGATAGTAACCAGTCCCCTCGGTAGGCGGGGTTTCGGGCCCGGCGTCGTCGCTCCCGCAGCGCCGAGGGAGTCGTTCGAGCGCCTCCGAAATAGGCTGAGCGGACTCGATACCGTATTCACGCGCCTCATAGCTTGCCGTCGCGACTGCACCGTGAGATTCGCCGGCCTCGTATCCCATTCCCACGACGACAGGTTCACCTCGCAATCCGGGTTCCCGGAGTCGTTCGCATGATGCGTAGAAACAATCCATATCCACGTGGCAGACGATCCGCTGCGTCTCCGCGGATTGGATGCCTGGAAGGGTTCCGTCTGCCCCGCTCATGTGTGCGTGTACAAACCCCGATCCGTCTTAACCTTCCCCTCGCGTGGTGGAAGTGAACAGGATGCCGGGCCGAAACTCCCGGATGTCCCGCTAGACGAGGGGGGTAGCGATACGGGAACAGCGACGTCGAATCGACAGGAACGAACGACCAGACAGGCTTACTTCAGACGTTCTTGCAGGACGGACGGATGCGCAGCAGTCACGCCCTCGATCCCCTGAATATCGTCGCTGATGACCGTGGCGAGTGCATCTCCGTCAGTCGCTCGGACCTCGGCCATCAGCATGTGGTCACCTGAGGAAGTATACAGGGCTTCGACCGACTCCAGGTCCCGGAGGGCGCGTGTGGCTTCGACATACTGTTCGCTTTCGACTTCGATTCCAACCAAGGCGATGGTGGTACCGGATAGTTTTTTCGGGTCGATGTCTGCCGAATAGCCGACGATCACTCCGTCCTCCTCGAGTTTGTTCACGTATTTCCGGACGGTCGGTTTGGAGACCCCGGCACGGTCGGCTATCTCGGCGTAAGACGCCTGCGCATCCTCCTCCAGGACCGACAGGATGCGATCTTCCGTCGCCGTCGACGTAGAACTCATACATCGAACTTTCGGGTGACGGAAAAAATACCTTCCGAAAAGCTAAACGGAATTGTTATCCGCTGGAGATGCCGGCGTATCCCGACCGGGACCGAATGACGCGAGCGGGCCAGACCCGCCTGGCGTGCGTCACTTGTGTTTGTCAAGGAAGAGGTCGTACGAGCGTTCCCACTCGTACTCCTCGTCGAAGTACCGTTCGGCCAACGGAACCTCGGGCATTTCGCCGATGGCCCGTTTCTCCTGCCCGTAGGACGGGCGGCCCTCTTCCCGGTAATAAATCCCGGTCAGGACCTCGCCCTCGTACAGCTTGTCCTCGGTTTCCCGCATTAGCTCCTGTGCGTCGGCTCTGTTCGTCGGGTCGAACTCGTACTCCTCGGAGTCGTTGATGTCAGTATACGGCACGTACTGTTTAGCGTCCTTATTCCAGGTGGGGCACTGGGTCAGGAAGTCGATGTGGGCGAACCCGTCGTGCTCCATCGCCTCTACGAGTACATCGCGGGCTTGGTTCGGGTTCACGGCTGCGGTCCTGGCCACGAACGATGCACCTGCGGTTAGGGCCATCGAGAGCGGCCGGACGGGGTCTTTCGCCGACCCGTGTGGTTGGGTCTTGGACTTGTGGCCCTTGGGACTCGTGGGGGACGTCTGACCCTTCGTCAGGCCGAAGATTTCGTTGTTGAACACGATATACGTCATATCGTGGTTCTCGCGGGCAGTGTGGGTGAAGTGATTACCGCCGATACCGTACCCGTCTCCGTCGCCACCCGCGGCCACAACCTCAAGACCCGGATTCGCCAGCTTGGCAGCCCGCGCCACCGGGAGCGCGCGGCCGTGAATCGTGTGGAATCCATAACTGTCGAAATAGCTGTTCAGTTTCCCCGAACATCCGATGCCGGTGACCAAGAGGACTTCTTCGGGAGTCCGACCGACCTTCGGCATCGCCCCCTTCAGGGCCTTGAGGACACCGAAATCACCACAACCGGGACACCAAGTCGCCTGTGGCTCCAGTTCTGGCGTGAACTCTTCTTGATCGATCTCTCGTTCCTCTCCGATGGCGTTGAATGCACTCATGATCAGTCACCTGCCGCTGGTACGAACTTGGTTTCGTTGCCGGGAATGTCGGTCCCGCCGTCGATATTCGTCTCGAACCCCTCGACGATCTCCGCCGGTTCGAAGGGGTTCCCGTTGTACTTGAGGAGCGATGAGAGCTTGTCGCCGTACGCGCCGAGCTCTTTCTGAGTCAGTCCGCGGAACTGGGCGGAGGCGTTCATCTCGACCACGAGCGCCTCATCGACGGAGTCGAGGAACCCTTCCACCTGCTCACGTGGATACGGCGCCAGTTCGGTCACCGTCAGCGCCTTCACCGAGTGCCCCGCGTCCACCAATCGGTCGATCGCTTCCTCGACCGTCCCACGTTGGCTCCCAAACGTGAGGATCCCGTGGGTAGCCTCCTCCGGTCCGTAGTCCACCAGCAGTGACTCCTCGTCGAGATCTTTCCGGATGGCGTCCATTTTCTGCATCCGTCGATTGACCTGTGAGACTCGGTTGTCGGGGTCCTCACTGATATGTCCCGCCTCGTTATGCTCGTTTCCAGTCACGAGGAACCGACCGGCTTTCTGACCGGGAATCGACCGTGGTGAGACTCCGTCTTCGACGTCATATTGGAACCGATGGAACTGACCGTCGTCAGTGTGTGGCATTCCCTCCAATTGGTCCTCGGTAAGCGTGCTCCCGAGCGAGGGGTTCGGCTCCCGATCGAAGTGTGAGGCCGGGACGTTTGTCAGCTCGCCGGACAACTTTTGATCGTATAGGATGATAGTGGGGATCTGATACTCGTAGGCGATCTGGAAGGCGCGCCGGGCATGGTCGTAGGCTTCCCGAACTGTCCCAGGTGCCAAAACCACCCGATGTGAGTCACCTTGGCTGGTGTACAGGACGTGTTCGAGGTCCGCCTGCTCGGGCTTGGTGGGCATACCAGTCGAGGGTCCGGCACGCTGGGCTTCGAGGAGGACGACCGGAGTCTCGGACATTTCAGCGAGACCGAGCGGTTCGCTCATCAGGGCGAACCCACCCCCGGACGACCCCGACATGGCTTTGACACCCGCATGTGACGCACCGATCGCCAGCGACGCGGCCGCGATCTCGTCTTCTACCTGTTCGGAGATCCCGCCCAGCTCGGGCAGGTTCTGCGACATGATCGTGAAAACCTCCGTCCAGGGCGTCATCGGATATCCCGAGATGAACCGACAGCCCTCGTCGATTGCCCCATATGCGATCGCGTCGGAGCCACTCACGAGGAGTTGGTCCTCTTCATGCTCCCCCCTTGGTACCGAGATGTCGGGAGCCTCGGCGTCGAACTCCTCCTGTACGCGATCGTACGCGATGTCGAAGATCTCGAGATTGGGATCGAGGATCTTCTCGGGCATCGCATCGCGCATCAGGTCTTTGATCCACTTGGGCTCGATACCGGCGATCGCAGCGGTCGCTCCGACACCTGCAGTGTTTCTCATCACCTCTCGGCCGTGTTCGCGGGCCAGCCCTCGGAGGTCCATCGGGTAGACGTGCCACCCGTTCTCATCGACACGTTCCTCGAACCGTGGGACCTCCTCGGCGTCGAGCAACCCTTCATCGTAAATAATGACGCCGCCCTCACGGAGTTCGTCGAGGTTCTCGGAGAGTGGTTTGATCTCCTCGTTCCCGTAGTATGCGTTCTCTTGCGGGTTCCGGGCGAAGGAGTCACCCAGCGCCAGCAGGAAATTGTATCCGTCGCCGCGTGACTGGACCGGGTCGGCCGAGGCCCGCACCTCGGTGTACGTGTGTCCGCCGCGGATCCGCGACGGGTAGTGTCGGTGTGTGAACACGTGTAGGCCGGACCGCATCAGCGCCTTGGCGAAGTTCTGGCTCGTCGCGGCGATCCCGTCCCCGGAGCCGCCCGCGATCCGCCATATGAGTTCGTCGTCTGTCATGGTTGGAACGGCCCGTGACCGGGCTGTAACCGGAGGCTAGGAGCAGGGTGGGTAAAGGGCTTGCTATGAGTTCACAATGAACGATGATGAGGGTCATCCCGTCGTCGCTGCGAGCGCGATCCTGGTAGCGAAGAAAAGTGCCGCCATCCCCAGAACGTCACCGACGGTAGTCATGGTCGGGCCGATCAGCGCGTCGGTGTCGTAGCCTCGGCGGAACCCGACGAACACAACCCCGACGATAACGGCAGTCAGGGCGATGCCGGCCAACACCCCCGCTACCAGCGCGATGATGACCAGGACAATGAGGGGTGCGACACGCAAACCCAGCCCTTTCAGTACGCCGTAGGTAAGCAGAGCAGCGACGAGACTCGCGGCCACCCCGTTCAACAGCGCCGCCACGGAGGCGCTCCTCAGACGACGATCAGCTTCGAACACGGGATTCATGATTCCTTGGTAAAGTGCGCTTGAGAGGCGGGAACCGAGCGCGCCGTACACGCTGCCCCTGATCGCGAGGAACGCTGGGACCATGACCAGCAGGCCTTCGACAGCCGCCAGGTCGGCTTCCATTCTGCCGAGGATCGTACCGGCCACGAGGCCGCCGACCGCGCTGAGCAGGAGGACGGGGAGCGCGTTCCGATACCCCTCGGTTACGATATCAAGAAACGTCATGACTGGACCCTTTCGGACACGGTATGGAACGTCATCCTAGGACCCCACGGACGATCCCGATGAGAACGACGAGACCCAGGACGTCGCAGACATTGGTGACGACCGGGATGACCACATCGTCCGGATCCAGCCCCAAACGGTATGCAAGATACGTTGCTGACACAGCTACCAGAACTGCAACTCCCGCAAGCACCACGCCACTCGCGGACGCAATCATGAGTACGGTCCCGGGCTGGAGCCGTGCTCCCCCCAGCAGGGCTGCGACCGACCAAGCCCCGAGTCCAACGAGGGGAAACACCGTCACCGCGAGCAGCCCCGTCGCGACGGCGTGCCCCGTCAGTCTGTCATCGGTGGGCCTGAAGGACAATGTTCCGAGGTGAAACGCAGTCGATAACCGCGCAGAGAGGATGCTCCCCAGGTTGCCAGCAGTCCCGATCGTGACCGGAACTAGGACGAGCAAGGATGGGGAGCTCAACAGCGTCGACTCGAAGATTCCGAGGGTCAGGCCCCCTGCTACCTCCAGGGCGGTCAGCGCGACGAGCACGGGGAACATCGCCCGAGATATTACTCGGACCGACCATCGATCGGAGGACACGGCCGCCGTCATGTCGCCATGTTCGTCAGCCGATCGGTCCCCGCCCGCGTCCCTTTGGCAATGAGGACGTCCTCGGCATCAAGGCGGGTATCCGCCTGCGGGGAGAGCAACCAGTCGCCCTGGCTCGTGTCAGCCATTCGGTCGCGTTGGCCCTCTGGATCGGTCTCCCGAGGTCCCCGTCGGACCGCGATGATTCGAACGCCCGTCCTCGTCCCCAAGCGTTCCTCGCCGATCGTGGTTCCGTCCAGCTGACTGCCGGATCGGATCGGAGTCCGGACGATCACCTCATCCGATTCCTCGACTGCTTCGGCGACGACCGGGTGAGTGCCGACGCCACGTAAGACTCCCTCGCTGATCTCGACGGCCGCGTCGCTGATCACTTCCGTCCCGGCCCCGATCCGCATCAGTCCCCGGAGACTGACCGGGTCCGAAATACTGTCGGACGCCGCAGACTGGAGGACCCAGGCCTCGAACCGAGCCTGGAGACCGTCCACTTCTACCTCGAGGTTCCTGACTTCTTCAGCCAGTTCCATGTCGTCGAACAGGAGACTACCGTACGCCAGGTCCACGGCGAGTTCACTCATGTTCTTCATAAGGACGACCGCCTCGGTGGCTCGACGGAGGTCTGACGACTCGACGGACGCCGCGGTGGGGGGGTCGAACGCATCCCCAGTGAGCGTCTGGTATACGCCGGCGATCCCCTCGGCGGGTCCCCGACACAGGAGAACATCCCCCGCTCGGATGATCGTATCCCTGTCTACGTCGAGCAGCCATTCATCACCCCGCCGGATCGCGATGACGCGGACGCCGGTTTCGGTCTCCAGGCTTATTTCCCCGAGTCTTCGCCCTGTGTAGGCTGATTCGGGCCCAGCCTCAGCACGAGCCAGCGTTTCAACCGCGTCAGGGAGCGCATCCCGGATAGCGGCAGGAGGCGAGATCTCCTCACGGACGACCTTGGCGATGTCCCCCGCAGCGTCGCTTACCTTCTCGGCTGCACCGACGACACCCAAGACGGGGGCTAGAGCCTCCGCATCGTCAGGGTTCCGCGCTGCCATCAGGAGACTCATTCGCGCCCGCATCTGGAGGATGTCCATCTCTCGTTCGAGTGCCAACACCTCTTCGGCAAGCTCATTGCTGTCGAACAGTACCGATGAAAACGCCAGATCGATCAGGAGCTCCGCAGTGTCCTTCATGTCTCGAAGAACCGACTTGACGCTCACGGGCTCGTACTCGACCGGCCCGTCTTGGGTCATACGCTTCTCATGTCGAGGGCAGGGAACGAAAAGTCCCGGGTCACTCACTCGCCACTCCGGATCCGCCGGTCGGAGAGGTCCGGTAGTGCTGGGTCCCGGTTCAGTCCACGTCCGTAGGCTGCCCCGCCAGACCCCTCGTCGAGTTGCTGCTTGAGAACCCGTCGCAAGCGGTTGAGGGCAGTCGTGTCGAGACCGTATTGCCGGCAGAGAAGCTCGAAATCCGGATCGTCGGTGATCGAGTCGAACCGCCCGTACAGCCGTTCCAGTTCTTCCGGGTCAGCGTCCGCTAAACGGTCCTCGTCCTCCAAGCCGAGATAGCGCCGGCGTTCCACGTCCACGACGTGTCGGATAGCGACGAGTGCGACCTTCGGGACGGCGCGTTGGCTTCCGAACGCCTCCAAGTCCAAGTGCTCCATGATCCCCAGAACCCGATCTCGCTGCCAACGTGTCAGTCCGGCTCGGTTACACAACGCCTGTGTCACGCGGAGCTTGTCGAGACGATGCGTACGCTCACTGTGGCCCGCCATCGCTGGGTGTCGCTCCTCGTGAAGGCGGCGCAGCCGTTCGCCGACGTCCTCACCAGGCCGGTCTGGTCTGCCGATCTGGGTGGCACTGGGCGATACCACGTCCCAGCGACGAGTGACCGTATCGCGTGCCGCTTCCGCCCGGGACAACGACCCTGCGCCAGGCTCGTCAACGAGGGGAGCGTGGGAGTCCCGTTCCGAGTGTCCCCTCTTCCGGTTGCGAACCGAGTCCGCCCGGTGGCTCTGCATTCTATTGGGAAATCGACGCCTTCACGGCATGAACTTTGGGGACAGGATCCGGGGGCGAACGATGGTGAATCATATCGCAACCCACATTTCTCCCGGGAGCGAACCCGGTGGTGATGACCGGACTGGACCCGGACCTCCCCCGGCGGTCGTTCATGAAAGCGGCCGTTGCGACCGGGGGAACGGCAGCCCTGTCGGCCTGTCTCGATCAGCTCGGGAGCTCCCGAATGGTTCCGTCCGGCGAGGGACCTGCGAATCACCCGGACCGGCAACACGCATGGAACGACTACGTGCGGACAGACAAGCACGGCAACCGGCTCCTCCCGCGCCACCAGATCCTTCTGTACTGTCAACTGCACGGCGAGGGCGCTCCCTCGTCTGAAGCTCGTGCAACCATCAGTGCAGCGCTTGATGCGGTCGACGAGGCGTATGCCTGGAGTCACAAGGCGTTACTCCATTCTGTGGCCTACTCGCGAGCGTACTTCGACCGGTACGACGAGGAGCTCCCCGCCAGCGTAGACTTGCCACGGCCGCGCAGACTAGCGGATTTCGAGACACCCGAGTTCGACGAACAGGACTTTGTCATCCACCTCGCGTCCGACAGGGCTGAGGTAGTTCTTGAGGCCGACGCGGCGTTACGGGGAGAACGGGAACGGATGAACGGTGTCGAGCTGGAAGCGCCATTGACCGACGTCGTCGCGGTCGATTCCCGTCGGACCGGATTCGTGGGAGAGGGACTTCCACACGAGAGGGCCGACGGAGTGGAGGGCGTGCCGGAGTCGAACCCTGTTCCGGAGCCGTCACCGTTGTTCATGGGGTTCGTCGCCGGGTTCCGGAAAAACCAGGCGACCGAAGATTACGTCACGCTTTCGGATGGCCCGTTCGCCGGCGGAACGACGAAGGTCATCGCTAACTGGCGCCAACGGCTTGCCGACTGGTACGGGGAACAGAGCTATGAGGAGCAGGTGATGGAGATGTTTTCGCCGGGGCATGCAGAGGAGGACCTGGTCGAGGGCGTCGGGTCAAACCTCGGAGCGGACAGTGGGATCGATCGGTTCACCGACGATGTCATGACGGACGCGGCGGAGTTCGGGCGGGTCGGCCATGCACAAAAAGCCGCCCGCGCCAATCGGGACTCCGAGGGCAGCGTCCGACTCCTGCGCCGACACTTCGAATCGACCGACAATGACGTTGCTAGCCTCCATTTCCCGTCCTTACAACGGGACATCAAGGCCTTCGAGGAGGTCCGCCGGGCAATGAACGGGGCAGACGTCACTGAAGCGACCCCTACGGTCCGCCAGCGGGTGAATAATGGGATACTGGAGTATATTTTCGTTCGACGTCGCGGGTATTTCCTCGCACCCCCGCGTGGACTGCGGGCGCTGCCGACCCCAAGTGGGGACTAGCCGATGCGGTGGTCGGCCCGGTGTCGATTGCCGATGAGTAACCCGTCCCCCCAGACACGCCCCTGACGACTTCTCGCTGTCATTAGAGTAAGAGCCGCATCGACGGATCGATCCGGCATCGATACTTAGCCTCTCATTGTGACGCTGACCTCGGGCAACTGGTATCGGAATGGTCTTTGGTCTCAATGCCGCAAAGTCGCATATGGACCGACGGGCGCTGCTCCGACAAACGGGGGCCGCCGGGATCACCTTCGTGGGGGCTGGCTGTCTGGGGCTGGACCTCGAATCGGATGGTGCAAGCCGGGCACCACCGATCGTCGAAGAGCGCCCGGATGGCGTCTACCTTCCGAGCCACGTTGAGGGGATGAATCTGGCCGGGGAACCAACGAAATCGGGGGATTACAAGGCGGCGCTGACGTACTCGTATCCTCATCGGTTCTGGAACGTCAATGGCGAATCAGTCCAGCGGACGGGGATTTCGGAGGATGACGATGCACATCTGATGGCCGTCGTGTGGGATCCCGAGACTGGAGAGGTGTTACCGGAAACGGGCCTCTCGATCGAGATCCTCCAAGAGGGGGAATTGGTGTCCCAGGAGGTCATCTATCCGATGCTTTCCCAGCCGATGGGGTTCCACTACGGGGCAAATTTCTCACTGGCCGGAGACGGCACCTACACTGGCCGATTGTCCATTGGAGCGGTCCGAACCCGCCGCACTGGTTCCTTTCGCGAGCGGTTCGGGACCCCGACCACCATCGAGGTCGAGTTCGAGTTCACGGAAAGAGCCCTGAACCGGATTCCGTTCGAGTTACTCGAAAACGCCGGGTCCGCCGGTGCTGTCGAGCCGATGGAGATGGGGGCGTTACCCTCGGGACAAGCCCCGGAGAAGGCCGGACTCCCGGGAACGGTTCTGGGTGAGGCGACCACTAACGACGCGGTTCTAGTGGCGGTACTCCTCGAGAACCCACCGGTCGGGGTCGAGGGAGACGGAGCGTACCTCGCAGTGTCAGCACGGACGCCGTACAATCGGATGCTCATTCCCGCGATGGAGCTTGAGGCACGACTGGACCGTACCGAAGGTGAGTCGGTCGAAACCGAACTCGTTCGGACGCTCGATCCCGAGTTGTCCTATCACTATGGGGCAATCATCGACTCGGTGGAACCAGGTGACCAACTGGAACTGCTCCCGACGGTGCAACCGCAGGTTGCACGCCACGAAGGGTTTGAGACTGCCTTCGGCGGGCTGAAGGGCGGCATGGACTCTGCTAGCATCGAGGTTTGATGACAGTCAGGGACTCCTCCGACACTGGGACGTCCCGAGCAGGTGGCCTTGGTGGGTCTCCACGCAGGGATCCATCCAGGGACGAGCGGGGACGGTCGACCATCAGTCGGATAGTGTTGTCCTGTTATGTGTGTTGGCCGGCATACCTCTCCTCGGGGTCGCGTGTTGTCGAAGAAGTCATCTCACCGAGGAGCCACAGGAACGCAGAACCAGAGAGCTCGGCGCGCTGGCCGTGGGTGATCTCCTGTCGGTTAGACGTCCTCCCCGCCCCGAAGAGCGAGGCATCGCGCCTGCTTCAACGTAACTGGGGGTCGGTGTCCGGTCTTTCGAGGCCGGATGCCGACGGAGAGTAGCACCGGGGGTCACACATCGAGAACGACGTGCACCCGCCAGCCCGTGCCAGTCTCCTCGATCTCCATTTCGGAGTAGGTGACGGCCTTGATTTCGCGAGCGTCGAGGAGCGAAAGCGGAACGGCTCGATAGCTCCCCTCCAGCGTCCAAGTCACACGACCTTCCGTTTGGGCCTCGTTCAGGTGGGCATCGTTGTCCACGGGAAGGACGCTGTCGACATCGCGTCGATAAATGAGTTCGTCCAGATAATCGAACAGTAGGGCTTCCGGGCCGTACGCGCGGACACTGATGTCGTTCCGGGTACCTGCGTCGGGCACGGTTTCGCACATCGCTGCCGCCATTCCGTCGGCCGTCGCGGCGAAGGCTTCCCCGAGCGAGGCCCCCTCGGCCTCGATTGCCACGTCCGCGGTGTGATCTCGGAGTTCGAAGCTCATGGGTCCGAACGCTCCGATTCCGGCCTGGTCGTCTTCCCGTCGTCTCGACTGGGCCCCTGGGACGAGGAGGCGTAGGCCAGACCTCTGGCTACGCGACAGCTGTCTCCGATCATTGAAACGCTTGCAGTGTCGTGCTGCCGGACCGTCTCGAGTCTGTCGGCAGGTTTCGTCACTGTCCCGGCGTCGTAGGTTTCACCGCGGCGTCGGAGACCGTCTCGAACTCGTGCGTGGTGGTCCTGGGGTTTTGCATCGACAACCGATTGGATAACCCGGCCCGCAGGACGTCGCATTCGACCGCGGAGGTCAGACGGACGCTCGCTCATCCTTCGGGATCCGTCCTGTGACGGTCGATACGCCCGGAATGTGTGACTTCCCAAGTAGCAGAACCGATAGGGCGAGGCGGACCGGATCACGATCCGATGGAGGGCTTGTCGACTCATGGGAGCGGATAGGGGGGCGCGACGCATCAATGGTCCGCCCGGGGATCACGAAACGGTGCCTCCCCGGAACCTGGAGGAGTCAGTACAATCAAGCCGGTTCGGGGGTTGAGGGAGTGCATGGATGACACGCCTGATCGGGCGACCAGCGCATTTCGAGAGTGGGCGGGGTCGGTGCCCGATGTCGGGGCAATGGCGCCCGGACGCGTCAACCTCGTCGGCGGTCACGTGGATTACAACGACGGAATCGTCCTCCCGGTCGCCATTGACCGGGTGACCGTAGCGGTCGCAGAGCATCGAGAAGACGACACGATTCGGGCAAGATCGGGGTCTGTAGGAGAGACGATCCAGGCCACAGTCGGTGAGGCCGTCGGCGGTTGGGGGGCATACGTGATGGGCACTGTCACGATGCTTGCGGAGACGACAAGCGAGTCGCTCGGGGCCGATATCCTGATAGACACCGATGTCCCTCTTGGTGCCGGCCTCTCATCGTCGGCAGCACTGGAACTCTCTGTGGCAGGCGCGCTCGACGCGTTGTACGACCTAAACCTCGGGGCAACGAGGCTTGCGGACATCTGTTGGCGCGCCGAAAACGAGTTGGTCGGGACATCCTGCGGTATCATGGACCAGTTAGCGAGTGCGCTAGGCCGAGCGGGCCACGCGCTCCGGATCGACTGTCGTGACCGCGGCCTGAAATACGTCCAGTTCGATCCGGTGGTCGATCTTCTCGTTTTCGATTCGAACGTCAGCCACGAACTGGTGAACAGTGAGTACAACGACCGTGTCGCCGAATGCAGGGAAGCGGTCGCACGTCTCGATAAGGCCCTCGACCGGTCGGTCATGTCGCTCCGGGACGCGACCCCCGAAGAGGTGGAGTCCTACTGGGAAACGCTTGGAGATCCGTATGCGAGACGGGCTCGACACGTCACCACCGAAATCGAACGCGTCAGTGACGCGGTCGAGGCTCTCGAAACGGGTGACGTCGGTCGACTCGGCACTCTGATGCGAGCATCACATCGTAGCCTCGACGCTGACTACGAGGCGACATGTAGAGAAGTGAATATCCTGGTGAACGCACTCGATACTCACGAGGGGGTTTACGGCAGTCGGATGGTTGGTGGAGGATGGGGCGGGAGCGTGGTAGCACTAGTTGCCCCGTCCGAGACTGACAGGGTGGTGGAGGCTGTCGCCGATCACTACCTGCGACAGACTGGAATTGAAGCCGACGCATACACGGTGCGAATCGGCGACGGACTCCGTATTACGTCCGGGAAATAAACCCGCAGTCGCCGGAGGACCGTCACGGCCCTTCACGGATCGAACTCGAAGCCTGTGGCAGAGGGAGGAGCATGCATCGTTGCGGACGGCCTAATCACACACGCCGTATGGGATCCGGTTCAGCGCTGCCGCCAGATCGAATCTGCGAGGCGTGCCATATTTGCCCGACGCGTACGGCGCCACTCGCATCAACTCGCTACTGCCGAGGAAGTCGTCAAACGCACCCTCGTTCGTCGCCACAGACGGAGTCGGGCTTGAATTCCACGTCTCCCGTTCAGATCCTCTCAACCGAGTTCCAATCAGAAGGTTCCCCGTCGCCCGATCTGACGCCGGGCTTATTCCCCGAGAAGTGCGTCCACGTCCGCATTATCCGAGAGCAGTTCCATCATTCGATTCACGGTTCGCTCATCGCGCGTCCGACCGCCGCTGATCAGGGCCTCCACCCGGTCGACGGTAGTCCGGGTATCGCTCGTCACCATTATCACCGGGACATCCTGCTCCTCAGCAGTTCCAAGGACGGTACCTGGCGGACGCAGTCCCCCCGTCAACACGAGACAGGAGATCCCCGATGTTTCGAGCGCGACCCGTTGGAGATCGGCACGGTCCCCGCCGGTCACTAACGCCGCGTTTCGCGACCGCCTGAAATAGGACAACGCCGCGTCCGCACCCATTGCTCCCACGAGGAATCGTTCGACGTAGGTCTGGGTATGATCGGCTGGTGTGCCGGCCGTCAGGAGTTCGCCGCCGAGCTCGTTTACGAGTTCGGCGACGCTGACCCCGGCCAGTTCTCGAACACGTGGAAGAACACCAAGAACCGGAATCCCGCGACTCTGTAGGAAGGGCACGACCTCGGTTTCCAGCGTTTCCCGAGTTCCTTCGACGACCGGATTAAATACGATACCGGCCAGTCGGTCTCCGTGAGCTTCTGCCGTCGCCAACACTGTATCGACGTCTCGGACGTCGTCGTAACTGGCGAGCAGGACCACGTTTGCATCGAGGAATTCGGCCAGGTCCGCATCCGTCAGACCGACGACGGCGCCAGTTTCAGGACGACCACCACCCTCCAGGATCATGAGGTCCCGGTCCGCAGCCAGTGTCTCGAAGGCCTCATCGATCCGGTCCAGCAGCGCTTGCGAGTCCTCTTGGCCGCGGATCACGCCCTGGATGAAACTCGGCGAGTAAACAACCGGTTCCAGGTCGTGCGTCTCGGCATCCAATTCGAGGAGGTCCCGTGCCAGCATCGGATCCGTGTCGAGGGTCTTGCCGACTCTCGACTCCAGACGAGTCCCTTTGGGTTTCATGTACCCTACCGACCGCCCGCGATCCTTGGCGGTGAGTGCGAGTGCCAAGGCGACAGCAGTCTTGCCGGTGCTTTCCTCCGTTGCAGTGATGAACACGGTGGTCATGATATTGTATCAGGATCGATCGTGAGCCGGATGTCGACCGCGGAAACACCATCAGGCCCGGCTACGAGGGGGTTGACGTCGAGTTCGAGGATTCCAGGAAAGTCAACGACGAGTTGTGAAAGACGGCCGATCGCGTCGACGATCGCGTCCAGATCGGCCGGGTCGCGGCCGCGGGCGCCACGTAACAGTGGCGCCGCGTCGATTTCACGCGTCATCGCTTGCGCCTCCTGCTCGCTTACCGGCGCGATTCTGACAGTGGTGTCCTCAAGCACCTCGACGAACACGCCACCGAGGCCGAACAGCAGGAGCGGTCCGAACTGCGGATCACGAGTCATCCCCAAGATCGTCTCGGTCCCGGTACTGGTGTCGATCAATGCCTGTACTTGGACGCCGCGGACCGTGGCGTCGGGCTGGTAATTGTGCGCGCGGGTGACTAGGTCCTCGTATGCGGTGGCCGCGTCTGCGGGGGCGACCCCGACCTTCACACCACCGATATCTGACTTGTGCAGGATATCGGGACTTACGATTTTCATCACCACGTCACCGTCAATCTGACGTGCAACCGCCTCCGCATCGGCTGCATCATCGACGATCTCGCTCGGCGGGGTCGGTATCCCGTAGGCATCCAGGAGTCCCATCGCCTCGACCCCTAGCCTCGTTTCCTCTCGGTCAGCTGCATCGGTGAGAATGCGACGGGCAGCCTCCTGGTCGACGTCAAACACCATGGGTTCGTCGTAGTCCCGGTCCCGGATCTCACCGTACGCGACGAGCGTATCGAGGCTGTCGACCGCCCGGGCCGGGTCGAAGTAGTTGGGGATTCCGTGGCGTGCGAGCTCCCGTCGCGCAGCCCGAGTTCGGTCTCCACCCATCAAGCATGCCATGACCGGCGTGTCATGCCTGTCGTGTACCTCACCCATCACCCCGGCGAGGTCCTCGAACGAGACGGTCGCGACCGGAGCCGCTACGACCACCGCAGCGTGAACCTGCGGGTCGGCGAGAACCGCATCGAGGGCGCGTCGGAACCTCTCGACGCCGGCATCGCCAAGCACGTCGACGGGGTTGTAGATATTGGCCTCCGAGGGGAGCGCCGCTTCCAATTCGGTGAGCGTCTCATCTGTGAACGAGGCGACGGACAGTCGCGATTCCCCCAACGCGTCGGTGGTCATCACTCCAGGTCCTCCCGCGTTCGTCACGACCGCGACATCCGTCCCGCCCGGCGGTGGCTGCCCGGCGAGGACCCGTGCCGCATCGAACAGCTCTTCGGCAGTATCGGCCCGCAGAACGCCGGCTTGAGCAAGTCCGGCATCCGCGGCGCGGTCACTCCCGGCGATGGCGCCGGTGTGTGAGGAGGCGGCCTGTGCCCCGGCTTCCGTCCGACCGGATTTGATGACGACCACGGGGGTTTCGCGCGTCACCTCCCGGGCGGTATCGATGAACCGTCGGCCGTCCGTGATACTTTCCAAGTAACCGATCACCACGTCGGTGGTCGGATCTGCTCCCCATTCTTGGATGAAATCCGTCTCGTTCAAAACGAGCTTGTTTCCCAACGAGACGATGTGGTTGAACCCCACGTCGCGATCTGCTGCCCAATCCAGCGCAGCAGTGATGAAAGCGCCGGACTGGCTGAGAAAAGACACACCCCCATTGGCAGCCATCTCGGGTCCGAAGGTAGCGTTCAATCCCTTTGGAGTGCTCATGATACCAAGGGAATTAGGCCCGACCAGGTTGAGGTCGTGTTCGGTCGCCACCGTCTCCAGTTCGCGTGCTCGCTGTGCGCCTTCGCTACCGGTCTCGCTGAATCCGGCCGTTATGACGACGACGTTGTCAATGTCAGCCTTTCCGACCGCCTCGACAACGCCGACGACGGCACCGGGCGGCACGACCACGATCGCCAGTTCGACCCCTTCCGCCTCACCGATGTCGTCCAAACACGGCTGCTCCATGACCGTCTCCTGGTTGGGGTTGACCAGGACCACCTCGCCATCGAACCGTTCTAGGAGGTTGGCGGTTATCGCGCGTCCAACGCTACCCTCGCGATCGGTGGCACCGATGACGGCGACGCGAGCGGGGTCGAAAAGTCCCGAGAGCGCACCCATCGATTCCCGTGAGAACTCCCGGTCAAATAAACCCGTGTGTCACGGGCCTTCTACCCGACAGCTGACGGTTTGTACATAGCATCGATCCGGTCGTCAATCCACAGCCCCGACGTTCTGCTCACTCTCGAAACACGGGGGGTCGGACTCGATCCCGGCGTACTGGACGAGACGTTCGCCCAGATTTGCAACGCGCTCGTCGATCGCCTCGTCAGTGATCGTCCCGTCGTCGATCCGGTCGCCGGCGCTCGGCACAGCCGCCTCCGTGGGGAGCACCCATGCATCGAGGGCCCTGCAAACTGACCGGAGGTGGTCGAGAGCTGTGATCGGAAAGCTCCCTCCCGCGACAGCGAGGAGTCCGACAGTGCGACCTTCGAATTCGTCGAACCCACAGTAGTCGAGTGCGGTCTTCAGCGGTGACGCGTAGGACCCGTGGTACATCGGTGTTCCCAACAGGATCGAGTCGGCAGCGCGGACCCGGCCCGTTAGCTCCGAAACGTCACCAGGCGCGTCCGCATCCGCGTCGAACACTGGCAGGTCTAGCCTCCGCAGGTCTATCAGATCCGTGCTAGCACCGGCGGCATTCGCGGCCTCCAACGCGCGCCTGACGGCAACGCGCGTTCGACTCTCATCGCGCAAACTTCCACAGATTCCCACCACATGCGGTGATGATGCCATGGGCTGTTGACCTGTCGCCAAGGAGAAAACCGCTACGCTGGTAGCCGACCCTAAAGATCGGATGGATGACTCATGTACTGCGACGGCCAAGGGTGAGTAGAGCCGAAAGGAATGGATGTACTTGACAGGTGGAGAACAGAATCAGAATCGGTGTGACCGGTGACGGAATTATTGGATAATATACTGTTTCATCACCGGGTATAAAAACGGAAGCCCGCGGTCACCCTGATGGACGCGCCCACTGGGCACTGAACCAGGGTGTGTCCACGGGGTCCGACATCCCACCTGCACTCTGATTCGAGTCCGGACCCGACGGCGGGACTTCCCGTCGTTTTCCGGAACCAATGTGTTCGAGAGCCACTCCTCGTCGGGAGCCGAATGAAGTACTGTAGGAACCGACGGGGAGGATTGCCAGGCCCACCGGCCGAGGTTCGAGCGTACCACCCGGTGTCGGGCGGGAGCTTTCGAACGAGCAGTTCAGACGTTTCCTCTCTGGCGAGCGATTTTGTATCCGTCGGTCGTGAAGGTCCGGTAATGAGCGTCAATGCCGCAGACAACGGAGCAAAACGGCTGACGCTCGTGTTCGAACTTGCGGCGGCACAGCGGCTGCGGAACCCTGCTGACGTCTTCGCCGATGCGCGGCAGTGGAGTCGTCATGTCGGTATCGTTTCCAACGATCAGGAGGCAGTCGAGGAATACCTCGGGACCCATGACCTGGAGCAGGATTTCGATCTTGGAGCGCAGGACAAGTGGCTTGCTATGGCCGAAATCCGAGACGAAACATCAACACCCCGACACGTGTTCGTCGGAACGGGGTCGGAGGATCGTCGAATTGCGGACCAGATCGGCTGGGAGTTCATTCACGTCAGCGAAGCGGCCGAGAAGGCGGGCTGGAAGCTTCAGAGAGAGACGAACAAGGCGGGGCTTCTCGCCCGGGTCCGGCGACGACTGACGCCATTCCCGTGGCCCTTCCGAAACGAGTGATGCCTGTCCGCGACTCCGGGTCGGCCCTCGACCGACGAATCAGACTCAAGCGTGAGCGCTACGGTGGTTGAAGGACGAAAATCGAATCCGTTGTCGGAGGTGGGATCGTCAGCCTCTAGTTTTGCGGGTACTCGGATATCGCTCCCCCGTTTTCTGGAGCGTCGAACTGGCCAAAGTCGCATCTGCATTGGCCCGGGCACGTCGTCGGTGGCGCACCGTCCAAGTCAACTCCAATGGACGCGATTGCTGCCCGGACGGCTCCTGCGGCGTCTGTCGAGGGTCGAATCGTTCCGGCTGTCGCACCAACGGGCGCCTCGCCCACGTCGATACTCGTCACCAGCGACCGGGAGGGATGGTCGATCACGGCAACCTGGTTCGCGGACTGAACCGGGACGTAGAGCTGACTCCGGTCCGGGCCCCAGGTTCCTGCCAGTGCCCGTCCCCCGATATCGATTTCCCGTGTAACCCTTCGGCTCGGGACATCGATGACGGTTACGGACCTCCCACCCGGGGTGAATAAGTACCCGACCTCGCCTTGGGGGCCGACTTCGGAAGTGATCGGGGCCGCGGGAAGGCCGTCCTCGCGCGTGAGCCGCCCGAGTTCCTTGGGGGAGGCGGGATCGCTGATATCCCAGATACTCTCAGAGCCCCGTCGAGTTGCGCCCGGACCGAGCTTCCCCTCCCCATTCTCTACAAGCAAAACGTCGCCCGCAGTGCCCGCGGTGGCCATGAACGGGAGGGCGTTTCCCTCGTCAGCTGGGTCGACGGTAATTCGGCGAATCACCTCGAACGGGTCGATACGAATCACAGCCAAACGCTCGTTGGCGATCTCGGGGACGTAGGCGTACTCCCCGGTCGGATCGAGCGTTACGTCGCACGGCCCCGTGTACCCGACTGTGATCTCGTCAATGACCGTCCCGAAGGAGCCGCTAGTTTCATCAGCATCGACCTTCGCCAGGGTGTGGTCTGGAGGATTCGCTGGGTCCGGGTCAAGCGTGGTGGTGCCGCCGGCTGCGATTATCAGCGTGGCTCCGGAGGGAGTTGCGTTCGGGTAGTTCGGTCCGGGACCCGTCTCGATCCTGGCTACTTCTTCTAGTGATCGAGCATCGATTCCCGTCACTCCACCACCGGCGTTGAGCCAGAGAGTCCGCGGGCCAGAATCCGCTTCCGGACGCCCGTACTGGTTCGCCGGAAACGAAGCGGTCGTGCCAAGTGCCGTGGTGGCGATCCGTTCGTTCGCTGACGCGTCGAGAACCGAGAGCGTCCGGTCACCGGTGTTGAATACGTATACCGTCGGGACTGGGTCCCCAGGCGCCGTCCGGTCGGTGCCCGTACAGCCAGCCGTCGCCGCGAACGCGCCCAGCATGGCGGAAGACCGGAGGAGCCGGCGGCGGGGCACCCGATCCGTGGAAGAGTCGTTCTCCCGGGTCGTCTGGTCGGTCACGTCTTGTCTTCAGGCCCCGGAATTAAAATCGAACGGCCTCAGATGGGTGACCCTGGGCAACTCGGTCCAATCCTTCGAGCCTCCGCGTCCCGAATAACTCGCTGGCCGTCGATTCCCGAGTGCGGCAACTTCACTTCCGCCGCGATTCCCTCGTGGTTTAGGTCCTCCTCCACCGATTCGGGCACGATGGGCGCGGCGGCGTGTCCGGATTGCGGGAGCACACTCCGGCAGGGTTATCGAACACCGTTGCCCGTCACATCGCTTGAGGAGGCGTTGGTCACCGCTGCTCCAGGAGACGTAATCCGGGTCTATCGTCAGTGCCCGGACTGTGAATGGAGGGATATGCGGATGTTCGAGTGCACGATGAAACGGCAGCAGTGACGGCCAAAAGGATAACCGGGAACCCATGGGACAGCCCGATCATTCCCGGATACCCTCCTTACATGGATGCTTGGCTCAACGGACCAGACTGCGGCAGCGGGGCCGGCTCGTGATCGACGGTGGCTACTCCTGTTCGTCCTCTGAAGGTCGTTGGGAGAGTCGATCGAACCGGGATTGGGCTCGGTCAGCGCGTCGCTCGGTCTCGGCGGGACGGTAGGTGACGTCGGTCATCTCGCTGGCCCTGATTTCGATCCGGAGGACTGCGTCCGCGTGTCGGGCCGCCTCAGGAAGGTCAGCCGGATCGACAAGGAGTTCCTGGAGCGGTTCGTCGACACCTTCGACCAGAACGGCCGCGAGTCCGTCCTCGATCCTGTCGACTACCGCCGGATAGGTACCGTCAGGGATATCACGAGTATGAGTCATCAATATTCCTCCTTGACCACGATCGTACCATTGTCGCTCCTGACGATAACCGTGTCGCCGTCGTTGTTCCAGACGGGTGAGCCGCGGCTCCAGTACAGGTCCGTCTCGGTGTCGTTCCCGCTTCCGGTGTGGAGTGTCACCCGTTCTCCCGGGTCCAGAGTGAACCCTTCCGGGAAGGCGTACCTAGCTCCCGCAGCGTCCTCTACTGTCCATCCTGACAGGTCAATCGGAGCGTCGCCCGTGTTCTCGAAGACGACGTACTCGTCATTGAGGTTCTCACGGTCATCCCCCTGAGCATCGGCGTTGATTTCCACGACTGAAAGGGATGGGGCCGCATTAGCGCCGCCGTCCGTGGTCGGGGTGGCCGTAGCAGCTGCTGTCGTGGTCCCCCCGGCAGTGATAGTAAGCCTAGAGCGGACCGGGTCGTCGCTCCCAGGAGGAATCGGCGCTCCCTCTCGAAGCTGTGATGGGTCGGTCGGTGCGGGTTGTTGTGTCTGGATCGTTACTTTTGAACCATCGCTCACCAAGACGGTATCACCATGCGTGGCGGTCCAGTAGGTAGTGACGTCACGTGCCGCAAGTCGCTCGAGGACCGCAGGGTCTGGATGGCCGTACTGGGAGTCATAAGCGCTCGAGATAACGACAACTCGTGGATTCGTCGCATCCAGTAACCGGTCGCCGGTCGAGGTCTTGCTCCCGTGATGTCCGGCCTTGAGTACGGTAACATTGAGATCGGATCCGTACTGCTCCACGAGATACTCCTCTTGGTCATCTTCCGCGTCGCCCGTGAACAGGAAGCTGGTCCGACCGAACTCGAGTTTGAGGACGATACTGTTCTCGTTTCGGGCTTCGCTTTCCAGATACGGTTCCGGTGGTCCCAGGACCTCGACGGTGGCCCCCTCCAGCGGAATCGAATCGCCCTCACGGGTCTCGTACAGTGTGACGTCGTACTGTTCGACTGCGTCGAGGTACGATTCGTACGTCTGAGTGCTGGCCGCGATCCCTGGATCGTAGACTGCCCCGATCCCGTTCGCCTCCGTCTCGTAGTATTCGATTATGGCAGCGTTGCCGCCGATGTGGTCAGCATCGTTGTGAGAGGTGATCAAGTAGTCGATACGTTCGACATCGTGGCGGCGGAGATATCGGAGCACGTACTCCCCGTCATCGTTGAAATGTCCGGTGTCGATCAACATCGTTTCCCCGGTTGGTCCCACGATGAACGTCGCGACCGATTGGTCCACGTTGATGAAGTGAACCTCCAGGGTACCGTTGGTCTCCGTTGACCCCACCGTCGTCGGGCCATCGGTAGTTGCATCGACAGGCTCGGAGCCGGGAACCGGGCCGCCGGAACATCCTGCCAGGACGATGGTCAAAACGAGGACAATCCGTACAACAGACCGATAACCCATAGCCTAATTCCGGGAGTCGGATTCTAAAAATGGAAGGGAATCCAGCTCCCATCCCGAAGCCGGAGATGTGGGCCTTTCGAGTGTCATGCGTCCGCCCGAAACGCCCCACGCAGCCTTGGGTTCCAAAGCTACTTGCGGGCATGAATCCCGGGGACTTGGTCGGCAGTCCCCCAACTCCAAGGGTGACACGGAGCGAGCGGACGCCCACGCGTGAACGGGTGTGAGCGACGCTACGGCCCGCCGTCCACCGCCGAGAGCCGACTACAGCCCCCAGCGCTTCCGGTACCGGGACCGGTACGGCGAGGGACACGAGACGCCGAAACCCTGGCAGGTGGGTTGGGTCTGCCCGCCGGACGGACGGCGACCACACCGTTCCCTCCTCGCGAGAGCGTGCGAGGAGACTCAAAAAGCACCCTTGCGCCGGCGTGGGACGCGCCGCCAGCGGTGGCGGTGCATCGGGCTGATGGCCCGGCCCCGGTCTCGGGCGCACCGAGGGGTGTCGGCCGCCAGGGGGGTGGAGACGACCGCTCTTGCGAGCGGTGAACGCCTCAGACCCCTGACTGGGCCACCCCGATGCCCGCGGACCGGAGTACCCCCAGCCGCGAAGGGAAGCGTGCAACCGGGTGGGCCAACACCGGGATGCCCACCGTGCGTGGAAGCCCACGGCTGACGCCGTGGGAGGAGGTCAACCCGGCGCTGGCCTGGTTTGAAACACAACCGCTAATTGCATCGGAACGGGGTTGGAGAGAGCCTTTCTCAGCTAGGGACGGCGGCTATCAGTGACGTTCCCGGGAGCCACTCTCGATGGTTCCACAGACACCTCTCCGAGACTACCCTCAGTCCTGGGTCGGCGACTCCGGCTCCTCTTCCGTCGCGGTCTCAGCGTACGTGTCCGCATCCTCCGGGTCAGTGCGTGGACTGGACGGGTGGTACTCCGTGTCGTAGGAACCCGGACGGTCGTCGAGTCGGTCCGGATTGATGCGTCCGTCCAGCAACATGAAGTCAAGTACCGTCACATGTAGCATGGCCTCGACGACAGGGACGGCGCGTGGGGGGAGCGACGGATCGTGTCTGCCGACGACCTTGATCTCTTTTTCCTCACCGGTCTCCCAATCCGCGGACTGCTGAGTTTTCGGGATCGATGTCGGTGCGTGCCAGGTCGCCTCCCCGTAGATCGGTTCGCCCGTCGTTATACCGCCTTGCAACCCTCCATGGTCGTTGTCAACTGGGATAGGATCCCCCGGATCGCTCACGATCTCAGGAGATGACTCTCCGTCGTCGAACGTCCAATCTGCGTTTCGGTCGTAACCGGTCACTTCACGCGCCTCTTTCCCCAATCCGAACTCGAAGGCCGTGGTAGCGGGGATGGCCATCATGGCCCGTCCGAGCCGTGCCGGGAACGAATCGAACCGCGGGGCACCGAGACCGCGTGGGACGCCGCGTGCTTCGAAGTAGATGGACCCACCGATTGAGTCGCCTTCCCGCTGATACTGATCGATACGTTCGCGCATCCGCTCTGCTGTCTCCGGGTGGGCACACCGCACCTCGTTCTCCTCGGCGTTGGCCAGCATCTCCTCGAACGTGACCTCTGGGGCACGAATCTCGCCGATCTGGTTGACATGGGCCTTGATCCGGATGTCGTACGAGGACTGCTCAAGCACCTGACGAGCGATCGCACCCGCGGCGACCCAGTTGACGGTCTCGCGGGCCGAGGAGCGTCCCCCTCCGCCCCAGTTTCGCGTCCCAAACTTCGCGCTGTACGTGTAGTCGCCGTGGCTCGGCCGCGGTGCTGTGACGAACGGCTCGTACTTGCCCGATCGGGCGTCCTTGTTTTGGATTACCATCCCGATCGGCGTTCCAGTCGTGTACCCGTCCTGCAGGCCGGAGTTGATCGATACGGCGTCCGGTTCCTGACGGGAGGTGGTGATCATGGACTGGCCAGGTTTGCGCCGGTCCAGTTCTCGCTGAACGTCTTCCTCACTCAGCTCAACACCGGCAGGGCATCCGGAAACCGTACATCCCATCGCGTCCCCGTGGCTTTCACCCCACGTGGTGAGTTGGAAGAGTCGACCGAAACGGTTGCCGTTCATTATCACCTCCTGTGGGATGGATGGGTTAAAACCCGACGGCTGGGGAACGGTCGAGCGAAAGGCACAGGACAACACCGGTTGAGCTGTAGTGACTGCTAAGGGACGACCGCTGGCTCAAAACCGTTGACGAACCTCGTCGGCCACGTGCTCACCGAAAGGCAGTGAGGAGGTCAGCCCCGGGGAGACCGCGTTCAATACGTGGGTGGACCGGTGGCCGTGTTCGAAGACCGGATCGTGGACCAGCGATCCGTCGGCGTCCACGAGTTGGGCCCGTATCCCCGCGTAGCTTTGGACGAAGTCGTCTGGCTCGACGGCAGGAACGAGCCGGCGGGCTGCCGCGACGAACCGGGACTTCCGATATGACTTCTGTAGTTCGGCCAGAGCCACCCCGAACATCTTCCTCGACGCGAGCAGTCGCCAGAAGCCCGGGAACCGAAGGTACTCCATCACCTCCCCCAGGTCGATGTCCGTGTTCGAGTAGGCTTCGCGACCGAACGCCAACACAGCGTTCGGGCCTACGATAACGCGGTCATCGGCCCGGCGGGTAAAGTGGACACCGAGGAACGGCAACTCGGGGTCCGGCGTGGGATAAATCATCGAGTTCACCAGTGATCGTCTCTGGGGCCTGAGTTCGTAGTACTCTCCCCGGAACGGGATGACCTGATACTTTTCCCCGACACCGATCGATCCTGCCAATCGGTCCGCATGGAGTCCGGCGGCATTAACGAGGTAATCCGTGTGAATCCGACCTTTCGAGGTGTTCAACACGAACGTGTCTTGCTCCTTGGCGATCCCAGTAACCTCGTACCCCATGTAGAAATCGACGCCGCTCGCCTCCGCATCCTTCGCCAGGGTGTACACGTACTTCTGCGAATCGACTGACGCAGCCCCGGGAGCGTACAGGGCCGCGAGTCCGGCGGCGTGCGGTTCGTACGCTTCGATTTCGGAACGGTCTTCCAAGAGTTCAGTCTCGACACCGTTCTCCCTGGCCTGGGCTTGGAGATCGTCCAGGCGGCCGCGTTCGTCGGGGTCGGTTGCCACGACTAGGACACCGAGTTCCTCCATCGGGATGTCGTTAGCCTCACAATACGCCTTCATCCTCCTGGTCCCCTCGGTCGCGAATCGGGCTTTCAGTGACCCGACGGGGTAATTGAAGCCGGGATGGAGCACGCCGGAGTTCCGACCACTCTGGTGTTGCGCGAGATGTGGTTCCTTTTCGAGGAGGCAGACGTCCAAGTCCGTCATCTCCGCGAGATGTTTACCGATCGAACACCCGACACAGCCGCCACCGATGACTGCAACCTCGTGAGCCGCCATCAGCCAGGACTGGCCGGCGACGTTATTAAGTTTCAGGACGCAGCTCCCGGTGACCGGTGTAGTCCCAGGTTTCCTAGGTGGTCAGCCCGGCAGCTTGAGGCCGGACGAATCGGTGAGTGTCGCCGGGGATTTTGGAGAAGCGGGAATCAAGGACCCCGGAGCGGGAGAACCCGATTTTCTTTCCGCAGAAACGCCCTGATTACCGCCCGGGACCTGATTTGATTCCGTTTCTGCGTTTCATTTTCTGCCATCACTCGTGATTGCGAACCCGTACTTTTCAGTATTGCTCCCTAGGTTTCAAAATAAAAATACTGGCTTTCTAGTAATAGTTTTTAGATTTAAGATTAAAATTTAGGAGCTTGTCGGCGGCGGAGACCTCCCTCAGCCACGTCGGGAGTCTGAGTGAAGGCAACCTGCAAGACGAAACACGTCCGGCCTCCGGAGGATCCAGTCCCGGCGGAACTGAAGAGCATGGGTCGAGGTGAGCGGGCTACTGAACGTGCTATCTCGACCTGTGAAACAGGCCAGCCTGGTCTCGAATCGACGGCAATAAGTCCAGATGGCGTAGGATTGAATTAGCTCGAATCCCTGAAATCCTTCCGCGCCGGGGCACCCCGCCATACCCACGATCCCGGCGCATTTCTGTACCGTCCCGTAGTCCCAAGCTAGGTCGCATGGGGGGGTGGAAACGAGGGGAAGCGTTCTGGGTTCATGGTGACTCTGGCTGTCCCCTGGCTCCTATCGCACGAGTTCCTGGCACGCTGTCGTCGACCCCGTGAAAAGAGTCAGACTCGTAGATCCCGGGAGACGTTATGGAGTTTGTCGGGTTGGATCGGATCCGGGGCTTGCGGATGACCCTCACACCTTCAGGTACTGGGTCGGTAAGCGTCTAGACCCCGGGAGAGCTGTCGGATGCCGCTCTTCGACGGTTAGCACGGAATTTCGGCGGGGCGGCTCCCCGGAGTCATGGCAAAACCGGTCCAGGAGGCTGGGTGTGAAGGCTCGGAAGCGGCCGCTGTCGTCCGGGAGGCACCGTGGACGCTTTATTCGGTGGTTTCGGCGCTCCGTACCGGGACGTGACCCAACGGTACCCGATGTGTTGACACCTCGGCGTCCCCGTCGGAAGGAAACCCGACCACCACGAGGGTTACCTGCCTGGGCGTCGCCCGGTCGTCCAACTGCCAGCGACCCGTTATCATCGTTTCTTCGCCGACCTCAAGACGGCCGGTCGACCCGTTCCCCTGGATCGTCCTTCCACTTTCGAGAGTGATCGACCGAAACCGCAGTTCTATCGGGGTCTGCCCTTCGTTCAGCACCTCGACCGTCATCACGAATTCGGGTGAGCCGTCGGCCAAGACGGCCATGTCCCTCAGGACGACTGCAACGGGTTCCTCGGGGAGCAGGTCATCGCCAACATCGGGCCCTGGTTCGGTCGTCCGGCCCGTCTCGGTATCGGACGCTGCGCTGGGAGATGCTCCCCTACTGTCGAAGAGGGACTGCTCAAGTAATCCGAGAAACGTCGAAAGTTCCACCGCGACGGGGATACCGATCCCTAGCCCTATCAGCAGCCGGATGAGCGTGCGTCTGTTCGGGGAGTCAGCGCTGTCGGGATGGTCGTCATCACCATCCTTGGTATCGAACCCCGTCAAGTCGGACTCCGGGTCACCGTCGTCGGACATGTTCCAGGCGGCTAGTTCGGGAAGGCTGGACTCCCCGGGGCCAGGATCCCATCGCTGACGAGCGCGGCCAGCGGAAGTGCGTATGCCAACACCACCAGTACGACAGCAATCGTCACCCAGAGTTGGAGATTGTCCAGTACGCGTGGACTGTCCTCGGGGCCGGAAAGTGGCTCGGGAATGGTTCCACTGACCGAGAGTGGATGACCTCTGTATCCGATCCAGGTGACGGTCATGACGGCGAGGAACATGACGAGTGCCACGAACAGGAGCGTCCCACCAATCGCGATCTGGATACGCATTTCGGTGATCCCGCCGACGACACGGCCGAATTCGAACCCCGCATACTGAGGTTCAGCAGTACGGCGGGGAACCCCAGCCAATCCCGCCCGGTGCATCGCGTTCGACATCAGGGTCATCCCCACGAACCAGACGTACGGCTGTGCCGTCGCAATCCCACGAAGGCGGAGCCGCTTGCCTGTCACTTGTGGGACGAGCCAGTAGCTGACAGCCATCGCGGTCAACGCGAAGGCGGTCCCGACGGTGAGATGGAAGTGACCCGGAACCCACAGCGTGTTGTGGATGAGGTAGTTGATGTTCATTCCGGCGTTAATCATGCCCGAAAACCCTCCGGCAGCAAAGATAAGCCCCGAGAGGGTGATCCCGGAGAAGGCCGGGTTGTCCCAAGGGAGCGCTCGGAGCCATCCGAAATACCCGTCCCCACCGCGTTGACGGGCTCCGTGTTCGATGCTCGCGACGACCGTGAACGCGGTCATCAGCGAGGGAAGGAGAAGGAACATGGTGTTCGTCATCGCGATGAACTTGAATCCTTCAGGGATACCCGGATCGAGGTATTGGTGATGGAACCCGGTAGGGGTCGACAGCAGCAGGAACAAGACGAACACGATCCGAGCCAACGGGTCCGAGAACAACCGTCCGCCGGCTAACTTGGGGAGCACGGTGTACCAGACCAGGTACGCCGGAAGCAACCAGAAGTAGACGACCGGATGGCCGAAGTACCAGAAGAGGGTCCGTGTGAGCAGTGGGTCGACCTGTTCGATCAGGCCCAGCGACCAGGGGATCAGGAACGCGACGACCTCGACGGCGACGCCAACCGAGGACAGGTACCACATCAGCATCGTCGTGAGGACCATGAACGCCTGCAGGGGGATCCGTTCGTCCGGATTGTCGCGCCGCCATTCCCGGTAAGTCAGGAAGTAGTTCGCGCCAGCGACCCAGGAGCCGACTACGATCAGCGCGGCGCCGATATAGAAGAATGGATGCGCCTGGAGTGGGGGGTAGAAAGTGAACAGGACGTCTGCGCTCAGCGGGATCGCGTCGCTGAACCCGCCGAGTATCGGGATCGCGGCTAACACGGTCCCTGCGAGCAAGAGACCGAACCAGAGCCGCATCAGGCGCGGATCGAGCCTCCGGTCCAAGCTCCGAGATGTCGCCCAAACGAATAGTCCCGCGATAAAGAACGTGGTGAAGACTAGCGCTAGGAGGACACCGTGGCCCGTCAGCATGGTATAGTACTCGCTCGACGGGACGAGCCGCAACACCCCCGTCCGATGGAGCGCTTGGAGGAGTCCGAACAGCCCGCCGATCCCCAGGGCAGCGAACGCAATCAGGAACGACCGTCGGACGTACTTTGCTTCGGTGGGGTACCTATCGAGGTACGTCATCAGATTTCACCCTCCAAGCTGGCGTTGGCGTCGAATTCTGAGCGGGGCTGGACTACCAATTGCCCGGCCATCTCGTGATGGGCAGCACCACAGTACTCGTTGCAAAGGATTCCATACGAGCCGCTCTCCTCGAAGGAGACGGTGATCTGTGACACCTGCCCTGGGATCACCATGACGTTGACGTTCGTACCCACCACCTCGAACCCGTGGACGACATCTCCGCTGGTAACATAGAAGGTGACTTCACTTCCGGCTGGCACCCTGATCGGCTCGTTGGTTCCGGGTTGGAAGAGGAACTGTCGCGCGATGACGTACACTGCGTACTCACCGGGACCGGTCCGGTAGACTCCCGGGTCGCGGAACGAATCCGATGCGGTGGGATTGCCCGCATCCACGGTCCCACCCTCCTCGCTGACCATCGTGACCCCGGCACCGACAGCGCCGTAGGTGACGGTGCCGATGAAGCCCACAATCAGGACGATCGATACGACCAACCAGATTTTCTCGAATCGATGGATTTCCATGCGTGACACCTCCTATCCGATCACCGTCGGGCCGTTGCCCAGGAACTCCACGAAGTACATGAACAACCACATCCCGACCAGAATCGCCAAGTACAGGACGATCAGGGACGCGGTCCCCTTCGGATCGTACTCGTGATGGTCGAGCTCTTGGACGCGGGACGGCTCCGTCGGGTCTGTGGCCGCTTCGGCGGGGTCGGGTTTCGGACCCCGGAGTCCCCCTCGCTGGCGGAGTTCTGAGAGCCCCTCAGCCCCCAAGACGGCGACCATCGCAAGCCCGGCGAACCCGTACAGGATGAACACGAGAGTCGCCTCGACGGATCCAAGCGGCAATACGGTGGTCCCACCGTCACCGCCGTCCGCGCCGGCCTCACCACCGGGTGCCTCGATTTGACGAGTCGGGACCTCGTCGCCGACGGCTAGGCCGGCGAGCATTCCCAGAGACCGGTGAGGCTCACAGAAGTACCGGTACATTCCCTCCGTCTCGAACGTGGATTCGAAACTGAACCCGGTGTCCTCAATCGGGTCGTGCCCTTCCCACCCTGCATCGGCAGGTTGGCCTTCCACGACGACGTTGTGGTTGTCCGAGGCCCATTGAAACACGACGGTCGTCCCGGGATCGATCCAGAGGTTCGCGGGCGAAAACGCGAAGGGACCGCCGTTTCCGTCAGCACCGACTTGGACCGTAACTTCGTCTTGCCCACGGGCGTCACGGAATCCCCCGTCGACGTCCTCAAGCCACTCGCCGAAGTCCGGGCGTTGCTCGCCTGATTCCTGGCCACGTGCGGTGCCCGCCGCGAGTCCGAACCCAGCCGTCGCCAATCCAGTTTTCATCACGTCGCGTCTGGACGGGGTTCGTTGGCCGTCAGCCATCGGTCCGACCCCCCTCGTCCCCAGCTGGAACACGAAAGACTGGGTGGAACCGTTGCACCTGGCGGTACATACCTGGTCGTTGGACCAGAAACGTGCTTAAACAGATGACGCCGTTCCCAGCGACTGGGAATGCCGTTCGTTATTTAACCGACGGGCGAACGGACACCCTTGACGATGAACGTCAGACTGGCCGCACCAGTAATCGTCACCCTCGGGCTGATACCTGGCGTGTTGTTCTTGCTGGATCGTTCGGCCCCTGTCGTTGGCCTGTCGATCGTGAGCGTCCTGTTGATTGCGGGATCCGTTTATGCGATGCTCGGGCCCGCGGACCGACACGACCCACGCTCAACGGGATAATCCATGGGTGGCGGCGTTCCGGGCTCCCTCTGGGTCGAACTCGTAGGTTTCGCCCTCCTGGGGCTCTTCGGTAGCGCACACTGTCTGGGCATGTGCGGACCCCTAGTGACGCTGTACGCCGATTCCGTCGAGGACGATGATTCTGAACGGGGACCAACTTGGACTGTCCTTCGTCAACAGGGCTTGTTCAATGTCGGGCGAACGCTCGGCTACGGGATCGTCGGCGCCATGTTGGGTGCGGCCGGCAGTACGGTATATGGAATTGCGGACATCGCGGCCGTTGGAAACCTCGTCCGGGGCTTCGCAGGGATGCTCGTTGGGATTGTTGTGATTTCTGCAGGGATCAACTATCTGACTGGCGGCCCGCCCACTGGGACTGTACCGCTCCCTTCCGCCCTGGAACGCGCGGTCGGCCGGGTTCAGCAAGGGCTGACAACCAGGGTCGACCGGTGGGCAGCTGGTCCCGGAATCCTCGGGCTTGGCGCCATACACGCGGCACTCCCCTGTCCGTTGTTATACCCCGCCTTCCTGTGGGCGTTCGCGAGCGGATCGGTACTCGAGGGGGGTTCGGCGCTGGCAATGCTCGGGCTGGGAACGTTTCCGATGTTGTTCGCTTACGGGAGTGCCGTCGGGGCGCTTCCGGGACCGACACGCGAGCGCCTTCATCGGGCGATGGGGGCCGTGTTCATTCTGCTTGGGTTCGTCCCGCTCGCGCGAGGCCTCGGAAGTGTCGGTGTGAACGTCCCATACCTACTCGTCTCGATACCATGACACGAAGCAGGTCCACGTGTACCTTGTGTGGGTTGGAAACCCCCGAACCGCCGATCACCGCTCCTGAGGTCGAGGGAGGTTTCTGTTGTCGGGGCTGTCTGGAAGTTGCACGGACCCTCGATGATACGGAGACAGGGTCACCAGAGCCCCGCCACTCGCTTGACGTCGGCCCGGATGACGCGACTGGCGAGACGGCGTTTCTCACAGTCGAGGGGATGCACTGTGCGACCTGTGAGGCGTTCCTCGAAGCGAGGGTGACCGATCACCCGGGGGTGCAAGCTGCAAGCGCGAGTTACCCGAACGGGATGCTTAGAGTAGTCTACGACCAGGAGCGACTAACTGAGGACGACCTCTCAGACATCGTCGGCGGTGTCGGATATATGGCTCGAGAGCGGGAAATGGACGACACAACGGACCGACCGACGATTGGACGCCTCTTGGTCGGCGGCTTCTTCGGCATGATGACGATGTGTTGGTACGTCCTGTTCCTCTATCCCACCTATGCCGGCTTGCCTGCTGTCGAATCGCTCCTGGACCTCGCCGGACTCGCCGGCAGTTACGTACTGTTGAACGTCTGGGTGATGGCGACGATCGTGTTGGGGTACACGGGATGGCCAGTCCTCCGGGGGGCGTATGTGAGCCTCCTGGCCCGCCGTCCGAACATGGACCTCCTCGTCGCTCTAGCCGCCTGTACCGCCTATCTGTACAGTGTCGTCGTCCTGCTGCTGGGTGGGAGGGAAGTGTATTTCGACGTGACAGTGGTAATCGTTCTGGCGGTCACTGCCGGGAGGTACTACGAAGAGCGTGTCAGAGAGGGGGCCGCCGGTACCCTGACTGAACTGACGAAGGAACGAGTTAACACGGCGCGACGGCGGACGGCCGCGGGAATCGAAGAGGTTCCCATCTCAGAACTGAAGGAGGGAGACGAATTGGTGGTCAGGGCCAGTGAGCGGATCCCTGTCGACGGCACGGTCGTCGAGGGTACTGCTGGAGTTGACGAATCCCTGCTCACGGGCGAGTCAAACCCGGTTCGTGTCAGTCCGGGCGACGAGGTCATCGGCGGGGGGCTGCTCACGGATGGAGGGATCGTTATCGAGGCTACGGACGGGTCATCGAGTACCCTCGAGCGGGTGGTCGAAACCCTGTGGACGGTTCAGAGCGAACGGTCCGGAGCCCAGAGGCTTGCCGATCGGCTGGCGGCTGTCTTCGTCCCCTTGGTGCTTCTGCTGTCGCTCATCGTTGGAGCCGTCCACTGGGTCTTGGGCGCACCACCCTCGGCAGTGGTACTGACTTCGTTAGCAGTCCTTGTCGTCTCCTGCCCCTGTGCGCTCGGGCTCGCGACGCCGCTTGCGATCACGGCGGGGGTTAAGACCGCTCTTGAGGAGGGAATCGTTTTTACGAACGACGGGCTCTTCGAACGAGCACCTCGGACAGCGACGGTCGCGTTCGACAAGACCGGGACGCTGACCACTGGTGAGATGCAGATGTCGAAATGGATCGGCGAGGAGGAAGGGCTGAAACGGGCGGCAGCAGTCGAACAGTTCGCTGACCATCCGCTTGCCGAGGCGATCACCGACAGGGTGACCTCCCCTGAGCTTCCGGTATCCGATTTCGAACGCTATCCGGGCCGGGGGGTCGGTGCGACCGTCGAAGGTGAACGGGTAATCGTGGGACGACGAGACCTGTTCAACGACGAAGGCTGGCACGTTCCCTCCCGCTTTGCGAAGGCCTATCGAGAGGCGCGCACAGAAGGTGACATCCCCGCACTCGTAGGGTGGAATGGGCGTGCTCGGGGAACGTTGGCAGTGGGAGACACGCCTCGCCCGGGGTGGGAGGAGGTGCTTCAAACTCTCGCCGGTCGTCGTATAGTGATCATCACTGGTGACGACGAGGACGCGGCGACGCAGTTCAGCGACCACCCTGCCGTGGATGAAGTGTTCGCAGGAGTGCCTCCTGAAGCAAAGGCCGAAGTCATCCAACGGCTTCGTGCGGACGGCCCCGTCGCAATGGTGGGCGATGGTAGTAACGACGCCCCGGGGCTTGCTATCGCCGACGCTGGTATTGCCATGGAGGAAGGGACGCAGCTGGCGGCGGACGCCGCCGATGCCGTCGTCACCGATTCGGATTTACACGCGGTACCACGGGTATTCGAAACCGCCACGGCCACGAGACGCCGGATAAGGGAGAACATCACCTGGGCCTTCTGCTACAATGCCGTGGCGTTACCCCTCGCCGCGACAGGGGTACTGAATCCCCTGTTTGCCGCCGTTGCGATGGCCGCGAGCAGCCTCCTTGTAGTCGGGAACTCCATGCGATCCCTCGGAACCGAACGACCCGCCGACCGGTCCAATACCGGTCCTACCACCCGTGAGGACGTTCGCTCGACACGTCATCGCGTCGGGTCCTGACTGCGCGGCTGACGAAGGCACACCGGCGGTGCTAAGCATCTTCGCAGCTCAAGGAGTGGCGAACCGTACGTTCGACCTCGGGATCGGACGGTCCACTTCCACCGTCGACTCGTACCTTCGGGCCGATCTCGGCTGA
>CAZCXJ010000001.1:109229-134135 GCA_964502585.1 uncultured Candidatus Halobonum sp.
GATCGGACGGTCCACTTCCACCGTCGACTCGTACCTTCGGGCCGATCTCGGCTGATGTTCCTATCAGATCGATGTCAATACAGTCGAGGCAACCATCCCCCGCTCGTCCGGGTGGCGTCATTCGCGTCCTGATGAACCGCCGAAAAGGTGTGCTCGCCGCTGATCAGACACATCGGGACCCCAATCCCCGGCGTCGTATACGAGCCCGTGTAGTATAGGCCTTCGACCGGACCCCGGTGGCCGGGTCGGAGCGGTCCGGTTTGGCGGAGGGTATGCGCCAGGCCGAGCGCGGTTCCGCCGGGGGCGCCGAAGTGGTCGGCGAACTCCGAAACGCATGCATCCCGCTCAACGACGATACGGTTGCGAAGATCGACCCCGACGTTGTCCGCGAGGTCACGAAGGACACGCTTCTTGTACTGCTCCCGAAGAGAATCATCGTCAGGCAGCCCTGGAGCGATCGGAACCAGAACTACGACGCTATGACAGCCGGATGGAGCTACGGATCGGTCGGTCTGCGAAGGGACACTGACATAGTACGAGGGGTCTGTGGGCCAGGCGGGATCGTCGAAAATCGACTCGAAGTGGGCGTCCCAGTCTGTCGGTAGCACGATGGTATGGTGAGCCAGCGGGTCAACCTCGCCCTCGACGCCGAGATATAACAGATACGCGGATGGGGCGTAGGTCCGGTCCGTCCAGTAATCGGACCCATTCCCCTTTTCGGAGGGTAATAGTTCGGTTTCCGTATAGGACGGATTGACGTTGCTGACGACGATATCCGCGGGCTGTCTCCTTTCCGGGACGGTAATCGAGAACCCACCCCGCCGGCCCTGGATGCCTTCGACGCGAACGCCGGGCTCAAGGCGGACGTCCAACTCATCGGCCAGTTCGGTCAGTGCTTCCACGATCTGATACATACCACCCTTGGGATAGAAGACCCCCAGGTTCAGGTCGACATGGCTCATCATCGAGTATATCGCCGGGGTGTTGTACGGCGAGCCACCCAGGAAGACCAGCGTGTACTCCAAGAGTTGTCGCAGTTTCGGATGTGAAACGTAGTTCTGGACGTAGTCGTCCATCGACTTCAGGAGGGTGACGGCGCGGGCGTTTTTTACGACCTCCGTATCCATGAAGTCACGGAGCCGCGGACGGTCCTGATAGACAAACGTCTCCATCCCGCGTTCGTATGCCTCCCTGGCGTCCGCCAGATAGCGGTCAAGAGCGGTCCCTGCACCGTGTTCGTACGACTCGAACAGTTTTCGCATATGGTCGCGGTCGGGACGGACGTCGGCACGATCCCCGTCCTTCCAGAACACGCGATACTGTGGGTCCAGCTGTTCGAGGTCGTAATAATCACCCGGAGTCCGGTCGAAGTGTCCGAAGAACCGTTCGAAGACATCGGGCATTAGATACCAGGAGGGGCCGGTATCGAATCGATAGCCGTCCGTTTCGATCAGGTTGGCTACACCACCCATCCGCGTGTCTTGCTCGAGGACGGTTACCTCCGCCCCGGCGGCGGCCAGATAGCAGGCCGTGGATAGTCCGCCGATTCCACCTCCAACGACTGTCGCGTCCATTCCCTTCAGGGTCGTTCCATTCTTCGATAGGCTATTCAGCGGCCGAATCGAGGACACGCTCCGAGTCATCGGCGAAACCTGGGACCTGTGCGGCCCCAAATTCAAGGCCGATTCCCGGTCGCTGGGAACGGAAGCGATCAGTCGAGGAGGCATCAGAATTTGACGGGTCGGCCGAGTCCTCGGTGGTTACTGCTGGAGGAGTTCGTCGAGAAGCTTCGACTGAGCCGTCGAAAGGTGTTCGGTAAACGTCGAGAGACTGATCCCAAGTTCGTCCGCGACTTCGGAGGCGTTCGTCTCCCGAGGGTATCGGAAGTATCCCAGTTCGTACGCCGTCCTGAGAACCTCGCGCTGGCGGGTTGTGAGTCGGTTCCGGTCCACGACCGTCACGTCCGATCCATCCTGGGTGAAGTTGTCTCGGACGAGGTACCTCACTTCGACGCTGGCAGCGACGGGTTCCATCCGTCGTATCACTTCACGTAGTGTATCGGTGTCGTCGATGTGGAGCGTGAGAAGGAGCGTACCATCCTCGGCGCGCGCGTCCGCTATAGGACAACCCAGCGCCTCCACCGCTTCACAGGCGCAGGAGGCGTCCTGCTGGCGCGTGAACCGGTAGACACGTGTACTGTCCAGGTCAAGAACGCGATCGACGTCCACTCGGGCTTCCTGTTCCAGTTCCGGACGACCGGTCCTGACTTGGAACTCCTCGACAGTCGGTCCGTCACCGTTCCCCGTCCATTCGACATTACTCACCGAATGGTCGGTCGTCCCAGAGAGATGTGCTATCGGACAATTTTCGGGACGATCGACGGCCAACTCGGTCCGCAGACCAACACCCATCGGTGGCAAGTTAGTATCGCACAATGAAAATCCTCCCGAAGCGGAATGGTAGGAAGTCGGACGGCGGTACCCGGGTCGAGGCATGTGTTTTCTATCAGATAAGCCATCGAAGGGCTTGCTCGGTCGCGAAAGCCATTCTAGCGGAGGGCGGATCCTGCCGAAGGTGGCTGCAGGCGGTGTCGAAGGCCGGACTAGTCGGACGCACCGAGCGAGCGCACACTTCTGTCCCGGCCTCCGGGTGAGTCACGATTGGCGGTCTCGAGTTGGACACCCAACCCAGGCCCATCAACGGAGATTTCGAGCGACTCGAAAGTGCGTGTGAACCGCGAAACCCGGTGCCCGTCCTCGCGGATGTGGATCGATTCGGCGAGCAACCCCGCAGCAGTTAATCTGTCGATTTTCCGGTACGTGGAAGAAAGGGGAATTTCACAACTGTTCGCGAGTTCTGCAGCCGTCTGTGGAGTATCGGCGGCACTGAGGATCCGTCTGGATCCGTCGTCGGCTATCGCATCACAGACGGCAGGTGTGTCGGGAGATGTGTCAGTCGATTTTAATCGTGATGAGCCGGTCATACTACATCAGGCCTCGTTGGTCGGGGACCGCCCGACCCTGGTGGGTAATACGGCCGGTCGCCCCCTGTGCCTGGTCCCATGATACTGCGGGCGTTTTTATACGAGCCCACGGGATCCCGGGCCCATTATCGGTCGACGAGAATCGGCGAGAGACGTTTTTTAACCGGTCTCCAACATCCTGACGGGTCGTGGCATACGGGGGACTGTCACGGCCCGGGGGACCGTCTGGCAACACGGCAGGTTGCCCGCGCACGAATCGCGGCGCGGGCGACGAGTTTTCTCCACTCGTTTCACTCCGATCATCTCAGTCGCGTTCAGTCGGACCTGAATGGGACGAGCGGGTACACTACCACGCCGCCTCAAACACATCATGGATATCGGCCGACGAGAGCTCCAACCCTGGCGGTGCGAACGCCATGAGCCCGTCTTGGACGGTTATCTCCACGGCCTCAGTTAGCGCGTCACGACTGGTGCCGTCCAAATCCCGCAATCGGGTCGGGACGCCGAGGCCGTCTCGAACCCGTTCGACTTCGCCGACGATCCTGTCGGCGACATCGTCTACCGATGCCAAATCGACCCCGAGTCCTTCAGCAAGGACCGATCGCCTGGCATCACATCGAGACAGAATCGCACGAAGGACGTGGGGAGCGAGTACCGCGTGGGCGAGACCTTGTTGGATGCCGAACGCATCTCGACATCCATGGCCGAACGCGTGGATGACGTTCAATTTGAGCCTGTCTGGTGTCGACACTCCGAACTGAACGAGGATGACCCCTGCGACGGCCCGTCCCATCGCTGCCCGAGCCACGGTCTCGGAACCGGTCTGGCTCTTGCCTCCGTTCCCCTCGAACAGGGACGGCAATGCGCTCCGGAGGAGCCGGAGCCCTCGGACAGCAGTCGCATCCGTGATCGGGGTGGCGTCACGGGCATAGATCGCTTCCAGTCCCTTGTCGAACCCGTTCATCGCCGAGCCTGCCAAGACGCTCGCTGGGGTGGTCTCGAACGCCGCTGGATCGTACACGAGCGCGGCTGGCATCAGCTCCTCGCCCCCCACCCCAGTCGAGACGAGTTCCTCCCCCAGGTCGACAGTGATACCAGCGACGACCGATAGGTCAGCCCCCGCAAACGTGGTTGGAATCGGAACAAGCGGGGTTAGGTTCCGGCGATCACCAGGGAGACTGATACCTCCGGTTTCCCGAACCTCATTCCGTACCGCGTCGAGGCCACGGTCATCAGCACGAATGGCGCTCGCGACGGTTGCGACGTCCAAGCTCGAACCGCCACCGACTGGGACCAGGACGTCCGCCCCAAGTTCGTCCGCCCTGCGAGCAGCCGCAACGGCCTCAGATAGCCGTTTTTCGGGCGTGGTTCCGGTGAACGTGCCGACATGCCTGTCCGCGAGCCCGTCGTGAACCTGTTCCATGAGGGCAGTATTTGCAGAGACGTTCTCACCGCAGACGACGAGTCCCCGTTCACAGCCACTGTCGGCCAGGACGCTGTCGAGCGTGGAGAGCGCGCCTCGACCGAAGTTGATCAGCCCGGGCCGAAACTCGAACTCGAACGGGTCGGGATGCACACTCGATCCGTGACTCGAGCTCTCCTCGGTCATTTTTCCATCCTCACCTCCGCGCCCAAGTCGGCGAGCACGTCGAAGAATCCGGGGAAGGACACGTCGACGTGTTCGGCACCCCTTACTGTGGTCGTGCCCTCCGCGACGAGACCGGCGACAGCGAGGGCCATCACCAACCGATGATCGCGGCGACCGTCGACGGTCGTGCCGACTAATCGGGACTCGCCCCCGTGGATTATGAGTGTGTCTCGCTCCTCGGTCAACTCGACTCCGAGCCGACGCAGTTCCGTCGCCATCGCGCTCACGCGGTCGGTCTCCTTGTACCTGACGTGTTCACAGTCGTGGATCCGTGTATTCCCATCGGCTACCGCACCGAGGGTTGCAAGCGTTGGCAGGAGGTCGGGCGTATCGGCCACGCTGACATCGACGCCGTGCAACGGCGCCTGCCGGACGGTTATCTCAGCCGCGGCTCGGTCCCACTCTGTAGGGGCTCCCATCCGATCCAGGATATCGACGATCGCACTATCACCCTGAGCGCTCGGCTTCGCTCCGCGCACGGTCACCAGGGCCTCTCCGGCCACGGCCCCGGCAGCCAACAGATACGAAATCGAGGAGAAATCACCGGGGACGGTGTATGCCTCGGCGCGATACGCTTGATTTCCAGGTACGCTGAACCCGCGGTCGGTTTCAATCGTGTTCACATCGAAGGTATCCAGTACCTCCCGGGTAATCTCGACATAAGGCGCGGACTTGAGTTCGGTCGTGAGTTCGATATCGATGCCCGACTCCGTGACCGCTCCAGCCATGAGCAGCGCGGTAACGAACTGTGAGGAAACATCGCCACGGATCGAGACGTCTCCTCCCGAGATCGGCCCGCCGACGACCAAGGGAGCCTGACCGTTGCTCCGGGTGGACTCGGCCCGGCCACCGAGGGTTCGGAGGGCCTGAAGGAGTGGCCCCTGAGGGCGATTCCGAAGTGACTCATCACCAGTCAGGACCGTTAGGCCATCAGCAAGCGAGCCGCACGCCGTGACGAGACGCATGGTGGTTCCAGAATTCCGACAGTCGATGACGTCGTTCGGGACCGTCGGCCGACCGTCGAAACCGTCAACCTCGAGAGTGTTTGCTTCCTCGTCATCAGCGTCCCCATCGGCCCCGACGACCTCACCGCCGTACGCCTCAACGGCGCGCGCGGTCGCCCTGGTGTCCGCGCTCATGAGGGGCGACCGGACAGTCGTCCGGAGACCGTATCCGGCAGCCAGGATAGCTCGATGGGTGTAGCTCTTTGAGGGGGGTGCACGCACACGGCCACCAACGCTGGAGCGTGAGACGACAGCGTCCATACCGCCGGCCTCCGGCCCGGGGGTCAAGAGGTTACCGGACGGCCTGTCGGTGCCTGCGCGGGTTTGGGGGGGGAACTTGTGGGCCGGATCAGTTCCAGCGGGTTCTATATCGGGGCGCCATTCTACGCGTGTATGCGGTCGACTGTTCCGGACCTCGATCAAGCGGTTCAGGATGGCGTCGCCGACGGCTACTGTATCCATGCTGCCAGTTCCGACGCGAACCAACTGTACCTCTCTGGCTTCGACGCGCCAGGGCCGTTCTTCACGTGTTACACGCCGGATGACCTCGCGATCCTCGTTTCCGGACTCGAATACGGGCGGGCGAAGTCCGAATCGCAGGCGGATACCGTGGCACGCTTCGCCGAATACGAGTACCAATCCCGCGTGGAGGAGTTCGGACAACGGGAAGGAAGGGTTCGGGTCTGTGTCGCGTTTCTCGAGGACCTCGGCGTCGAATCCGTCCTCGTCCCAGACCGGTTCCCGGTGGCCATCGCGGACGGGCTCAGGGAACATGGCATCGAACTGAAGGTGGACGACGAGGGGTACGTTGAGGCCGCTCGTGCCGTCAAGACGGAGACGGAGATTGAACAAATCGAACTCGCACAAGCGGCGAACGAAACGGCGCTCGGTGCTGCTGAAGACCTCCTTGCGGCGTCGGAGCCCCGCGGCGGTGTCCTGTATCTGAACGGCGATCCCCTGACGAGCGAGCGTGTCAAAGAGGAGATCGAGGTGGCATTACTGCGTGAAGGGTGTGCACTCGACGAAACGATCGTTGCAGGGGGACGCGAGGGAGCCGACCCGCACGAACGGGGCAGTGGTCCGCTCCCGGCGGACGAACCAATCATTATCGACGTGTTCCCGAAGGACAAATCCTCGAAGTACCATGCTGATATGACCCGGACGTTCGTTCGCGGTGAACCGGGTGCGGAAGTCAAGGATCGGTTCGAGGTGGTAGACCAAGCTCGGGTCGCTGCACTCGAGGTTATCGAACCGGGTGTAACGGGAGCGACCATTCACGACGAGGTATGTGACGTGCTCGAAGAGGCTGGATACGAAACCCTGCGCTCGGATCCGAACACGGAAACCGGGTTCATCCACTCGACGGGACATGGCATCGGACTGGACGTTCACGAAGCACCGAGCCTGAGCCCCCAAGGGGAAGAACTCAAGCCGGGGCACGTCGTGACGGTCGAACCAGGCCTGTACGATCCCGCTGTCGGAGGGATCCGGATCGAGGACTTGGCTGTCGTAACCGACGACGGATGCAGGAACCTCACCGAGTACCCGGTCGAGCTCCGCGTCTGAGACCCTGTATCGGATACCGGCCACGGCGCGTTCGGTCGCGGTTACCTGATCAGCGGAGGTTCGCGTGTTCATCGCCCGTCGGCAGGACGGGAGGGCCGTCGATTCGACAGGACTAGGTTGCAGTCTCCCGGTGGTACAACAATCGAACTGTTTTTGCGGGGAGCGAGGATACAGGACGGCGATGCGAACGCTTGTGGTGGGTGCCGGCGAAATCGGCCAGTGGTTCGCGGACGTCCTACTTCGGAAGACGGAAACGGCTGTCGTGTTCGCCGATGTGGATAGGGCCACCGCAAGGCAAGCCGCACAACGCGTCGGGGGGGATGTGATGACCCCGACGGCGGATCCCGAATCGACGGAGGGGTACGACCTGGTGACTGTCGCCGTTCCCATTCCAGCTATTGAGGAGACGATCCGGGAGTATGCCTCCTTCGTGGCTCGAGGGGGTGCGATGGTTGATCTCGCGGGAGTGATGGAGAAGCCACTCTCGGTAATGCGGGAACGGTTCTCTGACGCGAATACCGCTGGAGGAGACTCGCCAGAGTATGGCAGTTTTCATCCGCTGTTTGCCCCGCCCCGGGCCCCCGGCCGGATCGCCTACGTGGCGGGTCAGACCGGCCCACAGGTCGAGAAGGTCCGAGATACCCTCGCCGCGGAGGGTAACGAGGTGTTCCAAACCACGGCAGCAGAGCATGACCGCGCGATGGAAACTGTTCAGGCTGGGGCTCATGCAGCTGTTCTCGCGTACGCGCTGGCCGCCGAAGATGTTGATCCGGCGTTCGAGACACCGGTATCGAGGCGTCTGGGATCGTTGGCGGCCACGGTGACCGAAGGGGATCCGTCGACGTACGCCGATATTCAGGCGACGTTTGACGGCGCTGACCGGGTCGCAATGGCCGCCCAGTCGGTGGCCAGTTCGGAGGCAGACCGGTTCAGGGAGTTGTTTGAACAAGCACGGCAACAAGTCGACGCGACCCCCCGCAATGCCGATCCTGGGGAACGGGGGCCGAACGAGACCGGATGACCCTCGATCGCTCCCGTTTGCGTGACACGATCAAGTACCTTCGGAACGTTCGGCCAATCGATCCGGAGGAGATCCGCGAGTACCTCCCACGCCAGCCACATCCGGGTGTCGTCCGGGAGGCGATACGAGACGAGTCGTTCGACCTGGGAATTCTCGAACGGTCCGACGGGACGTTCGTCCCCGCCGACGAGAGTCCTGTTCCTCTGTCGAACTGGCAACCGGAGGCTTTCCCGGAGACGTATTGTCGGGCCCTGGAGAACGTTCTCGTGGAACGGTACGGGCCGGACTGGCACCGGGGCGAATCCGGCGACAGCCTCCGTGGGGCGATTCGACAGCTGAAGGAGGATTACTATCGAGGACGCGATGTAACGTATGACTCCGTGGACGCGCTGGGCTACGCGATTTATCACCTACCCGACTTTTATGCTTCAATCGGGTACGTGCTGGACACGCTCACCGAACGGGGGATGCTCGACCGCCGACTCCGAGTGGTAGATATCGGAGCCGGGACCGGCGGTCCGGCACTCGGCCTGCATGATTATCTGCCCGACGACGCGGTCGTGGACTACCACGCCGTCGAACCGAGTACATCCGTCGACATCCTCGACCGACTCCTCGAGGAAACGCACCGGAACTTCCGGACGACTATCCATGAGGTGACCGCCGAATCCTTCGATCCAGCAGAACTCGGGCACACCGACGAGGCGAGTGACATTGACCTCCTGATGTTCGCAAACGTCTTGTCGGAGTTGGAAGATCCGGAAGCCGTCGTCCGTCGGTATCTCGGGGAGGTAAGCTCGGACGGCACGTGTCTGCTGCTTGCACCCGCAGACTTACAGACAAGTACTACCCTCAGAACCGTCGAACGTGCCGTCGCGCCTGCGGAAAGTGAGAACACGGTCTACGCGCCGGACCTGCGCCTCTGGCCGGGACATGACCCCTCGGACCGCGGATGGTCCTTCGACGAACACCCGGAGCTGGACACGCCGGGGTTCCAGCGGCAACTCGATACGCCGGGCGGAGGCCGGGGGGTGTTTGTGAACACCTCGGTTCGGTTCTCCTATGCGGTGTTACGGAGGGACGGAATACGACGCTTCGAGGTTCACGCGGACCCAGCCGAGCACGCGAAAATGGCCGAGACCGAACGGCACGTGACGAATCGGGTCGACCTGCTCGCGGTCAAATTGAGTCATGATCTCAAAGAACGGAAGGACGGCCCCGGCAGCACCCAGGCCAGCGGAAACGAAGTGTTCCTGATCGGTGATGGATCGCAGACTGTCGACCACTACACGGTTCGGACACAGGACTCGCCACTGAATCAGTCGCTGGAAAATGCCGCCTACGGCGCGGTCTTGGCGTTCGAAAACGTGCTGGTCCTCTGGAACCAAGACGAGGGAGCCTACAACTTGGTGGTGGACGGTGAAACGGTCGTTGATACCGTGGCTGGACCTCCAAGTCACCACCGAGGGGGGGACGGACAGACCGGCAGATCCCGATAAGGAGTTGCTGACCAAACTCGAGAGAGGACGATTCCTTAGTCGGCGGGGTACGGCATTCCGAAGTCCGGATGGGATCCTATGGAAAGTATTGGTGCCCTGATCTGGCTGCTGATCGACTGGACGGGACAGAGACCTCCGGTGTGGCGACCGCTGTCACCGCGACGGCCGGCCTCGCGGTCTTAGGCTGTACGTTCACCGCCCTGCTCGTCATCCAGATCCATCTGGTGGGAGTGGTCCGTCGACCGACTGACCGAATACTGTGAAACGCGGGAACACGCGGCGTCCAAGGGGGGGTTAGTTTTCCATCGTCACGCGATCAGCCACTGTCCGGCTTCCTGAATACAGGACGATACCGAGGCCAAGGAACGCGGCCACGGAGAGATGGACCCCGAGGTCGGCGCTGTCGACTGCGAGTCGGGCCACGCTGTTGGCCGGGTTGAGCGAGGACATGCTAGCACCCCCGAAGAGCACCAAAATCCCAATGGAGTAGAGGAACTGCGCTACTCGACGGTCCGGCGCCAGGATGGATACGATCGCTCCCAGACTCGCCACCAGGAGCGTAAGGCCCGTGACCAGTAGAACCAACGCCGTGAGGTTGGCCACGTGAGTTCCGTTCAACTCGAGAAGACTCAGCCAGACGATCGCCTGCGCTGGGGCCAACCCGACAGAGGCGAGCAACTTCCCGTCGAGAATCGTCCCGAGGTCGACCGGCGTGACGCGGAGCAGATCAAGGGTTCCGCGTTCCGCCTCCTCGGTGATCGAGTCGACGGTGATCGAACCGCTGATGAACACCGGGAGGAACAGCAACAGAGGCACCAACACCGTGTAGGTGAATCCGAAATAGGGGCTCGCCGAAGCACGGGCCGGAGGATTGAGGGGTGCTACCCGGAGGTATGCGTCTCGATCAACGCGTTCCTGTCGCTCGAGAACCCGGAGCGCTTCACGCACCTGAACCACGACGAGCGTCGTTCGGACGTTCGAGTCGGGCGCGAGCACACTGACCGCAATGCGACCACCGTCCCGTTTCGAGAGGAGTGCGGCATCGACGTTGCCACGGGCAAAGGCCGTCCTAGCGCGGGCCTCAGTCCTGTACCGTTCGGCCCTGATCCCGTCGGTCTCCTCAATCGCAGCGACGAGGTCGTCGCTGGCCTCCCCTGCAACCCCGGCTTCGACTGTGGTGCCACCGAGGCTGCCAGGGTCGTAGAGGGAGACGAGCCCGACGACAAGAAACGAGGAGAACGTAGCGATGAACAGTTGGATAAGGAGAGCGAGGACGATCGTCTTTTCGGCCCGAAGCGACCACAGTTCTCGACGTGCAATGACGACCCGGGGGCTGCGAAGCACCGACCGAAGCAGCCGGAGAGGCGAGGACTCGCTATCCAACGGTCACCACCACCGCCAGATTATAGAGCGTGTGCAGGAGGCTCGCGACGACCAGTGTCCCCCCGTACCAATCCCGTCCCCGGCTGGCCCCGAGAGCCGTGATCACTGCAGTGATCATGTGCAAGCCCAGGGGGGCCACCAGGAGGAGCAGCCCACTGGCACCGTCGCCCACGAGTCCCGCGGGAGCGAATGCCGCTTCACCGATGGGAAGGGAGGGGAGTCCGACGAGTTGTGCGATCACGAACAGTTTCTCTCCCAAAAAGAAGCCAAGGCCAGAGAGCGTCCCGAGCCAGACGGCAGTCCGTGTCCGTGGCTGGAACCGTCCCGAGTGGAATCCCGCAAACACGTGGAGGCTTTTGGCCGTCTCCTCGACTACGGCGATCGTCAGCAACAGGAGCGGAATCGAGACCCGGACTGGAAGCGCGAACAGCGTCGCCACCGCGAGCAGTTCGGCGATGAAGACGAACGGGATGAACAGCCCGCTCAGAACCCCCACCGATCTCGGTGTACGTAGTCGGACCGACAACGCATCGAGGAGTTTCAGCGGGACTGAGCGCTGGGAAAACATGTCTTCCTCTCGATATATTCCCGTCCCCAGAAGAAACAGAACCACCGACGCCAAGTAGAACGGGCCGGTCGAGAACAGGTACTCGACCAGCAAGGTTCCAGTCCCTTGGAGATCACGGACGACGATGGTGAGGGGCGAAATCAGTGCGATGGGCGTCACTGTGGCAAAGATTGCTGGGACGAACGCGTAACTCGTCAGAAACACGGAAATAGCGACGGTAACGAACGTGAGTTCCTTGAACGAACGGGCGAGCATGGCGCCAAGGAAAGTGGCCGCAAGAAACAGGAGAGCGATCGGCAAAACGGCCGCAACGGAAGCAAGGCCCGCTCCGCCGACAGTCGTCGCGATCCCGAAGGTAATCACGGCAGTGACGCCGACGGCGGCTAACAGGTATGGGAGAGTCTTCCCGGCGACGATTTCAGCGGGGGAGACGGGAGCGACCAGGAGCAACTGCCCTCGCCGGTCGATTCGCTCGTTCAGAATACTGCTTCCGTATGCTTGAATGACGAAGTTCATCGGTAAGAGAAACACGAACGCCAACAGGAGTGAGACGAACGGGAACGGCGGACTGATCTCCGCCGGCGACCCGCCGGTCCGGCCACCAATCACCGAACTCGCACTCCCGCCACCGAAGTCCGGAACGGCCAGCTGGCCATCGGCCTGGGTGTCGGTCCCACCTTCGGCATTGCTGGTAGTCTCGGACGACTCCTCGGTCGACGCCTCAGTCTCGGTCCGTACGGTGTCTCGGGTCACATAGTCGAGCCGAACGGATACTGGGAAGGCGGCCGTCTGGTTCGGCTCAGCCCGCATCTGTCGGTCGTTGTGTTGACGAACTGCCGACCGAAACGCGCCGAGGGCCGCCTGCCCCTTGGCTGAATCGGCTGGGACCACCTCCGCATGCCTGTCGGTTCGGTTCTCGTCGATCACCATGAGGTCGGCCTCCGACTGTGGCGGGACGGGATCGAGGGCTGTACTCTCCGCGACCGGTTCACGATAGGGGCTGTCCGATGGAACCGCAACACGATACAGGTCCCGGTCCAGTGCGATCCCGGCGCCAGCGACGCCGCTTATCGAGGCCGCGACTATTCCCGTGCACAGCAGGAGCGCCAAGCCACCTAGCGCAAGGGCACGTCTGTCGAGGCGGCTTGCGGATCGACTCATCTCCCACCGCGCGATGCGGCCGACCGACTCGGGTCTCACTCGTTGAACTCCTCCGTCGTATCTGGTTCCCCGCGGCCATCCCCAGCCCCGTTGCTGGCGCCCCGTGTATCCGTGCCACCAGGTTCGACTGTGGCCTCGCTGTGGAACTTCGGACCGGACCCATCGTCCCCATGGACACCCTCTGCAGGGGCCTTCTTGTCATTCGCCGACACTGCTCCCGGATCCCCCGAGACCGGCCCCTCAGCCAACTGGAGGAAAATCGTCTCAAGCGAGGACTCTTCCGTTCGGATGTCGACTACCCGACCACCGGCGCGTTCTGCCTCGAGTCGTCTCGCTTCGACCTGCTCCATATCGTCGACGGTAACCTCGTACCGCTCCGACTGACCGGACTCACCAGCCTCGGGAGTCGACATGACCGTCTCCGAGGTGTTCTGAGAAGACGCGAAGGTCTCGACCGGTCTGCTGTCCTCAACAGGCACGGTCGTAAAGACACGATACCGGGTTTCGCCGTATTTGGCACGAATGCCGGGTATGGTCCCCCGCGCAATGATGTGTCCCTCGTTCATCACCGCGATCCGATCGCAAACGTTTTCGACATGGTAGAGATTGTGTGCCGAGAACAGAACGGTTCTTCCCCTGTCGGCGAGCTCCCGCACGAATTGCAGGACGTAGTTGGTCGTCAAGGGATCTAACCCGGACGCGGGTTCATCGTATATCAACACGTCCGGATCGTTGACCAGTGAACGAGCAATCGCCACTTTCCGTTTCATGCCTTTCGAGACGTCCCCTAGCGGTCTGTCCCTGTGGTCAAGTTCCAGATCGTCCAACGTCGATTCGATACGCTTTCGGGCGGTTTCCGGAGGCACGTCGTACAGGTCAGCAAAAAACCGGAGGTACGATCGGGCGGTCATTCCTTCGTAGAGCGGGGATTCCTCGGGGAGAAACCCGAGCTCAGTTCGCATCCGGGCGTTCCGGACGTCGTACTCAGCAACGGTGGCTGTGCCGGCGGTTGGCTCCACCAGTCCTGCGAGAATCTTGAGTGTCGTCGTCTTCCCGGCACCGTTGGGACCGACCAGGCCAAATATTTCTCCCTCATCAACGCTAAAAGAGCTATCGGCGACCGCTACGAAGTCGCCGTACTCTTTGCGCAGCCCCTCGACGCTAATCATCGGCCGCTGCTAGCCGATGTCGGAGTTAAAATCCATTCCCGCAGCTATCGAATCAGAAAACGACGTCAGTACCAGTCCGGTCAGTCGTTCGGCTGTTCGTGCGGTTCCTCATCCGCGTCGGTGTCGTCCTTTCGGTCGATGCCTCGTCGCCAGACGTCAGCCGCACCCACACCGTCCGGTGGGGTATGACTCACGTCTTTCATCGTTTGGCGTTCGTCTGCCATTGTGTGTTCCTTTCACACACCCGGCGGTATAAGAAGCTTTTCAAGAGACAGTTTCGGAGACGAGTAAATATTCGTGTGTCAGGTTCTCCGGAACATCGGAGCAGAGCTACTGACCCCTTACACCGGCGGCCCCGATCGCTCCTGTCCGGATTCACCGGTTATTCCGTTGCTCGACCTTGTTCAGTTCGATCAGGAGCCGAAAGATGGCTTTCACCAAGTTCGAGTCCACCTCGAACCGTTCCGCATTCTTGCCAGCCCGGTTCATGACCTCTTGTTCCTGTTCCTCATCGACGGTCGGGAGCCCACGTTCAGACTTGACCTGGGCAATAGTGTCCGCGACGTATGTCCGCCGTGCAATCAATTCGACGAGTTCCCGGTCGATCGTTTCGATTTCGGAGCGGAGTTCCTCGAGACTCATCTCCTCGGGGGCAGGGCTATCAGTGCTCATGTGATTCGTCCCCCCTTGTTTGTTGTAGCGGTCATCCGTGTGGTTCCCGGGCGCGTTTCCCACTGATCCCGGACAGCTTCCAGTCCAGATCGCTCTCCTACTGCGACCACACTCGGCCCGGTCCCTGACAGGGACACCCCTTCGACTTCGGACATCGCCTCGACTGCCGGCGCCGCCGGGAAATCCAACGCGGCGCTAAAGGCGAGGCCGTTGACCGTCATTCCGCGGCCGTATTCACCCGCGAGTGCAAGATCAATTGCGAGGTCCGCCATCGGAGCAACCCGCTTGCAGGCTTCGACGTCTGCGTCGGCGGTGTACGCTCGCTCCGGCGGGGTCCAGATCAGTGCGCGTCGATCGAACGGCTCCCGAGCAAGCAGTTCGTCGTTCTCGTTATCCGTTACGGCGACGCCCCCTAGCATGCTCGCGCTCGCGTCATCGAACGCGCCCGTCACCGTGACGCCGGTATCGCGTGAGGCCTCGACACCGAGTCGGCATGCAGCCAATCGTCCGACAGCCCCGCCCGACCCGTCCTGGATTCGGTCCGACGGTGGGTCCGGGTCAGTTGTGATGTGACTGCCGAGATCGGCATCCTCGATCGGCCGGTCAAGGGCTGCGAGGGTGGCGAGGACGGTCGCGTTAGCGGCCGCGCTCGAGCTCTTCAAGCCCGCCGCCATCGGCAGTTCACTTTCCGTTTCCACCATGCCACCTTCCCCTTGTCCGTATCGATCGGTGGCAAGTTCGACGCACCGTTCGATCAGTGTCGTATCCGCCTGGGGCTTGTCCATGACACGCCCGCTGATGTGGTCGGATTCCGGATCAAGCTCGACCGTCGCGGTCGTGTCCAAATCAAGGGCGAATGCGGCGCCATTCCCCGTCGCTAAGGCGTTAACGACGGTCCCAGCGCCGGGAGCGGCCGCGCTACCGTGCATACTTGACAGGCGTGGTGGCGCGGCTTAGACGTGGCGGTGACGGCGATGCTCGATATCGTCGCCCCCTTTCCAGCAGAATAGGAGCCGGACTCCCCGGCGAACGAAACTCCCAGGCCCGTCCGTTGAACCTGACCATCCTAGTTCGGCGACGAGCCGTCCCCCAGTAGTCGCTGAGACGGCTTGTTGGCCGGCGAAAAGGAATGGCTCGTTTGGCCTGTTCGTTAACTTCCCCCATCGCCGTGGTGCCTCCTGCCGAGCACGGCGCACCCGCACCCGGGAGCCCCACTGGCCGGACCTGCAAGGAGGGAACGAACACGACCCGAACGGAACTGTAACGGTTTTCGGGACGGGGGGTGAAACCGTCAGTCATGAGTAGCCGGAACGACGTTCCGCCAGGGACTGTCGGGGTCGACCTCCGGGAGGAGGGGGTCGAGGTAGAATATCTCGACGGGCGGCAGGTGCTCTATCGGGGCGTCCCCGAACCGGTGACTGAGACGCTGGTCACGCCCCCCGGGGCGGAGGCACATGTCTTGGTTACCGATCCAATGGAGACCGAGGGGGTCATGATCTACGTGAATGACCTGCGAACACATGACGACATCCTACAGGACTCGGGAGTGGGCCGTGTGATCCTTGAGCAGGACGAGGAAGAGACACTGTTCCCGGGAATCACCGTCCGGCAACTCCAAGGTGAACGGGTCAAGGTCGAGGCCGATCCCGATACAGCCCGAGGACGAGTGTTCGTGTTCGTTGAAAACGAGCGAGGGGAGGTAAGCTACGAATTCATCGGAGAGACCCAGGAGGATCGAAAGGAGCTCGATCAGTCCGATGGACCCGTCGAGGAGAACACGGGAGGATAGGAAGGAGTGTACGTATGAGTCTCCGGAAACAGTGGCGTGATTTGGACGAGGACACAGTTGGAGCTGCTCCTGACCAGTACGGGGTGTACGAACTGGGCGACGACCAGGGTGAATCGCTCGGATACGGCGTCGGCGTCCTCCGCGACGAACTAAAAGAGGAGTTCGCATACGGGGACGCCGCGAGAGTTCGCTGGAAGGTGGCGAGTTCGCGGGGACACGCCCACCGCCTAGCAGAAGAACTGTTCTGAGGTAGCTGATCGAAGATGACGGGGTCGACGTACCCGACGCCGGGACGACCATGCGCCCCGCGAACGGCCCTCAATGTATTGGACGCGAATACGGTCCTCAGGTTCCTGGTCGACAAGGGCGCCCTGATGCCACGGATGTCAGCGTCCGATTATCCCGTCCCCGGTCCTGATGACGGTTATTGGAGATAAGAAGGGTCTTCAGCGTCGCAGTTGGCTTCATGCTGCTGTGCATCGTCCGGATCGTCAAACAGGAGCCCACACTCCTCACATTGGTACCACGTCATGTCATCCCGTTCCGTCTCCGAGACCATGGCCGTACGTGCGAAGGCCGGAAACAAAGTCGTTTCTGCCAAACCGCTGGTTGATTGACCGCGGGGAGGGAGGTTCGCCGACGGCTTGGGAGCCCTTCTTGGAACTCGGAACCCGGCCGGACGGACGACACTAACGTTTCGGATCGGTAGAGGTTCCGGACGTTGGCCCTCCCGGCGTCCATTCGGAGGAACAGACAGAGGAAGGTTTGATTCTGTCCCCGTCGCCCTCAGGATCACCTGGATGGACTCAGCAGTCGGAAGGAGCAGCGGTGTGTCGGGGTCCGGCCAGGTCCAATCCGGGTTGTAAATAGGCTTATGACTGCGGCGGACCTCGACTAGCGTATGACCTTGTCCGTTGATCCTCCCGCCGCCCCGGAACTTCAAGAGGTCGACCCGAACGAATACGAGGACGCGGAAGTCGTCGGTGATACGAACTACAGGCGTGACGATATCGAGACATATCTCAAGGCCGGGGCCTGGGAAGCGGCCTTCAGCGAGTGGGCTGAAACCACGGACATGGAGGAGGCCGAGTTTCGGATCGTAACGAGTCTGGGTTTGATCCAGCGGTTCGATTTCTTCTGGGATTCCTTTGCTGAACGTGTCGGATACCACGCCCCTGGGATTCCCGAGGACTGGCAAGAGCGGAGCATCCATCCTGACTTGGAATCCTGGAAAACCGTCTCGGCCATCAATGCCGGCCTAACGGAACTGGGACAGGTAGTCTGTGATGTACTGAAAGACGAGTATATCGACTGGGAAACCGAGTACGAAGAACCGGACGATCTACCGGACTTCTAACCAGTCTAGGAGAACGGGCGACGTGCTTGCCGTGTGTGTCGCGTCCGCCGGCCGATCTCAAGGAAGATCCGACGACCTCTATTCATCTGTGCGTTGGCTGCTCGCGGATCGAAGCTCACATGTCAGCGATAGACACGACACGCGTACCGGATGACAGGAGAGGCGGGCGATCGTTGCTCTGCCCTGAGGGAACGCGTGACTTTCGGGTGGGCGATCCGCGCTCCCCGAGCCGGGCTCGTGTGCTGCTCGTAGATGGTGACTGTTCCAGGAAGGACCGAGGCAACTCCATTGGAGCTCGAATTCTCTCCAGGCAGGCGACGGGTCGGGGACACCGGCGGCTCCTGGACAGTTCCCAGGTGCTTTTGATTGCGCAATTCCATCCGCGAGTGTGACCAGTCGACGTGAGTTCCTTGGCGCCATTGGATCGCTGAGTGCGGGCACGCTGGCGGGCTGTACAGCAGTCGGATCCTCCGTAGACACGTATCGGGATGCGATACCGTCCGTGGTCGGACTGCGCGTGTATGATGAGAACGGACCACGAGGCCAAGGGTCGGGCTTCTTGACCGATATCAAGGGACTTAGCACCGATCCGTCGACGGCACCTGCCGATGACGTAATCGTCACCAACGATCATGTCGTAGTCGGGGCTTCGGCTGTCGAAGTTCGGTTCCGTGAAAACGAATGGCGCTCGGCAGAACTCCTGGCGACCGACCCGTACAGCGACCTGGCTGTTCTATCGGTGACTGACCCCCCCGGTGATCCAACTCCATTGGAGTTCGTCTCGGCCGACCCGGAACCCCCGGTCGGCACCGAGGTTCTCGCACTCGGATCACCGCTGGGTTTCAGCGGATCGGCTTCGGATGGTATCATCAGCGGGATTGACCGGTTGCTTCCCGCGCCGAATGAGTTCCTCATTGCTGATGCAGTCCAGACGGACGCACCACTCAACCCAGGGAACAGTGGCGGACCCTTAGTAACCCGTGATGGGGAGGTCGTCGCCGTCGTGAGCGCGGGGGTTGGGAACGATGTCGGCTTCGGAATTTCGGCAGCGCTGTCCGCTCGTGTGTTGCCTGCACTTCACGATAGGGGCCGATACAAACACCCGTTCGTGGGCGTTCGTACCCTCGAAGTAACCCCCTCGATAGCGGACGTATACGACCAGGAGGTGAAGGGAGTACTCGTGGTTGAGGTGCTCCAAGACGGGCCGGCAGCCGGGACACTTCAAGGGACGAATGGAGAAACGACCGAAAGAGGAGTCCCCGTTCCGACCGGGGGGGACGTGATCGTCGGCGTGGATGAAACGGTCGTCGAAACTCAAGCCGACTTCGCCGGGTATCTGACGCTTGAAACGTCCCCCGGCGACGAAGTGGAGATAACGATCGTCCGGGATGGGACCCGGCGAGTCGTTTCGATGGTGCTCGGCGAGCGACCGCCGCCGCGGCGGTGACCGGGGAATGATCCGGTCTTTGAACCCCTGAGGTCCGACTCAAAGCCGATTCCTGTTCACAGGCCCTCGAACGGGGTCACGGTGCTCGTTTGCTCGTCTGGACCAGGCGAGCGAGCGATTCAGCCAGTCAATCTGTCGGCTACTGACTCGAGTTGCTCCCGCCGTTCCTCGACTGCTCGATCGCGGAGCTCTTTTTCCTCGTCCGTTGGACAAAGGAGTTCCGGAACGGGGGTGGGGCGACCGTCGGGATCAAGCGCGACAAAAGTAAAAAAAGAGGTGGTGGTCTCTCGGTCCTCGCCTGTACGGGGGTTTTCGGCCCACACGTCGACCTTGACGTCAATACTCGTCCGGCCGGTGTTAAACGCAAACGCCTCCACGACCGCGACTTCCCCGAGATCGATCGGACTGATGAAATCGACGTGATCCATGGAGGCAGTAACGCACTGTCGCCCGGAAAACCGCATCGAGGCGATCGCGCCACATATGTCCATCCAATGGAGGACGGCACCACCGAGTGCCCGTCCGAGGTTGTTCGTGTCGTTCGGGAGCAAGAGCTCCGTCATCTCCGTGTGCGATTCCGCCAGCGTCGCGGTCGACGAAATCCCGTCCTCGGATCCGTCTCCGTCAGCCGGTCGCCCGTGCCCGACAGCACCTGACTCGGTGCCGTCGTCTTCACCGTCCATGTCGCATAATATACGAGCCCGCATGAAGAGTCCCTCGCTGAGACCTAGATCGGGGACCGGCTCATCCGAACATGCGTGGGTCCGGTGCTGCGTCATGGATTCGTCCTAGCGACCCGTGGTGCCAGAAACGAAGGACCGGTGAAGCAAGTCCCGGACGGAATCGTCGAACAGTCTCACGAGAAGGATCTGGCGTAAGAGACTGTCGCAGTGAAACGTGTGAGTTCACTGGTTGGGTCGAAGAGGAGAGCGGGATGAAAGGAAGGCCGGAAGAACGGTCAGCGGAAGTCGTCGTCGTCATCACCACCAGGGTCGTAGCGATACTCGTCGCCGGTCGACCCGTCGGGTTCCTCCATTCGGATGCTGTCCGGTGGCTGGCCGGCCGTATCCAAGATCTCGTCCGAAACGGTGATGGGGCATTCGAACCGGGCTGCCAGCGCGATTGCGTCGCTCGGCCGGGCATCGAAGACGAACTTCTCCCGTTCGCCGTCAACGTACCGTTCGGCATCGATCTTCGCGTAGAACGTTCCGTCGGCCAAATCGTCGATCCGAACCGAATCGACCGCGCCCCCGAACTCGGTCAACATTTCCACGAGTAAGTCGTGGGTGAGCGGTCGTTCGAACGGCTCCCCAGCCATGGCGAGTCGGATCGAGTTCGCCTGGTCGGACGTGATGAAAATCGGGAGCAGTTCGTCACGTGCCCGGAGAATCACCGCGGGAATCTCTTCTCCGTCCGGACCGACCCCCATACCGATCCCGGATATCTCTGCGTCATGGTCCATAGCCGTACTTGCAACGGGAAGTACGAATAGTTGACGTCCGTTGAGAGTCCCGGTCCGATACCCACCCGAGGACGTCGGTCCCTCCTGGGTAAACGACTGTTTAATAATCGCCGGACACACGCCAGTCAAGAGGCCGCCGTTCATTCGACGACCGCGATCCGGATGTCATTCACGTTTGTCCCCGTTGGACCCGTGCGTAAGATCGCGTCGCGGTCGGAGAGGTAGCTCAAGGCGTCGTTGTCGTTCAACGCGTCCCGTCCGGCAGTCAAGTCATCCACGGTCGTTCCGTCGACGAGGGCGCCGGCGGCCCGCGTCGACCCATCCTGACCGTCGGTGTCAGCGGCGGCGATTGCCACCTCCGTCCCGACGTCCTGTGCGGCTAGTTCGAGCGCAGCCGCGAGAGCGAATTCGAGGTTCGGTCCCCCATCGCCAGACCCGCTCACGGTGACTGTGGTCTCGCCTCCCGAGAGTAGAGCCGTTGACGAATGGCCGCAGTCGCGCACCCCCCGTGCGAGCGCGGCCATCACGCGCCCCTGTTCGCGGGCTTCGCCACGAACTCGAGAAGAAAGGACCCGGGCGTCGAATCCCCTATCAGCAGCCACCCCCCGGGCTGCCCGAAGCGCAGTCTGTGAATCGGCGAGGATTCGGTTCTGGCCCCGGATGGGCGGGAACTCGTCGGGAGGTCCATTTCCTGTGGGACGGGCGGAAGACTCGCGTTCGAGGCGAGCCCGAACGACGGGCGTTTCCAGCCCGTAGCGGTCAAGAACTGCTAGCGCGTCCCCGGGATCCGTACCGGAAAGGGCCGTCGGACCGCTGCCGATCGTTGATTTGTCATCGCCGACGACGTCGCTGACCAGAAGCCCGAGGACGGTAGCCGGAGCAGCCTCCGCGGCGAGCCCACCGCCTTTGACTGCCGAGAGGTGTTTGCGTACGGTGTTGATCTCCTGAATCGGCGCGCCCGCATCCAACAGCTGTCGAGTGACGGTTCGGAGCCGGTCCAGTGAGACCCCGGTGACTGGCGCTGCGAACAGGGCGCTTGCCCCCCCGGTTACGGGGGCGAGGACCAGCGTCCTTCGATCGGCAGAGCGGGCGAGCGTGATCCCGCGTCGGGTCGCGGCGACGCCGGCTGGCGTCGGAACCGGATGACCACCGGGCTCGAGGTCGATAGGACCCACCTGGCCGGCTTCTCCGGCGGGGACGACGACGATCCCGCCCTCGATAGTGCCGGGTCCGAGCACAGCTGCAATACCGCGCACGAGTCCGGCGGCGGCTTTCCCCCCACCGACGACGAGTATCCGGTCGTATTCAGAAAGATCGTACGTCACATCCGCGACTCGCAGGAGACCGTCCTCTCGGTCGATACTTCGCTCGACGGCACGTTCAGGATCCGCAGCACGGATGGCCTCAGCCAGCGCATCTAAGGCTATCTCTTGTGCGATCGTTGCGGTAGGTCCGGGGTCGAAGGCGCCCACACGTCACCCGATAACCCCCCCGGCGTAAATATGTCTCCGACAGGGGTTTAGGGGGTGGACCGGTACCCTGGGCTGATGAGCGAGGGGAGTCGGACGGGGTCGAGAGAAGTCGAGACCGTCGAACCCGATGACGGTGAGGGGCCACAGGTGACAGCTTTCGACCCGGAGGCCGATGTCCACCGGGCCAAGGACGGAATCCCGGACCAAAGCCGTGCGTCGGAGGGCAGAGTTCGAGTGGTCGGGACGGCACACGTATCAGAGGCGAGCGCCCGGGAAGTGACGGACGTCATCCGGGAGGAGCAACCGGACGTAGTCGCGGTCGAGTTGGACGAGGACCGCTACCGGCAAATGCAGGGCGGAACCCCGGACGATCTCGAACCGGCGGACCTCCTCCGAGGTAACACGGTCTTCCAGTTTCTCGCTTACTGGATGCTGTCGTACGTCCAGACGCGCCTCGGAGAGCGGTTCGACGTCGAACCTGGAGCGGACATGCTCGCTGCTATCGAGACTGCAACCGAAGTGGGAGCCGACGTTGCGCTCGTCGATCGGGATATCCAAACGACCGTCCGGCGGTTCTGGGCGCGGCTATCACTCCTTGAGAAGTTCAGGTTGTTAGGAGCCCTTGCCTTCGGTGTCACTGATCCCCGGATCGCGGGCGTCACGTTCGGTGTTGTAGTCGGCCTCGTTCTGGGGCCGGTTTTGGGATTGTTCGGGAGTGCGCTTGGCGTGACGATACCAGTGCTCACCCGCGTCACGACTGGCGTTCTGATGGCCCTTGGGGTGGGATACGTCGGGTATACGGCCGCGAACGCATTCGGGGGACGCAACCCCCTCCTGGTCGGGGCGGCACTAGGGGGCGGTATCGGATCCGTGGCGGCCGTCGGCGGAGTCGGAACGAGTCTCGTGAGCACCTTCGTTTCGACTATATTCATCCAAATCATCGGGAGCCTGACGCTCGGATTGATCGCAGGGATCGGAATCGGGACTGTCGTCGGGCTGCTCGTCGAGATGACGGGAGTTGGGTTGGCAGGCGAACAGGAGGAGGAAGCGTTCCAAGGGTTCGATCCGGACGAACTGACCGACGCCGATGCAGTAACGGCGATGCTTGAGGAGTTCCGGGAGTTTTCACCGGGCGGTGCCGCGGCGCTAATCGACGAACGTGACGCCTACATCGCTCACGGACTCGTCCGTCTCCGGAACGCCGGCCATCACGTCGTCGCTATCGTCGGGGCCGGACACCGAGAAGGGGTCGAGGCGTACCTCGATCGACCGAGCGATTTGCCCGCAGTCGGGACGCTCGTCGGCGAGAGCCGCAGGACTGGGGTCCCATGGGGGAGGGTTGTTGGAATCCTCCTGTCGGTCGGGTTCGTCGCGTTCTTCGTCCTCCTCGCGATGGCGGGGGTACGACAGGGGTTCCTGCTCCGGTTGTTCGGGGCGTGGTTCGTGATCAATGCGGTCTTCGCTGCCGGGCTAGCTCGCCTCGCAGGGGCCAGATGGGCCTCGGCGGGCGTCGGCGGGGCGGTAGCATGGATGACGTCGATCAATCCATTGCTGGCACCCGGGTGGTTCACCGGCTACATGGAGCTTCGGCACCAAGCCGTGAACGTGGCGGATATCGCCACCCTGAACGAGCTGCTGAGCGACGAGGATCGTCCGGTTCGGGCCATTGCGGGGGACATGCTCGACGTGCCGTTGTTCCGCCTGATTGTCGTTGTTGCCGCAACCAATGTCGGGTCGATCCTGGCGAGTCTCCTGTTTGCCACCTACGTTCTCCCGCTGTTCGGCGCAGAAATCGGCGGCGTCGAGGGGATCAGCCGGTTAATGATCGAAGGGGCCCAGGAGAGCGCCCGCGTACTCTGGGGGACCCTGACGTGAGCGGGAGAGATGATACGCATCGGGATACCAGGAGCGGGGTCGGTCGAAAGCCGGCAGCCGGCAAGTCCATTTCTGTCCGGTTTTCCAGCCGGGAGTTGGGTGATTTCATCGTTGCCTGGGTCGCACTAGGGGTCGCCTTCACCCTGTTCTTCCTCCGTGGAGGACCGGGACTCGTAGCCGCCATCGGAGCTGGGGAATTTGGGACGGTTGCGACGGCCTTCGGGATCAGCATCCTGACCGCGGGTGTGGGATTCCTCGTTCACGAACTCGCACACAAATTCGTGGCGGTGCGGTACGGACAACTGGCGGAGTTCCGAGCGGATTATGGAATGTTGTTCCTGGCCGTAGTCGCGGCGACTATCGGAATCCTCTTCGCTGCCCCGGGGGCGGTTCACCACCAGGGCCGAATCACGCAAAGGGAGAACGGGATCATCGCGCTGGCTGGCCCGATAGTAAATCTGATTCTGGCGGGCGTGTTCGTTCCACTCTGGCTGGCGGGGGGAGCGCTCGGGAGCGGGTTAATCGCGCTGCTGGGGCTCAGAGGCGTGGCCGTCAACCTCTTTCTGGCCGCGTTCAACCTGGTTCCGATCGGGGCTCTGGATGGGGCGACCGTCCGTGAATGGAACACGCTCGTCTGGGTCACCGTTTTCGTGCCGAGCGCTCTCGCAGCGTTCGTCGTCGTCTTCCTCCTCGGGGGACTGTGAGGCAAGACGAGGGGAGTCTCTCTTGGGCACAAGGAGACCTCAGGCCCGTCAGTCGGGCGACCGAATTGCGCGTCTAACGGGTGCTCCGATGCGCTTTTGCCCTCGCTCTACTCCCAGCGGAACATG
>CAZCXJ010000001.1:134235-183323 GCA_964502585.1 uncultured Candidatus Halobonum sp.
GTCTAACGGGTGCTCCGATGCGCTTTTGCCCTCGCTCTACTCCCAGCGGAACATGACCGGCGGCGACGAGGCAAACGGGGATGACCGGACTGACGAGAAAGAGGGACTCACCTATGCCAAGGCAGGTGTGGATATCGATGCCAGTACCGCCGCAACTGCGGCATTGGTCGCCCGGACCGGTGAGGGAGAAGGGGACTTTGCGGGGTTACTCGACATCGGGGACCAGTATCTCGGGCTCACGACCGACGGTGTGGGGACGAAACTGCTTGTGGCAGAGGCGTTGGACGATTACTCGACTGTAGGGATAGACTGTATCGCGATGAACGCCAACGATCTTGTAGCCACCGGTGTGGATCCGATTGCGTTCGTGGATTACCTGGCCGTGACCGAACCGGATGAAAGGGTGGCAGGGCAACTGGGCGATGGATTAAGTATCGGGGCCGATCGGGCGGGGGTCGAACTGATTGGCGGCGAGACGGCCGTGATGCCCGAAATCGTCCGATCCCTGGACCTTGCAGGGACGTGTGCGGGAATCGCCGCCCCGAGCGAGGTGTTCGATGGGCGGGCGGAACGAGGTGATGCTCTCGTCGGGTGGGCGTCGTCGGGTATTCATTCCAACGGGCTCACCCTCGCCCGGGAGGCGATCTCCAGACGGTGGGACTACTCCGACCCGTGTCCCTTTGGCGAATACGACCGGATTGGCGAGGCACTCCTCGAGCCGACCCGCATTTACACGGATTTACTGGATCCGATGCGCGACCATGGCGTCCGAGGAGCGGTTCACATCACGGGCGGGGGCTGGACGAATCTAGAACGACTCGGGGAGTATCGGTTCGATATCGAAGATCCGTTCCCCGCACACGAGGTATTCGAGTTCGTTCAACGGACGGGCGATGTGGAACAGTCAGAAATGTACCGGACGTTCAATATGGGTACCGGCTTCGTCGCCGCACTCAAGGCCGAGAACGCGGACGCGCTGGCGGATGCGACCGACGGACGCGTGTTGGGTCAGGTACGGAGAGGAACGGAGGTCTCCGTCCGTGGGATCGAACTCTGACCGCCTAGGAGAGCCGTGCAGCGACGTCCGCTTGAGTGATGATCCCGACGGTCTCGCCCCCGTCGGTAACGATCACCGCCTTATAGTAATCCAGGAGGTTCTGGACCTCGTCCACTGTCGCGTCCGGCCCGACCGTCGGGAACGATTCGCTCATGACCTCACTTACTGGGTACTCGCCGACATCTTCCCCGGCCCGGATGACGTCGCCGTGACTGATTGACCCGACAGGGATGCCCCCTTGCACGACCGGGAGTTGTGAGTACGCCTCGGCTTCCATGACCCGTTCGGCCTCTCGGACGGCGTCGTCGGGGGCGACGCTGACGACCTCCGGATTCATGAGGTCCCTGGCGCGGGTGACATCCCCCTCGGCGGCTTCCAGCGCTTGGACGATCCGTCGGAGCGTCGATAGCCGCGGGTCGACATCTCCTCCCTCGATCCGGGCGATTAGAGGCTGAGAGACGTCGGCACGGTCGGCGAGCTCGCTTTGCGTGAGCCCGATAGCGTTCCGTCGCTCTCGGAGGTCCTGCGGCGTCGGGAGCTCCATACCGTATGATTACCCCTAGTTATTGATGAGTGTTACGCCGACGGACGAACCCCTCTGTTCCTCATTCCGCTGGCGCCTCTTGTTCCTCCGACTCGGTCTCAACGACCTCGATCACCGCCAAGTCGATATCCCGTAGCGCTCCGCCAACCTCGCTTTTGGCGATGCGCGAGGCATGCTCTTCGCCTTCCGCGTTGAAGATCTCGATTTCCAGAACAAGCCCAACCAGCGCGGTATTGGCAGCGATATAAGCCGAGTCAAACGGCTCACCGCAGGCCGGACAGGGCGTCGAGCCGACCGCCACCTCGACGTATTCCTTGTCTGCCTCGTTCAAGCGGCGACCCGCCTCGCTGACGGCGACGCCGATTGCGTCGTCGACGTCCTCGACGTCGCGGACCGGCCAGGCGGCCTCCAGCGCTACGAGATAATTACTCATGTGAGAAACCCAGGATCCGCGGGGTTTCGACTCTTGCGGTTCGACGGGCAGAGCGGCCTGGCGGCCGCGTGAATGTTTCCCAGTGCCAGTGATAAGCGCACGAGTCGGATTGCTTGCAGATAAGTTACGGGGAGGCCGAGGGTCACCAGTCGAGTGGATGCCCTTCTCACGGTCGATACTCGCCACCGAGTCGACGACACTCCGGGAGGCGCGTAACTCGGCGACGGCAGTGTGATAGACCGGGAATTGGGAGCCGTGAGGCTTATATAATCCCCTCCCCCGACCTGGGTGTACCCGATGTCGAAACTCCGATCCGTCCACCGAACCGTACTAGCCGGGATTCACAGAGCGACGATACTGATTGGCATCGTCCTCTTTCCGCTGGCACTCGTCGCGGAACGCGCCGGGATTCCGGTTCCTCTGGGCCGCCTACTGACCCGGCTCCACGAATCCGTATCCAGCGCATAGCGGGCTCGGAACTCCTCGCGGTCGTCCCTGACCGGAAGCGAAGCGTTGCCGTCTGCCCGTCGGACCCGAAGGAGTGGGTTTATCAGCGGCCACCACTTACCCCGTTGTAATGCGTACTCCGACTGGCGGTTCTGGTGATTTCGACCCACTCGGCCGTGACCTCTCAGACGTGTATGGTCCCGAACTTGGGGAGCTTCCCGAGGTCGATCACAGAACCCAAGCGGGAGACAGCGGCGAGGAAATGAAGACCGGGACGACAACGGTCGGGTTACGGACCTCCGAAGGAGTCGTCCTCGCGACCGACATGCGGGCGTCGCTCGGTCCGATGGTTTCCTCGAAGAGCGTCCAAAAGGTCGAGCAGATCCATCCACGCGGGGCGCTTACCATCGCAGGGTCGGTTTCGGCGGCACAAAACCTCATCCAGACCATCCGTGCGGAGACGAACCTCTACGAGGCACGGCGGGGCAAGGAAATGTCGATGCAGGCCTTATCAACGTTGACCGGCAACTTACTCCGGTCCGGGGCCTTCTTTATTGTTCAGCCGATCCTCGGGGGAGTTGACGACGAGGGGCCCCACGTATTTTCGATCGATCCCGCCGGTGGGATGACAGAGGAAGACTACACCGTCACGGGATCGGGGTCCCAGTACGCGCTCGGGGTGCTTGAACAGGAATACGACGAGGAGATGTCGATAGAAGAAGCCCGCCGGGTGGCCGCGCGCGCGATCGAATCAGCCCTCGAACGGGATCTGGCCTCAGGGAACGGCATCAACGTTGCCGTTGTGACCGAGGACGGGGTCGACATCACCAAGCACAAAGAACTCGACGAACTCCTGGCTGATACCGCGGAGGCGGGCAACTAGCTTACCGCGACACTGTAACGGGCGGACTCCTGAACCCGGTCGTATGGTCCTAGTTCCGCGTCGGCACTCTACTTTCTCCGGCGAGGAACTCCCGCGGTTCTGGCAGTGCACGAATCGCGCACATCCCATCGGGTTACGCGCCCAACCCGACATCCTCGCTAACCTGGAGAGGGGGCCCTGCCCCACGCCGGGTCATTCGGACATTTTCGGGTGTCCCTGGACAACTCCCATCGATGTCTAGGGATCGGGCAGGGAGATCGGAGCAGATCGATCAGGCATCCCCGGATTCCGCATGGGATAGCGTCACCGATTCGTGGCATTCCCAACACATCGTCGGTGTGTGAACTCACGGGTCCCAACCACCCCCACTCGGATGCGGTGAGAAGCCTGGGCGTTTCCACCGGCGAGGAAATCACCCCCTAAAAATCCCCGAGCGCCGTCTGGTTCCTCTTCAACGCTTGTGCGGAGTATCCCTGGCTCGTCAGATGGGTTGCCAGCGCGTCGACTGACCCGTGATGGGTGTAAATCCTGTCGGGGTCGACAGCGGTCACGAGGTCCGAAAGCTCCCCGAAATCACAGTGATCCGAGAGTGGAAACGTGATGTCGTAGCCGCCCTGATATGCGAACCCGTCTTCGATGGCCCAGCCAGAGAACCCCGCCTTGAGCGCGCCAGCATCATCACAGAGTGACTCGACCCAGCCGTGACGAGCGAACTGCGTGGGGAGGACGAGGGCATCGCCCTCGTTGAGCACGTCTGTTTGGTCGTACGGGATAGCATCGAACTCGAGGCTCAGATGATCGGCGATGACCTGGTTGATTCGGGTGATGGCGTCCGTTACCAAGACACGGTCGCGACCCGCCTCGTGTGCCAACAACTGGAGCATCTGTGCTCGGCCGAGCGTGTACCCGAAAAGCAGGACTGGGGAGTCCGTGTCAGTGAGCCACTCCACGATTTCGGTTTCGATCCGGTCTTGAGGAGGGAACTGGAATACTGGCTCTCCGTACGTAGCTTCGATGATAAGCACGTCCGCCTCGATTGGGTCGAACCCGTCGAGGTAGAGCCGGTCCCGCGTCGACACGTCCCCCGTATAGAGGAACAGTGTCCCGTCCGGGTCTCTCACCAATGCACTCCGGGACCCGGGAACGTGTCCCGATTCGACAAGATCCACGCGTGGATGCGAGACACGGTTTATCTTCGTCTCCGGTCGACGTATCCGAGCAAGGTCGGCCGTCAGCGCCGAACAAACCAGTTCCTGTGGGATATCCGACTCGAAGAGGTGGTCCGCATGGGCGTGAGAAAGGACGTGTATGTCGCCGTCTGGGTCGTCAGCGTCCAGAACGACCACCGTTCCGTCGGACAGTTCGATCTCGACACCGTCCCGAAGACGAACCTGTCCTGTCATTGTGATTTGAACAACCGTTCGACTCGTTCATACGTATCACCCTCCCGAGGGGAGAGGTCCTTTCGGACGCGTTCGAAACGGGGAAACCGGAGTGCATAGCCGGACCCATACTCCGGCGACTCCTGAATTTCCTCGTAGAGAACCTCCACTACGATCTCAGGTCGAAGCCGGACTTCCCGACCATTACGCACTTCGATCAGGTCCTCGAGACGCCGCGTCAGGTCCTCGAGCTCCTCGTCTGTGTATCCTGTCGATAGCCGCCCGACCTCCAGAAACTCATCACTGTGGGCGTCGTAGCAGGCCAAATAAAGCCGCCCCAGAAGCTCACTCCTGCGTCCCTCGCTGTACTTCGCCCGCGTGATGACGAGGTCCAACGGTTCCATCGTCGGTTTGACTTTCATCATGTAACCGACTCGCCTGCCCGGCTGGTAGCTCGCGTCGAGGTTCTTCAGCATCACCCCTTCGTGGCCGGCGTCCAGCGCCGAAGCGTAGAAGGATTGGGCATCCTCTCGGCTCTGGTACCGTCGGGAACGGGCGAGTTCCAAATCCCAGCTCGTCGGCTCAACTGTTGCTTCCAATTCGTCCAAACGGGTTCGGAGTGGCGCATCCAGCAAGGTTGCGTCGTCGATCAGCACCGCGTCGAACAGGTAACAAACGACCGGGATTTCTTCTGCAAGCTCCGCAACGTCGTACTTCCGTTTGACCCGTTTCGAGAGCCGCTGGAAGGGGACGAAATCCTGAGTCCCAGGCTCGTATGCTACCAACTCGCCCTCGAGGATGGCACGCTCGGCGGTAACCCCCGTCTCGACGGCGCTGACGACTTCCGGGAACTGATCTGTCACGTCCGCAAGTCTCCTGGTGAAGAGGCGTACCTCACCGTCTTGATAGTGGATCTGTGCACGGATCCCGTCGTACTTCTCATCAAGAACAATCCTGTCCGGGTCGTCGGCGACCGTGGTTAGAGCGTCGTCCAGGCCCTCCGCTTTCTGTGCGAGCATGGCCCTGATGGGTCTGAACAGTTCGACATCCAACGCAGCGAGACCGTCTTCTCCCTCATCTCGTGCTGTCTCCGCGACGACGCGGAAATCGTTGGTCACCTGATGCGCGCGCTCGACTGCTGCGATCGAGTCATCGGACGGGGAGTCCAAGGTCCTGTCGGACTCGAACCCAGAACCATCGGTGTCCGGGAGGGCTGCCTGCCCATTTCTCTCAGTGAGAAACGCCTTGGCGATGGCGTCGCGGACGGTCCCTTCACCCACCCCGAGACGCATGTGCTCCAGGACCAACCGGACGACGTATTTGGCCTCGACCGGGCCTCCAGCATTCGAGACCAAACCCGCGACGGTATCGATCCGTTTCTTCTCGCTACCCTCACCCTGGAAGGCGGCTAGTTCTCGGAGCGTCTCGTGGACGCCCCGGACGGTTAATTCCTCGGTGAACAACGATTGTTGCGTCCGATTGGCAACGGCACGTGCAGCCGCGTCTCCCAAGTCCCCGGCCTCTCGCCACCATTCTTCGATCTGGTCCGACTCGATACCTGTTGCTTTCGAAACGGCCCGATGCGCGAGCGCGGAGGAGACACCTAACTCCACTGGCTCCCATGGTGCGTACGTTTTTCCGCGGACCATGGTCACGACGAGAGGAAGATGATCCTCGTCTACCCGACGAAACAAGTCCGCGAGGATATCCACGAGCTCAAGGTCTGCATCCGTCTCTTCGAGTTTCTCAAGCGTGGCGACGAGATCCGAGAACTGCATTCAACCCGGTTACCAGGGGCGGAACAAGAAAGTCCGTTCGATACACGCGCGACCAGGAGCGATTCAGCCTACCCGTCGCAGCCGGGCACCCCCCAGTCGGCGAAACTCCCTTCCAGTAGAGTGTTACGCTGTCGTTTGATGTAGGCCCGTTGAGTGTTCGCGATCGCATCGCTCAGATCCTGCCCGTCGGTGAGCCGCTTTCGGACTTGGCGCCGCTTCCAGTCCGCCGGGGTAATCGATTCTGTCACCCGGTATCGTAGCGGCGCGATGTACTTCTGGGCCGTCTTTTCCGAACAGCCGGCATCCTTGAGTCCCGCCTCGGCGTGGTTCAGTAGATCGACGAAAAGTTTCTCTTTGTCCGTGGTTGCGGTGCCATCGGTCGTCACCCACTCGAGGTTGGCGGCCAGTCCGTCTTGGGCCGCCGCGTAGAAGTTCTCCCGCGCCGTTCGCCACTCGAGGTCGATCACCGGATGGCGGGTCCGAGGGAGAGCTTCCATCAGGCCCGCGAACGTCGCCTGGAACGCGATCGAGTCCCGGACCGTCGGCTGTGCAGAGACGGGGCGGAACTCGACGCGCGCGTTCGCGGCAGCTCGTGAGGCTCCGTCGAACACCGGTCGGACCCACCGCCAGTAAGTCCCGTGTTTGAGCCGGAACGTGGCGAATTCGCCGTCGAACCGACCGGCGAACGAGTCGTCAACGGGCATCGGAACCAGCGGTTCGTCGTTCGCGATCCGGTCCACCGCTTCCTCGGTGGAATCCAGATCCTGCGGGAAGCTGACTTTGTCCGTGGTCGTCGCACGGTTCAGAACCGACTCGAAAACGGCGATCCGGTGATCGTGGTGGCCGTCGGCGAGCAATGTCTCCGTGTCGATGCTTTCGTCGTAGAGGTCGGGTGGGAAAAACGGGGCGTTCGCACCGAGCGCAAGCAACGGACCGGCAATCCTGAGCGCGTAATTATGTCGCCCTGCCAGGTCCTCAGCCTGCCGAACCTGATAATGGGGCTGTATTGATGTAATGAGGCTTTCAGGCATTACCGTCCGGGCGGAGAGACGAACGTGCGGTGCATCGATCGCGAACGTATCGGGGGCCTTAGTCCCGTTCGCCATCGCGTGATATCGGACAGCATCGCTCATGTTCGTTGCCACTCGAACGCCCCGGTCGGTCACTTCGCCCGCAAGGTATTCCCGCGTGGTCTCCCCGGCCGGCGGGATGGTCCACATTCCATCGCTCACGAGTCGAACTCCCTCCGCGCTTGTACACTCCAGGGCTGCCCGAAGGCGGGACCGGACCTCGGCCGCCTGTGCCTGTAGGCCGGGGGCGTTGAACGGCTGGGGACCTGTACACATCTCGGCGTTGTGGAGACCGAGTTCCTTCTCGAAGCCGATGTACTCCAGAAGTCGCCTGGGCACCCGCATCAGCGAACACGCGTTGTCCCCGGGTTCCCACCGACCGTCGGAGACCGCATAAAATTCGTACTCCAAGCCGACCATCGACTGGTGGTTATCGAAAGTGCCGTTCCCGAGTTCCTGACGGACGAGTCCCGCGTCAGCGTGAGCCCGCTCGCGGAACTCCTCGGGGTCTACCTCGAGCGCGGCTGCAACCTCGGCCGCGAGGTCCTCAGCCATGTCACTGTCACGGAGAGCATCCGTCTTCAATCCGGGGGAAGTAACACCCAATTCCGGTCCGGCTATTTACATCTTCATTGGCGACGGTCTGCAACGGGAGATGGGCAGGAGCGAAACAACCCCCTCCGACACCCGAATCAGTCGCATCGGCGATGAACTCCTGGGACTCACAGTAGGATGACCGATCCCCGAACCCCGTGGTATGCCAAGGCACTCGCCGGACTGACGGTCGGCCTGGCCGTGAGTCCTGTCGATCCGATCCCGGACCTGATCTCCGTCATAGGGTGATTGGGCGGGTTGGTATTCATTCCGGTGGGAGCCTGGCTCATGTACCGGGTTACCCCCGAGGTCGTCTTGGAGGAATCCCGAAGTGGATCCCTCTTCAGAGAGGGCAAAACAGTTTGCAGACTCGTGGATGTTTGGTGATCCTAGGGTGGGGGTGATCGGAGTACTCGCGTGGGCGTTCTTGCCGACTCTAGAACAGACGTTCCCGCCGCTTTGGCCGGGGTGACACCACCCTAGAGGGGTCGATCTGCCGGCCGCGTGCGGCGACGATAAGTCACTTGCTTTCCCCTCTCGAAGCAGGAGTTATGATGGACGCTCGTCGAGTTCTTCTGGCGCACCCGGTTTCGGTTCTCCTCACAGCCGGGTCGGTCCTTGCAGCCCTGGTGACCGTCGCCTACTTCGTCGGGATCGTCGGCACCGGGTCGACCGCAGTCATGATCAGGCTTGTGGCCGTAACAACCGTACTGGTGGGCTTCGCCACCGCGTTTTGGTTCCGACCGATTGTAGCCCGATACATCTGACCGGGGAATCGAGGTCCGTGGAGGTCGGTACGTCAGGCCTCTGCCTGGGTAAACGGGAAGATTTAGTCCCCGCGCCTCCCACCGAATCACATGACAATTCGACACGACGGTCTCGTCGTCGATTGGTTCGGATACGCCACGACCCGACTGGAGGCAACCGACGGCCCGACCGTCTACTTTGATCCGGGCCGGTACGGCGTATTGACCGGCGACTGGACCCCGCCGGGAGGAGGGGATCCCACGGACGCAGCTCACCCTCGGTCGGTGGACCGTCGTCCTCAGGACGCGGACGTCGTCTGCGTCACTCACGACCACCACTACGACCCTGACGGGATCGAGCGGGTCGCCGACGAGAACGCGACCATTGTGGTGTACCGGGGAGTAGATGCCGACCGGATCGGGCGGGACGTGGTATCGCCCGAGCAGTTACCGTTCGACGTGGTTCGAGTCGAGGAAGAAGATTACCGAAGAGTCGGGGATGTTGATGTCTGGTCGGTGCCTGCGTACAACGAGCCGGGCGGCCCCAACGCCCGGGACGACGGGTCGGTGCCTCATCCCGAAGGGTTCGGAGTGGGCTATCGAATCAGTCTCGATGGTGTGTCGGTCTTCTGGCCCGGAGACTCCGACGCGCTGGACGCCTTTGCCGAACTCGAGACTTCCTTGTTTCTCGCTAATATTGCTGGGTCCGTCTGCATGGACGGACAGCAAGCAGCAGAACTCGCTGCTCGGCTCGACCCCGAGCTCGTCTTGCCCGTCCATTACAATACGATCGAGTTATTGACGGCCGATTCCGGGTCCTTCGCTTCCGACGTTGCGAAACGGGGAGTGCCAGTCGTCCTAGACGAACGGGCCTGACTGGTTCGGCAGCTCAGAGCAAGCTGCTCGCAGCCGGGAGGGTGTCGCGCAACCCGGCAGAAGTTTTGTGAGGACGCACAACCTCCTTCCGGTCGAGAGGGCGTGAGAGACCACCAGTATCGGTTCGCGAGGCGGTTGCGGCGACTCGATGGACGACAGTATCGCCGCTTTCTGAAGGCTCTCTGGACCAAGCGTGGGTGGGATGTCGACGACACGCCAACGTCACGGAGCGAGAGCCTGGATCCACTGCGTGTCCGGGACCCCCGGGGTGGTCAACAGCGACGGATACTGCCGGTTCGGATAGACACGGCTGGAGAGCCGGGAACCGGATGGCCAGAGGTCAACTCGGAGACCGACCTCCTGGTAGTGACGGGGAAGATTGACGGACACAGTTCTGAGGCGGAGGGCCTGGAGGCACAGACTCCACCCGACAGGCCCCTCCCAGAGGTCAAGCTCGCCGCCCTTCCGGCCGGTGTCGACATCGACCAGTTGCGTGGTGTCACTGCTCTCTGGCAGCAGTTCCGGTTCGGGATTGGCTCCAGCGCACGGGAAGAGCTTGCGTCGGAATTCTTCGGCTGTTCCGCGGCCGAATTTACCGATCAAGCAAAAGCTCATCCGGGGGCCGCGTCCGGCGAAGCCGCGACGGACGAGACCGGTGATCCGCCCCAGCGGCCCGGGATGCACGCGGCAAGTGACAGCCCGAGCACGGCTGAGGAACTCCATAGAAGTAGCCCGGGAGGGGATCCACAAGGGAGTGAGACGGGAAACAAGGACTTACCGGGGAGTGAGAACCCGGAGGGCCGGGAGGAGGGGAAAATATGGACCCGAATACCAGTATGGTCCCGACGACCCACGACGGGAGCAGTAGTCCTGATTGCGGCACTACTCATAACCGCCTCCATCGTGACCGGGATGGGCCTCCCGGTACCGGGTGGTCAGACCGGTCTCACCGGCAACCCGGACGAATCTTCGGAAAGGAGCAATCCCCTAGGAGAAAAGGTGACTCTGGGACGTCACACGACGCCTGCGGGAAATTGGGCCGCCGCGAAGGCCCCTGGCGGGTCCCCTCCACCAGGTATCAGTCAGAACGGGTCCATCGATGAACGGAAAGTCGCCCGGTCGACGACGACCGTCCTGAACAACCGGTCATATACGCTCGAAATCGTGTATCGGGAACGGACCAATGGCACCCCACAGGTCCGGTGGGAGGAAACGATCCGCGTCGGCGGGACGTCACGATACCTCTCGACCGTGCGGCTGCTCGGATCACCGAAAGGGACGCCTACCGTGGTCGACCCCTCGTCCAGCTACAGTGATGGCACTCGACGGTACGAACGCGATCAGCGGGGCAGGGTGAGTGTCAAGAATGTCAGTGACGGTCGGGCGAGATTTTCCGAACGGTTCGGTCGATACATTCGATGGTATCTCTCCGTTAGGGAGTCTACGATCAGGGAGCGGGTAAGCGAGCGGGGAGAGACCTACTTCTGGCTCGAACTACGGGGGGATCCGTGGCCGGGGGTCGAGAACCTCACCGGATCGGCGCTCGTCGACGATCGCGGTCTCGTTCACGAGATTCGGCGAACCTACACCCTCCCCGGCCGGTCGAACGTTGCCGTCACCGTCACTGTTCGCTTGCGGAACGTCGGCGAAACGCGTGTTCGGCCGCCAGATTGGCTCGATACGAACGAACAGAACACGACGTCGCCGACTGACTCCGGGAATAGGACCTCGAACGGGAAGGCGATCCCGCCCCATACTGGGACCACTACTCCGTCCGACGATCGAAGCGACAGGTGAGGACGCTTCTGGGGTCGTGAGCTCGGTCGATGGGCGGTTGGGTCCGCTGCCGTTAAGCGGCTTGGCTACAGTTGTCATCTCGTGAGTGGACGTGACGAAGGGTTGAGCGTATCCGAAGCCTGGGACCGGACACAGGCCGCACTTGAGAAACGGGCTGAGGAACACCGCCAGGCTGGGTGGACCATTGCAACTGCAGTCGCGGACCGTGTGACGCCGGACCCGGAGTGGTATCACGGTCCGAGCTTCCTGTTGCGAGTCGATGCCGATTCAGCCGCCCAGATTGAGCGACTCGTTCGAGAGACCACCGCCGGATTTGAACGTACACTGATACATCGTACTGCAGCCAGCGACCGGGTTTTTGTCGCAGTCGAAGCTCGAGCCCCCGACCCATCTCGAGCGGTTCTTTTCGCTTTCTCGTACGACCCGACCGCGGACGCTGCTGTCGAACTGGAGACCTCGGCACGGGTGGGCGGCGAGATCCGGACGGTGCTTCGCGGGCCGGAAGGCGACGTCGCGGCCATGTTCACTCACGGTGATGCGGAACCGTTTTTCGATGAAGAATGAGACTGGAAGGCCTCCCTAGGTCCGTGTAGGTGTAAGGCTATCTGCTGTGAGTATCGGGCTGTGCCGCACCGGGTCCTTGCCCTGCGAAAAGCCCAGCCGACGGGGCGACCTCGGCCGCAGCCGACCGATGGCCGTCTCGCCTCTGTCCGGGAATGACTGAGGAGCGTCCGGCCACGCGTTCGGGGATCGGACGTGTGTTATTCGGGGCGAACCACAGCGGAGCAATTCGGGCACTCGGCAACGATTCGCGGCCAGTCACCGGGTTTCTGGTAACTCACGAACGGTTCAGTGCCCGGGATAGTCGACGTGCATTTGGGACAGGACCCGAGGATCGACTGCGAGGTTGGAACCACTCCTTCGCCCATGCACTCGTACGACGCACGTCAGACATTAATTATGAGCCTGTTAATCACGCCCGGTGAGGTGAGCAACGATCGGCATCTGGATTCCATCGACGTATGGGCCGATTACAGCAGGCCTGTCGGGTGCTCGTTGGCAGGAATACTGACCTAGGTGTGAATGCAGAACCGTTTAACCGATCGTCATTCCTGATATCGCATGGACTGGGAACCGCCGGACGATTGGCCACAGATCCGGACAGTCGAATCGCATGCCGGGGGAGAACCCCTCCGAGTGGTTCTCGGAGGGATTCCACCGCTGAAGGGCGAGACCATGATCGAAAAGCGGAGGTTCGCCCGTCAGAATCACGACCAACTCCGGACGGCACTCATGTGGGAGCCACGCGGACATACGGACATGTACGGGGCGATCCTGACCGAACCGCCGACAGCGGATGGCGATGTGGGTGTCCTGTTCACTCATAATGATGGATATAGCACGATGTGCGGTCACGGTGTGATCGCGCTCGGGGTGGTTTTGCCGGAAATCGGGGCAGTGGAGGTTGGTCCCGAAGCTCCATCGATCCGGCTCGATACCCCTGCCGGCCGCGTAACGGCATTCCCTGAGCCCTTAACCGGACGCCCCCGTCGTGTGTCGTTTGAAAACGTGCCCGCATATGTCGCCGACAGAGGGGCCAGTATCTCGGTTGAGGGACATGGGTCGGTCACGTACGATCTGGCGTTCGGTGGGGCCTACTACGCATATTGTGAGGCACGCCAGTTCGACATCAAACTCGAACCCGAGAACGTTGGAGATATGATCCGAGTTGCTCGGAAGGTCAAGCAGGCAATCCAGGCTGGCAGGACGATCGAACATCCCACGGACCAGGACCTCGGGTTCCTGTATGGAATAATACTCACAGGCGCCCCTCGTAGTGGAGGGGACCTCCGGAACGTGTGTGTCTTCGCCGACGGCGAAGTGGATCGAAGCCCGACGGGGACAGGAGTGAGTGGCCACCTCGCAATCAGGCATGCGCGGGGAGACTTGGACCCCGGAGATTCATACACGGTCGAGAGCGTAATCGGGTCGAAGTTTACCGGGCGGGTCGTCGACACGACTGAGTTCTATGGCGAACAGGCCATCGTCCCAGAAGTCGAAGGTGAAGCACACATTATAGGGACGAGCCAGTACACGATCGATCCAGCTGATCCTTTCGGCGGGGGCTTTCTGCTCCGGTAGCACCTCAAATCCTCGGTGTCAGATCGGGCGGAGGTGAGACGTGTTTTTACTAGCCCGGTCGTGAGCGTCGGACATGACTCGCGTTCCGGAGTCGTTGACGGAGTTCAGACGCGACCTGCACGCTCACGCTGAAGCCGGATGGAAAGAGTTCCGGACGACCGCATTGGTTGCCGCTGAACTGGAACGGCTGGGGTATGACACATATCTCGGGGCTGACGCACTCGACCGAGACGAGCGATTGGGTGTACCGTCCCCAGACGAAATAGCGGCGGCGGAACGGCGGGCCCGCGAGGAGGGGGCGCCGACCGAGCACCTCGAACGGATGGACGGCGTGACAGGACTCGTCGGGCGAAGACGATTCGGGGACGGTCCCGTCGTCGGCCTCCGGGTTGACATGGATGCCCTGGAACGGGAGGAAGCGAGCGACGACGAGCATCGTCCGGCTCGCGAGGGGTTTGCTTCCCGTCATCCCGGCGAGATGCACGCCTGTGGCCATGATGGACACACGGCGATCGGGGTCGGCGTAGCCCGTCGGCTAGAAGCGACGGGGTTCGACGGGACGATCAAGCTGTTCTTCCAGCCGGCTGAGGAGGGAGGACGCGGTGGTTTTCCCATGAGCCGAACACACCATCTCGATGACGTCGAGTACCTGCTAGCGCTTCATCTCGGGTTGGACGAGCCGACAGGAACCGTGATCGCAAGCTACGACCGGCCATTGGCAAACGCCAAACTCGATGCCCGGTTCGTGGGGGAGCCCGCTCATGCAGGAGCCTCTCCCCAGGAGGGACGAAACGCGCTGCAAGCGCTTTCGACGGCAGTGACAAACCTCTACGGGATTCCGAGACACGCGGAAGGCGTTACCAGAGTGAACGTCGGAAAGGTGGAGTCGAACAATGCTCAGAACGTCATCGCGGAGGAAGCGCAGATGCGAGTCGAGGTCCGAGGGAGGACTGGGTCCCTCAACGATTACATGCAGACCGCAGCCGAACGCATCCTGAACGGGGCCGCCAGTATGCACGGTGTCGATTTGGAGACAAGTTTGTACGGGAAGACGACCTCTTTCACTGGAGACTCCGGGTTAGCAGGCCATGTGATGACCGCTGCCGAGGAAACACAGGGAGTCGGACGGGTGGTCGACAGGAAGCAGTTCGGCGGCAGCGAGGACGCATCTTATCTGATACAACGCGTTCAAGAGACTGGAGGCCAGGCAGTGTACGTCGGTATCGGGGCCTCCAACCCGGCTGGGCATCACACAGCCTACTTTGATATCGATGAGGATTCGCTGGAACTGGGCGCGGAAGTCGTCACCGAGACGGCTACCCGCATCGCTAGCGCAGGGTGATCCGGGGGAGGACGCCAGACCAGGGTGGTCACGACCGGGGTTTGCCGGAACATTGAGGATTGACCGTCGGACCGAATCGACCAGACAGTGGGAAGTCGGGGTGGGGGCGGGCCTTACATAACGGTCTCGAACAGTTCGAGATAATCCACGAGATGACGCGGAAACAGGAACCGCTGGCGGACATGTTCCCGTCCGGCGGACCCCATGTCCCTCGCCCGCTCAGGTTCGGATAGGAGGGTTTGGACCTTTTCAGCCGTCGCCTCGTAGTCGTGCGGATCGACCAGGAACCCGTTGACTCCGTCCTGAATCTGGAGCGGAATTCCCCCAACGTCGGCACCGACAACTGGCGTTTCTTTCCACAGTGCCTCGGACACGGTGAGTGCGAACCCCTCTCGCAACGACTTCTGGAGGACGAGCGTCGATGCCCGCTGAAGTCTGTTCACCGCTGTGTCGGAAAGATCCTGCAGTAAGTGAACGGCAGGATCGTCGCCCACGGAACCAACGACGGTCTCGTACACTTCCACAGCCTCCGGATCGTCCTCCGCCATCCCTCCTGCAAGGACGAGATGTACATCCGGAACCGTTCTGCGGACGCGTTCGTAGACCTCAACGACACCCTCCGGGTCCTTCCAGGGGTCGAACCGGGACACTTGTGTGACGACGGGTGCCTCGTCAAGCGGAACCTCTGAGAGTTCCTGGGAGACAGTGTCTCGTTCACCGGCAGACAACGGACGGTTCTTGTCGGTGAGGGGGTCGATCGAAGGATGGATAACCCGTCGCGACGGGGCAATCCCTGTCTTGGCAAGCGCGTCACCGAACCCCGGACGACTCACTACCAGGTGGTCGACAGTGTCGACCGCCGGTCGGAGGAACTCCACGGCTCCCGGCGCAGGATCTGTCAGGTCGATATGACACCGCCAGACGACCGCTGCGTCCAAGCCTTCATCACGCAAATGTGGAACAAGCCCGAGCGGTTGAGGATCGTGGACCACCAAGACGTCATACGTCGTGATATCCGTCGCGGCCATCAGTTCGAGGGCCTCGTCCCGGACCGTCGACTCATAGACCCGTCGCATTTCGTCCGTGAACTTGACCTGATCCCCCTGCAACCCGTTGTGGAGCGTCTTCGTGACCTCGAAAAACGCGTCCGGCCCGGACATGACATGCCAGTCGTTCGGGACCCCGGCGTCCGTGGCGAGAGGGACAAGCGACCGTAGCAACTCGGCGACGCCGCCTCCGGTCGCCGCGGAGTTCAGGTGAAGGACACGCGTATCGGCACGCCCGGCCGCCAGGTCGGCGATTCGTGTCTCCCGCTCCTCATCGATGAACTCGGCGTAATCGTCTACCGTTCGGTCGCGGATTGGGCCGGGCTGCATCTCACTCACGCAGTCGGCATGGATAAGCATAACAGTAGGGCATTCGCACTTGAGGCCGACCGGGTCAATCGTCACCCGACCCCTCAGTGGGACCAGCGTATCGGACCGTTTTTCTTAAATTGCAGTACTCAGAGGTGAGAGACGATTCCAATGGCCGATCAGGATACGAGCGGTCGCCGGTCGGACACTGAGCTTATCAGGACGCTCGGGGAGCCCTCGAACGTCCTCATTATCGACCGACGATCCTCCTCGACCGACGGGCGCTGTACACGGGCTGACCCCCGGTTTTCTTCGTATGACCGGTGGCTGTATTGTCTCGATGCCACGCGTTCCGAATCCCGTCTGAACAGGTTGGTGCGTGGGGGGCGCGCTTCCCCAGAGGCCACGACAGTTATTCTCCGGGGGGACGAACACCGTGGCGGAGCCGTCGGTGCGGCAATCGACCCGGTCGGGACTGTACACGTCGAGACCCTTCCTGAGGCGACAGATCTGAGGAACCTCGGAGTCGCCATTACCGACGTGCTGACCGACTGGTCCGAAAGTGGGCTGTCAAGCGGGATGTGTTTCCGCGGCTTAGAGACCCTCGTCGAATCGAGCGGCTTGGAGTCTGTCTACAAATTCCTCCACGTCTTGACGGGGCGGGTGCGGTCGTCTCGGACCGTCGCGCACTACCGCCTGGACCCGACCACGTTGGACAAGCAACGGCTGGCCGCCTTTCGGCAACTTTTCGATGCCATCATTACAGTCGAGAAGTCGGGCGGATACACCATCGAGACCCGTGCCGTTTGAGCCTGGTTCACTCGGTTGACATCCCCCCCGGCCTGAAGGGTGGGGGTTTCCCCTTGATTCTCCGTCAACACCTTACTGGGTACCCCTAACTCCCGGCTTCCCGACCGGTTGGAACGATCGGCAGGATGTGCCACTCCCACCGAAGTGACTTCTACTCCGGATCCGATCTAGGCCGGACGAGGGTGGTTTCGGGTCCGCTAAAAAACGGGTCTCGGTCTGTGCCGTGGAGTTCAGTACATCACTATCACTTCTATGGGCGTGGTCTGGCGCGCTGGCGAACTGAACCGAGAGGTACGCAGGGCCACGGTTAGGCGGGATCGTCCAACCGAACGGGAGCCTCTGATGCAAGGATGGCATCGATGGCTCGCTGGACTTGATTCGCCTCGTGAAATCCTACGAGATCCCCTCCGTTGCCATTGAGCTCATCAACGAACTCATCCAGAAGCAGCCGGGTCGTCGACGTGTCGTCCGCGGTCAGAACTGAAGCGGTGGTGGTGCCCGCGTCCGCGACGAGCCGGTGCCAATCCGTCAGCGATAGCGACCCCTCAGTACCTGTCACAGTCAGGAGGTTCTCTTCAGGTTGTTCGTGATCGGTCAACAGATCGATAATCCCGTCGATACCTCCGACGCTAAACGTTCCTACGATGGACGTCTCGTACTTGTCGGGAGCCCGATATTTGACCGTGGCGGAGACCCGTTCGACCGGGCCGAACAGTTCCTGAACGCCGAACAAGAAGTGTGTGCCGACCTCCCGAAGGGGGCCCCCTTGATCCCGACTCTCCAACCAGGAGACGTCCTGCCAAGACCGAGGCCACCGGGGAAAGCGAAACCGGAGTTCGATACGCTTTGGCTCGCCGATCTTGCCGGCGGCGACCCGGTGGACGAGGTCCCGAAACCCCGGCGTGTAACGAAACGGAAGGTTGACCGCCGTGACCTGGTCGCTTTCCGAGGCCCGGTCGACCATCACAGCCCCGTCATCCGCGTTCGGGGCGAGCGGCTTTTCGCAAATGAGGTGCCGGTCGTTGTCAAGCGCGGCAGTGACGACTTCCGGATGAAGGGCCGGAGGGACGCCGACATGAACGAAATCGAGGTCCGCCGCGGCGAGCATCCGCTCGTAGTCGGTGTAGGCGGTGGCGCCGTACTCCGTAGCGAAACTTCCGACACGCTGGGAGTCGACGTCACAGGCGGCTTCGAGGATCAGTTCATCGTGTGCGCTAATGGCGTCTCCAAAGCGCGTTCCGATGACCCCACAGCCAACGAGACCGGCTTTGTACATGAGGCGGGCCAGGACACGAGGACCTGAATGAGTTCGGATTCGAAGCCGCTGCGTGGCCCGGGCTGGCCGGTACCCTCGACTGTCCGATAAGACGGAACCTCACGAACGATTCGGGACCTATCACCGGGCACGTTGTCGGTTCCCGCACTTTTCACAAACCAACAATGGCGATGGGGGTGTCGTGCCGTCATGGATCCTATCCCATTCGCCCCCGTCATCTAACCAGTCGCTCGTCTGTCCACATTCGACGCATCTCATCCCGAGTTCCTCCGAGGTGGTGCTCGGGCCCTCCCAAACGTGGGGCTTTCCATGGTGTGTTATTTCATACCAAGAAACGCATACGTAAAATCGTTACGTCGAGAACGGAATTAGGTAAATCTGGAACGGGCTGTATCGGGACCGCGTGGCACGAGGTACGGTGGAACCGGAAACACAAGCATCAATCCATCTCGAGTAAATACTCGAGAGTATGGACCTGCTCGTAGCTGTCGACGGCTCGGAGGCGAGCGGAGAGGCACTCGAACATGCATGTGAGCTCGCCGCGGCCACCAACGGGTCACTCACCCTCGTGCATGCCGTGAATCCGGACGTCTATGAGGACGCGGATCCCTCGGCCGGGTCAGAGGAACTGATTCAAAGTGTGGAACAGGCTGAGGAGCGGGGCCGAACAGTCCTCGCTGAAGCGGAAGACTCGTTGACCGACCGAGACGTCATGCTAGAAGGGGGAGAGCTCCTGTATGGCGATCCGACCGAGGTGATCGCGGAATTTGCCGTCGAAGGGAGGTTTGACGGCGTGGTGGTCGGACACAGGGGCCTTTCGGACCGGTACGAACGGGTCTTAGGTAGCGTGGCGAAGGGCCTCATCGGGCGGTCGCCAGTTCCGGTTACTGTGGTTCGGGCCGATCGAGTCTGACCGATCGCGTCAAGGCTCAGGATCGGCCGGAAGAGTCGGACCGTCGAAAGGTTGAAACACGGCTTCGGTTTAGGGTGACCGTGGTAGACAGACGGACCGCCCTGACACTTGCCCTCGCGTTTCTGGCGGTGCTCGCGCTTGGTGTCTCAGCTGCCACGCTGGACTCGGCCAGTTCGGCGTCTGCAAGCGATGGTGTCGGCGCAGGAAGTCAGGAGGGATCGTCAGGCGTCGGGGCCGACGAAGACGGAGCGGTCGACCTCAGCGACCGATCCGCGGCGGCAGCCGAACTCGAACTCAACGTCTGTGTGAAGTTCCTCACGCGGTTGGACGTCCAGCTGGCCCTGCTTGGTATCGTCTTCTTGTTCTTCCTGTTCATTTACCGGACCACCGGCTCGGGGCTACTGAGCGGGATGTTCACCCTCTCACTGACCTTCCCCTTCGCCGTGTTATATTATGCGCTCAGCGCCTGCGGACAGGCTCGACGGAGCGAGCAGGCCGTCGAGTTCGCGTTGGGGTTCCAGGAACAGGCCCAGAACAACAGCTCGATACTCCCATCAGGTGGGGGTTCGGCCGGACTTGGACAGGCTGGCGAAACGCTGTCTACCCCCTCGACAGTTCTGGGGATACTGATTGTGGTGGCGATCATCGGGAGCGTCGCACTGCTGTTCATTTCGACCGACGACGACGATGCTGAAATCGCCGAGGAGCCGCCGGAGCCTAGCCGTCCCGAACGGATGGCTGCCGTCGGCGCGCGAGCAGGACTCGCAGCGGACCAGATAGAAGCCGATGCCGACGTCGAGAACGCGGTGTACCAGGCCTGGCAAGACATGACTGCGCATCTGTCTGTGGAACGCCCGGAGTCGAGCACTCCCGCGGAGTTCGCGGCCGCAGCGGTAGACGCTGGGATGGACCGCCAGGACGTCGAGGAGCTCACCCGACTGTTCGAGGAGGTGAGATACGGAGAGGCCGAGCCGACGACCGACCGGGAACGGCGCGCCGTCGCTGCGCTTCGCCGGATCGAATCCGAATACGCCGACCCCACCGAAGGTCGATCGATCGCCGAGGACCCCCCAGCACCGCTCAACCCCGATACACACCGGGGGGAGGGTTCATGAGAACGAGCGCAATCGTGGGACTGATCGGAGTGCTGTTCGGGCTAGCGGTCATCGTCCAGCGGGGGATCGCCGGACTCCTTGATCTGGACTACGTCATCGTCACGCTGATCGGTGTCCTCGCGATCGTTCAAGGGATAAAATACGCGAACGAGGCTCGGAAGGCCACGTTTCGCTACCGCGAGACTCCTGACGTCGAAAGCCGCGAATCGATGCCGGCGCCTGGAGATGACATCGATGACTTGATCGGCGACTTGCGGGGGCTTTCCCGGATCCGCATCGAAAGACGTCGGGAGTTTCATACACGACTTATCCGGGTGGCCAAAACGACTCTGTTGGCGCGTGGGGACTACGGGAGCGAAGGGGAGGCGGAGACAGCGATAGCCGACGGTACTTGGACCGATGACCCGGTCGCGGCATGGTTTCTGGGAGAACAGACCTCGCCACCTCCTATCGTTCGCCTCCGCGGACTACTCGGACGGGACGCGGAGTTTCAGTACGCCTCTCACCGGACGATCGACGCCATCGCTGCCGCCCAGGACGGGGCCGGACGTGGGACAGGTCCTGAAACCCGAAGGCCCGGCACGGCTGCGGGGTCGACGTCCGGTGGTTCCGACGGCAAAACCAGGAGAACGGAGGAATCACAGCCCGTCGACCGCGAGGCCGAGACGGCGGGTGTCGGACAATGAGTTCGCCTTCAGGGCCCACTGTGGTTCGTCAACTCATGCCCGAGGGCGAAGTACCGACAGCCCGCTGGACCGGTATCGCCGCCCTAGCGACCCTGCCGGTTGGCCTGGGAATCATCTTCCGACATCCGCCGCTGCTACTCGTAGGCGCAGTCGGGGTGGCGTATGCTGCATACGCCAAAGGGGATCGAGCGCCGGAGCCAAAACTGGAGCTCACGCGCGAACTGTCAAGCGAGACCGCTGACCCGGGAGACGAAGTCGACGTTACACTCCGAATTCGGAACGCCGGTGACGGGCTCGTTCCAGACCTCCGAGTCGTGGATGGGGTTCCACCCGCACTGAGTGCCGAGGGTCCGGCGCGGATCGGGACCGCACTCCGGTCTGAGAAGACCGCGACCCTCAGGTACACCGTTACCGCCATCCGGGGAGAACATGAATGGGAGCCGGTCCAGGTCCTCTCGCGGAACGCAAGCGGCTCGCGGGAACGGGAAGCCGAGTTCGAAATCCCCACGACGCTTCGGTGTGAGCCGGAACTGGAGGCGACCGCCTCGCTACCCCTGCGTGGATTGACGACCCGGTACGCGGGCCGCGTGGCGACCGACGTAGGAGGGGCGGGGATCGAATTCCACTCGACCCGGGAGTACCGGCACGGCGACCCCGTCAAGCGGATCAACTGGGCGCGATTAGCCCGTACTGGGGAGCTTTCGACCCTGGAGTTTCGCGAGGAGCGAGCCGCCACCGTCGTTCTGCTTGTCGACGCCCGGGAAACGGCCTACCTGGCCCCGGCCCCCGAGAAACGAAACGCCGTCGAACGGAGTGTCGACGCCGCAACCGAGGCGTTCACTGCGCTCTCGGAGACCGGGGACCGGGTTGGACTCGCCGCGTTTGCCCCGGAGGAGTGTTGGGTTCCCCCTGGCACGGGAAGCGAGCACCGGGTTAGGGTCAGACGGGTTCTCACCGACCATCCCGCGCTGTCCGCGACGCCGAGCGGAGGCAGATTCTTTCCTGCCCTCTGGCTTTCCCGATTCCGACGGCGTCTCCCGGCGGATGCTCAGCTGATTCTCTTCTCACCGGTGGCGGACGACTACGTCGTGACGGTCGCGCGGCGCTTGGACGCGTATGGCCATCTCGTAACTGTCATCAGTCCAGACCCGACGCTCGATGACACCCCCGGTCACACTCTAGCGAAGGTCGAACGGACGAACCGTCTGTCCCGGCTTCGAGAGGCAGGGATTCGCGTTGTTGACTGGGGGCAAGAACCCCTAGGCAGCGACCTACAACGTGCCGCAGCACGGTGGACGGGATGAGTACGGCCGTAACCGAGCCGACGACTGAGGATCACGACCCGCGCGGAGTGGTCGGAGCATGGAGATAACACGAAAGCCCAGTAAAACCGGGGCAGTCGGGTCCCTGACGGCGGCAGCAGTCGCCACGGCGGCCCTGGCGACCGTCTCAACAAGTGCTGCCGCGATCGCCGGACTGGGGATCATACTCGCTGCGGCCGCAATGGTCCGTGGGGAACGGGGACTCCTTCTCGGGGCAACGGGAGTGTTAGGGCTGGGGATGCTGTTCGGCGGGTTTGCCGGCGGAGGCCCGGCGGCTCTGCTTACGGCTGGTGTCGGCGTGGTCCTGACTTGGGATATCGGCGAGCACGCGATCGGGATCGGCGAACAGCTCGGACGCGAGACAGAGGCAAAACGGATCGAAACGGTTCACACGGTGGCAGGAATTGTGGTCGGTGCCGTCGGCGTCACGATCAGTTTGGGCATCTACCAAGCCGCGACCGGCGGCCAACCGATCGTTGCACTCGTGTTTCTGCTTATCGGAGCCGTCGCGCTGGTGGCGGCCCTCCGGGAGTGATCCGTGGCCTCAGCTCGGGCGAACCGTTATGCGCCAACTCCGTGTTAGACGCACGTATGCCAGTAACTGAGGACTCCGGCCTCCGGGAGTTGCTTTCGATGTCCCCGGTTGCGGTGATTGGGTGTTCAACAACTCCAGGAAAGGCGGCTCACGACGTCCCGGCATATCTGCAGGACCACGGCTACGGTGTGATCCCGGTGAACCCGTTCGCGGACAGAGTCCTGGGAGAGCGGTCGTATGACTCGCTCGAGGAGGTCCCGGAGCGGATCGAACTCGTCGACGTGTTTCGCCCCAGCGAGGAAGTCGAGGACATCGTGGACCAGGTGATCGCTCGACGAAACGAGCGTCATGACGTCCGGGGGATCTGGCTCCAATTGGGGATTACCGACGATGAATCGCTAAAAACCGCGGAGGACGCCGGGCTCCTTACGACCCAAGATAGGTGCATGAAGATCGAACACGGGCGGTTGCTCGGATAGGAGTGCCACCCACGGACCGCCGACAGGCAAGCCAACGGTCTGTGAGGAGGGGGCAACTCGAAGGCGGGCCGTGAATGCGAGCAGGGGTTGGATTTCGAGTCTTTTCTCGGTAACAATACCGTTCTCGCTGTTGATTCAACTGTGAGAACATTTATATTGTAGCCATCGATATCGAGAATCAATGACCGGGCATCGAACGGTGGTTCCGGGGACTGTTCGACGTAGCTACCCTCTGCGGTTCGGGCTGGCCTTGTTGGTACTGGCTGCGGCCGTTAGTGGTCTAGCCATCGCGGCGACGCTACAACTGCCGGCCGGAGCGCAACTTTCCGGCGTAGGGATCGCATTGACTCTGGGCAGCATCGGCGTGACAACGGCCCTCGGGACCGCGCTCGTGGCAACACGAGCCTCAGACCTCCAGGACCTGGCGGAACAGACCGAGAGACTCGCGGAGGGCGAGTTCGATCTCGACCTCGATACTGAAAAGGAAGACGAGCTAGGGGATGCACACCGCGGGTTGGGGAAGACAAGAGACCGGTTGCGGGAGGCTACCGAAGAGCGCCACCGTGCTGGGGAGGAAATAAAGCGGCTGCAACAAGAAATCCAACAGTCTGCCCGGGAATACTGTGCCGTCATTGACGCGTGTGCCGAGGGCAATCTGACCGAACGAATGCCGACCGAAGCGGACAATGAGTCGCTGGCAGAGATAGCGGTGGACTTCAATGAGATGATGGACGAACTCGAAGCCACCGTCGCCGAGATCAAACCATTCGCTGACGAGGTCGCCACATACAGCCGCGAGGTGACCGCCAGTGCGGACGAAGTCCGGCATGAGAGCGAGCGAATCGCGGACTCGCTCCGCGAGATCGCTGACAGAACCGACGATCAGAACGAGAGCCTCCGAATGGTGGCGGACGAGATGGACGATCTGTCGACGACGATCGGCGAGGTCGCGGACTCGTCAGCGGAAGTCGCCGACTTGTCCGAGCGTACCGCTGAAACGGGCCGTAAAGGCCGGGAGGCGGCACGTGCCGCCATCGACGGGATGGAACAAATCGAGCGGGAGTCCGCCGAGACGGTCGCTGAGATCGAACGGCTGGAAGAGCAAGTCGGTCGGATCGACGAACTCATCGACTTCATTTCCGAAATTGCCGAGCAGACGAACATGCTCGCCCTCAACGCGAACATCGAGGCGTCACGTGCCGCCGAATCGGGAGAGGGCTTTGCTGTCGTCGCCAACGAAATCAAGGAACTCGCCGAGGGGACCAAGGAGGCAGCCGGCAACATCGAGGAACGCCTGGAGCAGATCCAGGAGCAGACTGGACGGGCAGCAGAAGAGGTGAAGACGACGAGCGAACAGATCGCCCGCCACACTGACTCGGTAGAGAATGCTGCGGAGGCGCTCGACGAGATCGCCGAATACACGCAGGAAACCGACGCCGGGATCCAGGACATCAGCGAGGCGACCGAGCGGCAAGCCGAATCGACGGAAGATGTCGTCGAAATGGTCGAGGACGCGACACAGATCAGCGAAGAAACGACCGCCGAATCCGAAACGGTTGCGCAGGCAGCCGAGGCACAGACGGTTGCCCTCGCGCAGGTCTCCGAGAGTATGAGTGACCTCGCAAAGCAAGCCGGGCGTCTCAGTGAAAGCCTTCGTGATCTGCAAGCCTCGACCGAGGACGTAGGAGAGACGACTCCCTCGACGAACACGCCATCCGGGTCCGACGATGATGGGCCCGAGATCGACGCAGGAGCGGACGGGGCCGCACACGACGTCGAAACCCAGACCGACGGTGGGGAACGAACCGGGAGGTGACACCATGTTCAGATCTCGCGTCCGTCTCGTCTCAAAGGAGGTAAACCGATGAGTGGGGGCGAGACGGACAGCCCCACCGCCCGAGGCGGACCGGGGATCGACCACGTCGAGTTCCTGTTCTGTCGAATCGGGAACGAGCGTTGTGCACTGGAACTCGGACTGGTGGACCGGGTGGCGCCCCTGTCCGAGCCTGACGTCACTCGGGTTCCGAGGACCCCGGCGATCGTCCGTGGAGTGACCTCCGTGGAGGGCTCAGTCTCGGTCGTGTTGGACCTCCGGCCCGAAGCCGATATCGGGGGCGAAGAGACATCGATCGAGGGACGACTGGTGTGTCTCGATCTATTGGAAGACGGCGAGGGCATAGGTCTGTTCGTCGAAGACACTGAAGGGCTGGAGAGCACGCACGTCGACAGTATCCGACAGCCGGGCGAGACTGACCAGGGCCTGATCTCTGCCCCGTCGATCGGGTCCGGTAACGCGACTGGCAACCAGGACGCGGGTGCGGGACCCGACGATTCGGACACCTGGTTGTGGAAAGCTGTACTCGATTCGGAGACCGAGAAGGAGGGATCGCCCGTCCCCGTTATCGATGCGGGGCGGCTCGTCGGAGCGGTCCGTGACTACGTTGACCGAACAGATTGAATCCGGGAAAACAGACTTTGAATAAGGAGAGGATTTATATTGTGATTAAGTCTAGTATGGGACAACCGGGCGACAAGCAATGACACTGGGCATCATGATCGTCGACGACTCCGACTACATGCGGAGTCGACTCAAAACGGTTCTCGACGAAGACGACTACGAGATCGTTGCCGAAGCCTCCAACGGTGCTTGGGCAGTACAGGAGTACAAGGAACACGCCGAGGAGATCGACGTGATCCTGATGGATATCGTAATGCGAAAGGCGAACGGGGTAAAGGCGACGGCAGCGATCAAACAGCTCGACCCTGACGCACGCGTGGTCATGTGTACGAGCGTCGGACAGCGGGAAAAGATGAAACTTGCCGCCCGTGCCGGGGCTGACGGCTACGTCACGAAACCCTTTGACACCACCGACATCTCGAACGCGATCAACAGTATTGTAGGGTGACCGACATGTACGCTGGAGGTGTTCGGCGCGCACCGCCGGAGAACGAGGAAACGATTGGGTATGAAGACCGGATCGGAGACGGGGGGAAAGATGAACCAGCCGTCGGATGAATTCGTCCGCGAGGCCGAAGACGATATTCGGACCCTGACCCGGTGCCTCCTCGAACTCGAATCGGAGATAACGGGAGAAACCGTCGACGAGGCGTTCCGGGCGGCGCACAGTCTGAAAGGCAACTGTGGGATGGTAGGCCTGGAACCGGGGCAGGAACTGGCACACGCGGTCGAGGACGTTCTGGATGGGATCCGTCAGGACAAACTCGCTACTGTGGATGAAGCACTCGATCAGGCACTTGCTGCGGTCGACGACCTAGACGCCCTGGTGGCCGCGGCCGCCACCGGGGACGATCCCCCCGTCGACCACACCGAGCGGGTGACGGCACTTCGAACCCAGTTGGATACCGACGGGGCAGGGACGAATCCGGAAGGGTCGGCTGCCGAGGATGAAGTCGGCGCTGACGACACGGGCGACGCCGATGAGAGGCCACCGACGGGGCCAGTCGATGGTGGATCGGGCGATCCAGACCCGACTCTGACGGCCGAAGAGGCCCTGGAACGGGCCAGCGAGTTCGACGATCTCGATTCGCTGGCTGCGGAGATCGATATCGACGAGGACGAGAACGTGGACGCATGGGGGACCTTCGCCGATCGGGATCAAGAGGGCGGAGACAAAGGCGCGGTGGGAGGCCGCGAGACCGCCGCGAGTGACCCCGCTGATACCGTCGCCCCGACCGAGGGTGCAGAGACTGCCCAGGCGCCGGACCCGCCGGGGGACGACCCGGAACCTGAGGGTCAGGCGGCTGGCGGTGACTCGGGTACCATCGACGAACCGCCGACGTTCGCGGAACTTCGTGAAGAGGTCGACCCTGACGAGGATATTAGCGAGCTCCAGGCGGAAATCGAAGCTGCGGACTTCGGCGAGTTCGACGAGGACGACGATCTGACGATTCGGGAGTTACTCGATGTCGAGCCCGCCGGCAAAGTATCCTCAGAAACCGAAGACGCGGGGTCGGTGGTCCCGGAGCGGTCGGCGTCGGCTGACGGTCCCGACGTGTTCGATGACGTCAAAGACGAGGTGAGTCCAGATGACGACCTCGATGACCTCCAGTCGGATATCGAAGCTGCGGACTTCGGCGAGTTCGACGAGGACGACGATCTGACGATCCATGACCTGATCGAAGCCGACCCGGCGGAGCTGGACCCAGAACGGCAGCTGACCGAAGGGGGAGACCAACCCGATCTCGACTCGGGAAGTCCAGTAGAGGGGGAAGCAAAGACGCCGACCCCAGCCCGCCAAGCCGACTCCGAGGACGCGGATCTGAGCGACGACACCGTATCGCCCGAGGGCCCGCCACCCGCGGAGTCGTCCAGAGCCGGGTCGACGGCAGGGTCCACCCCGGAGAACACGGCACAGCCAGACGGAACCGAAGGAGATACTAGTCCACCAGCGACGTCGGGTGCCGAGGGGGTATCTGACGGTGCAGAGAGTGACCCCGTCGTCGGTGCATCATCCGACCCGTTCGGAGAAGCACCCGATTCGGCTGTCCCGGGCGAGACTGAGGAGCCGATGCCCCCCGAACTCGATGACATCTCTCTGCCCGACGAGGATGAAAGTGATACCGAGCCGACATTAGAAGTCGAGGACTCCTCAGCCGGGGACCCAGAAGAGGAGATACAGGCCAACACCTCACCAGAGGCGTCATCATCCCTCGAGGACTCCACGCTCTCCGGGATCGATCTGGATCTTGAAGAGCGGAGTACAGGTCTCGAGGATGAGTTCGACCTGGATTCCGAACTCGAAGGATTCGAGTCCCGGTTTGGTGACCTCTTCGACGAGGAAGAAGGAATCGAGCTCGAGGAGGAGGTCGAGAGCCTACACACGGCTGCGATGATCGAGGACAGTAGCTTGGACCCGGAGTGGATTCAGGACACCTATGACCCCGGCTCCGACGACCGGGCACAAGACCAGCGTGTCGGGTCCGTCACCGTCGATGCCGAGACGGCAGACGCGTTGTTGGACGGCGTCGAACGGTTGGCGAGGGGCCAGCGTCGCCTCGAACGGGCGCTTACGGACGATGGGGAAGATAGCCCCTCACCTGAGGAGGTGATGTCGGAGATCCGCGGGGTGACCGCTGACCTCAAACGAAGCGTCCGGGAGGTCCGACTGACACCGTTGTCCAGCGTGGCGGATCGCCTCCCGCGGGTCGCGCGTCGCACCGCGCGCACCGAGGATAAGGAAGTGACGTTCGAATTGACCGGCACGAACATCGCCCTCGACCGGGGTGTTGTCGAACGGCTCGGAAATCCGCTGGCACACCTGGTACGGAACGCCGTAGCCCACGGTATCGAGCCGCCCGAGGAGCGAGAGGCAGCCGGAAAACCGCCGGAAGGAAGGGTAGAACTCCGTGCCCAGCGGGATCGGGACCGTGTAACGATCGAGATTACGGATGACGGACGGGGACTCGACGCCGATAGGATCGCGGCTGCCGCCGTCGAACAGGGACTCATCACCGAGGAAGAGGCGGACGAACTGTCCATCGCATCCGCCCAGGACCTCGTTTTCCGTCCGGGATTCACCACCTCCTCGGAAGTCAGCGAGGCGAGCGGGCGAGGGGTCGGACTCGACGTTGTCAAGCGGACGACGGCGGAGCTGAACGGGTCGGTCGAAATCGACAGCGGAGCGGGTGAGGGAACGACGATTCGCCTTCGCTTGCCCGTCTCCATCGCCGTCGCCGAAGTCCTCTTTGTGGAGTCCGGGAAGGAGAAGTTCGGCATCCCTGTTAGTGCGATCGATGCGATTGGCGAGCCAGCCAGCGTTCAGACCTCCGACGGGGAAGAGTACGTCCAATTGACTCCCCTCCAAGGAGGCATCGGCGAGAGCCTCCCGGACGGCGTCACGCTACATGATCCAATCGAGACCGGGTCATCGAGCGAGGATCGCGGACAGAACCTCCAGGCTGAAAAAGGACCGCCCGAATCCGACGGCTCCGAAACGGAGAGCGGGGCCTCCGATGAGCCAGCGACCGAGGTTCCGCTTGTTCGACTGACCGACGCCTTCCACACACAGTCGGATCGGGAGGCTGAGGGAGTCGTCGTCCAACTCAAACCGGAGACACGGGACCTGGGGATTCTATGTGACACCGTTCTCGAGACCCGCGAAGTGATCCTCAAGCCGTACGAGACGGTTCTCGGCGGCGTTCCCGGTATCGGCGGCGCAACCGCTCGAGGGGATGGAACGCTCGTCAACGTCATTGATCCCACTACACTATGAGCGAACACGACATTGACAACGGTAGACGGGGCCACGATTCGAACACTGAACCCAGGAACGGGGACCTTGCCGTCAGGCTCGATAGGCTGGGGATTGCGAATCACCTGGGCGCCGCGGGAATCGACGGCGTCGCGGACAGGCTGGGTCATCTCGGGGGTAAGAACGTCGAAGTCGAGGCGGGACGGGTCGCCACGGGCTATGTGGACCAGGGTGCAGTGACGGTGGCGTTTAGTGACGACCATCGGGTCGCGGTTCGGGTCCGTCTGCGGGGTCCTCCCCACGGCTATGTGCTCGTGCTGTTCAGTCTGGAGAGCGCCAATCGAGCCGCGACGTTCATGCTCTCAAACACTGTCGAGAACCTCGATGCTACGCCGAATGAGCTGGCGCACGATGCGGTCAAGGAACTCGGAGGAATGATGGCTTACGGCTTCATGGATGCGTTAGCGGACATCGTCGAGAGGGAGATCGATGTCGGAACGCCAAAACTCTCAAGCGACAACGAAGCGGACGTCGTCAGACGTACAGTGGCCAGCGAGGACGGGATCGGACTGTACCTCGCCTCGACCGTTCGGCTTCCGGAGGAGGACGTCGCGGCTGACGTTTACCTGTTCCCGGGGAACGCGACGTTTATTCGGATGCTCAGTCGTATCGAACTGGAGGAGGTGGCCTGATGCGGCTCCACGTTGACTCGCTCGGTACGTTCTACGAGATGGCTCGAGAAGGAGCCGGATTGGCGGCTCGTCGATTGACGGGGATGACCGGCATCGGTACCCGGGTTGGTGTCACCCGGCTGCATTTCACGAGTCGCTCGGCGCTCCGGTCGGAGCTGGGAGAGGGAGGTCGGAAAATCGGCGTCAGAGTCGGATTGAGCGGTGGCCTCGACGGAACCGCTGCCGTTCTGTTCGAAGAAGAAGGGGCGCTCGAGGTGGTCCAGACGCTCATGTCCGATGTGGAGGAAGGTTCGGCGTCCGGCGGCGGCACCGCGACCGGTCTGACGCGGAGCGCGATCGTCGAAGTGAGCCAAACGATGAACAATGGATTCGTGGACGGGTGGGCGAACGTGCTCGACACGAGTATCGATATCGAGGCGCCGGAATTCGTGGCCGGCGACGAACCGGACGATTTCTTCGATCCGGTGGACATGGAAGCAGCCCACGACGACCTTGCGCTCGTGTTCCGGAGCCGGATTGAGGCGGTTGGGGGAGAGATCGACTTCGAACACTACCTGATCCCTGCCCACGAGACCATGGCGCAGTTGTTGAACCGACACGGGGCCGGTGACGGGATCGAACATCGGAAACTGGCCGCGTTTGACCGCATGGCCCAGCGCGGCGCCGACAAGATTGCGGATAGCCTGCGCCAGACCAGTGGGATGGACGCGACGGTTGATCTTCGTCGGATCAACTTCATCGCACTGGATGCCATCCCGGAAAGCGTGTCCAATGAACCGCTCGTCAGTGTGGCGTTCAGTTTCGATGGGACGCTCGGTGGCTACCTCCTCTTCCTATACGACGAACCTTCCGCCCGGGCCTTGGTGGAAGCGGCTATCGGCGAGCAGGCTGCCGCGCTCGACGAGTTCGGCCGCGACGCGCTACAGGAACTCTCGAACATAATGGCCAGCGGGATGCTCGACGGGTGGGCCAACATGCTCGGGACTGCGATCGACCACTCCACACCCGCCTACACTCACGATATGGGTGCAGCAGTGATCGACCCGTTGATAGTCGGGTTGAGCGAACGCCAGAAGTTCGCGTTCGTATTCGACACGCGTATCGACGCCCTTGATAGCGCGTTCGACGTGGAGATGTACGCTATCCCCGACGCGAGGGACCTCGAAAACGCGTTGGCGACGATCGATGTCGAGGATCCCGCGGAGGTTCCGACTGGTGCGGAGTTCGCATTCGAGGAAATCGAGTCCGAGCCGAGCGAACTCCAGGAGGTCGACCGGACATGAAGACGTTCAAGAGCGAACCCGCGGAACCGGACCTGGACCGCGTGTTAGTCGGTGTATCGGAGTATCGTGTCGCCGACGGCGACGAGACCTTGATCGCTTACGGGTTGGGCGCGTGCGTCGGTGTCGCACTCTATGACGCCGACAACGGCGTCGGCGGGTTGGCCCACACGTTGCTCCCCAAACAGGGCGACGACGCCGAAGGGCCGGACGGGAAATACGTCGACAGTGCAGTCGAGACGATGCTCCGGGAGATGGTCTCGAAGGGGGCGACGTACGGCAACGTCGAAGCTTGGCTGGTCGGCGGAGGGGAGATTTTTGACCTGCAGGATCTGGCCAAGGGTGTCGGAACACACAACGTCGAGGTAGCACGTGCCGAATTGGAGGGACTTGATGTCCCGATACGGGCGGAAGCTGTGGGTGGCAGCCATGGGCGCACCGTGGAGTTTGACGTGAGTACTGGCGAACTCAGGGTGATCACCGCCCACGAGAACGAGCCAACGATCCTCTGACGGCTGATGCCGATGGGACGGGCCAGTCGCGTGACGATACGAGTGCGTCAACACGCAGGCTGACGTTGCAAGCGGACATTGGGCCGGCAGTACAGGCGACAGAGAGCGTCGGTATGGTTCAACTGACGAAGACGTCGTCCGCCTCGAGATCCCGCTCTGCACGGTACTGGTCGACAAACTCCTGCACGTCGAACTCCAGCATCCGCTGCTCGAAGGCAGTAATTGCGGAGGAATCTTCACTGTGGCTCACGGCGTGTTCCATCAACTCCACGGTAATCTCGACGATGATTTCGTGAAGTCGCCGGGACTCGAACTCGGTTATCCAGAGGAGCGCATAGCCGACATCTTGGTCCTCGCTCACGTCCTGTGCAACCACGCGGTCAGGGAACTCCTCCAGGACCATCCCCATCAAATGTGGACTGCCGAACTCGGGCATCTCCTCGCTGGTCGTCGCGATGGCTTCCTTGAGTATCTCGACGAGGAACTCCGGGAGGAACCGACTCGGTGGATGAACGTCCGTGACCACCCCGTGTGTACCGCCACAGTCACACTCGAACTCGCGCATCCCCATGTCAAAATCACGAACGTACGCCGTCTCCCCACACGGGAGTTCGAAGGCCTCGCCACGTCCGCCAGGGACCCGCGGTTCCGCCATGCGTTCGCGTAGGGACCGGCCGGAGTTAAGACACCCGTTCTTGAATCGCCCAGAACTCGACGAGACAGGAGAGAGCCTCACTCGGTGGCGTCCTCGGGATTATTGTCTCTGTCCGGTTGGCTTGCACCAGTATCGACGTCCTCCGACTCACGGTCAACCGATACCTGGATCTCGATCTCGACGCCTTTGTGCTCGAACTCGGCCTCCGCTTCCGAGACATCGCCGGCCTCGAGTTCCAACTCGTCGTCGTCCACTTCCACCTCGAGTTCGACATCGACCGCGATGCCCTCCGAAACCATGTCCACCCCTTTGGCCGGCCGTCAGTTAGATTTCATGCTTTCCAGGGGCGCGGAACTACCGGTCGGCCGTTTCGCAAGCGACTTAGCCAACGCCCCCACAGGTGGCCCCATGAAAGCGGTCGTAGGCGGGGGGATCGCTGGTCTTGCGGCCGCCTACAGACTACGTCAGCAGGGTCACGATATCAGACTGTTCGAAGCCGGGCCTCCCGAGGCGCTGGGGGGACTGGCCCGGACCTACGAGACCGCGGGGGACGACGTGGAACAGTTCTATCATCATCTCTCGAAGACGGAAGAGACCATCGTCGAGCTTGCCGGAGAACTCGGCCTAGCCGACCGGATCGAGTGGCGAATCGGCAAGAACGCCTACTACGTCGACGGTGTAGTCCACCCCCTGGACAAGCCGTGGGAGATCCTTGCGTATCCCCATTTGAGCCTTTACGATAAGTTCAGACTGGGACTGTTGTTGCTGGAGATCGATATACGTAGCGGGATACCGTCGTTCGATACGTATAACGATCTGACCGCGTTCGAGGACGTCCCAGTCCGGGAGTTCCTGCTGGAGCATACCACACGGAGGGTATACGAGGGGTTCTGGGAACCGCTGTTACGGGCGAAGTTCGGGAATCGGAAAGACGACGTCTCGGCGGCCTGGTTACTCGGACGAATCAAGTTTCGAGGGGAACGGGACCTGCTCCGCGGCGAGGAGTTGGGCTATCCTCGAGGTGGGTTCGCGCCGCTCATCCAAGCTCTCGTCGAGGCGGTCGGAAGGGAGCGAATCGAGACGCACGCACGCGTAACTGGAGTGACCATCGAAGGGGGAAGCGTCGACTCGATTACGGTGGACCACGACCCCGGCGACGAACCCGACGTCTCTGAGGGAAGGGCAGCGGACGGAGGCAACGCGTCCCAGGTCTCGCGGGCCCGAAACGGCACTATGAGGTACACCGCTGATGACGTGGTCGTCGCCACGATGCCGAACGTTCTGGAGGAACTAACCGGCTACACCTGCGAGATCGATTTTCAGGGGGCGGTCTGTGCGACGGTCTGGATGGAGGAGCCGCTCACGGACACGTATTGGCTCAATATCGCCCACGAGGCGCCGTTCGGCGCGCTCATTGAGCACACCAACTTCGTCCCGCCGGAGCGCTACGGTGGCGATCACCTCCTCTATTTGGCCAGCTACGTCCAGTCACCAGATGAAGACAATTGGCAGGCCGACGATGCGACGTTGAAGGACCGGTGGCTGGGACACGTGAAGGAGATGTTCCCCGAGTTCGATCCGAAGGAGGTCACGAGGTTCCGAGTGGCTCGGGCTCCCCGTGCAGCACCCATTTACGAGCGCGGATATCTTGATACGGTGATCCCGTATCATCTTGAGGGGCCGGTCGCAGAGGGGCTCTACTATGCTGGGATGGCCTCGCGTGCCCAGTACCCGGAACGGTCGCTGAACGGGGGAGTCGTGGCTGGCTTCGCTTGTGCCGATCGGATCGATTCCGCCGACCAGTAGGGGCCTCAAGAGGCGGGGGCTGAGGAGTGGACCGACACGTCTTAGTCGGTGGCTGACTGACCAGTCAGTCAGTGCCCTCCTCGCCATCCTCCCGGCCGGAAGTACACGAGGAGATCATGGAAGCCACCTACCGGGCACTCTGTGCAAAAGGGTTCGCGAACCTCACGACGGCGGATATCGCCGAGGAGGCGGGCAAGAGCACCTCACTTCTGCACTATCACTACGATACGAAAGAGGAGCTCTTGGTCTCGTTCTTGGCTTTTCTCCTCGAGCGCTTCGAGGAAACGGTCGCCGCAACCGAAGAGGAGGCCGCCGACGAACGGTTGAGGACTCTCATCGATCGCCTGCTTCCACCCGACGCAGATGAGGACAAGGAGTGGGCGGAATTCAATCGGGCGCTCCTCGAGGTTCGCTGTCAAGCACCGTATCGGGAAGCTTACCGGGAACAGCTTCAGCGGAACAAGACCGCTCTCACGGAACGGTTTGCGGAGGTAATCCGGAAAGGGATTGAGGAGGGGACGTTCCGAGACGTCGACCCGGAAGAGACCGCCCGGTTTGTTATGGCTGCCATCGACGGCGCTCGAGCGGGACGGGCGACCCTGGGTGACACGTCCGACCCACCGGCAGTGCGTGCGGGACTTTCCGAGTTCGTCCTCGAGGACCTTTGCTCGTCACCGAGATCCGGTGAGACAGGGTCCATCGGCGAACGGCGGGGTGACGAGAGATGAGCGAACGTGACGTGAACCTCACTGACGGGAAGCTGTTGCGACCCATGACGGTGTTGGCGTTGCCCATCGTCGTCTCCCAGATGATGCAGGTGGGCTACAACCTGGCAGATACGTTCTGGGTCGGCCGCTTGGGAGGCGACGCGGTCTCGGCCCTGTCGTTCTCCTGGCCAGTCATATTCCTGATGATATCAGTCGGAGCCGGGTTCACCACTGCAGGGACGGTGCTCGTTGCGCAGAACAAGGGAGCCGGCAACAGCGACCGGGTAAACAAGGTTGCCGGACAGACGGTGACGTTCGTGGCGTTGGTGGCGACCGGGTTCTCGGTGATCGGATGGGTCGCAGCCCCGCTTTTGCTACCGCTCATCGGCACGACCCCAGGGTCGAAAATCCACCTCCTGTCGGTCACCTACACCCGGACGCTGTTCACCGGGGTTGTGTTCGTTTTCGGATTCTTCGTGTTCCAGGCGCTCCTACGCGGGTGGGGAGATACGCGTACCCCGATGTACATCATGGCCATCGGGGTGGCACTCAATGTGGTGCTGGACCCGTTCCTCATCCTCGGGTTTCAGCAGAACCCACTGTTTCGGTGGGCTGGGATGGGTGGCCTCGAAGCGATACTGCTCGACGTCACGGGGTTTACCGGGTACGGAGTCCAAGGTGCCGCGATCGCAACGGTTCTGGCCCGTGGGACCGGTGCAGTCGTCGGATTGTGGCTACTGATGAGGGGGCGGGTCGGGATCCACCTCTCACCGGCTGACTTCCTCCTCGGGATCGAAACGGTCCGCAGAATCATCCGGATCGGCACACCTAGTAGCGTTGAGATGTCCGCACGAGCCCTGGGGGTGACGGTGATGACAGCGTTGGTTGCGCTGGCCGGCGCAGACGCCGTTGCGGCCTACGGTATCGGTAACCGACTCATTTCGCTCGTATTCCTTCCAGCGGTCGGGGTAGCGAAGGCCACCGAAACGATCGTCGGGCAAAACCTCGGCGCCGAGAAGCCGGAGAGAGCGGGGCGAGGGGTGTTCTTCGCGGGGGGACTACTGGCGGTGATCCTGGTCGGGATCACCGGCATCGCCTACCTGTTTGCGCGACCGATCGTCGGGGTCTTCATCGAAGGACCGGGAGCCCAACCGGTAATCGCTATCGGGGTTGATTACCTACGAATCATCGCACCGACGTTCGCGTTCATGGGCGTGTTTCGTGTCGTCAACGGGGGCTTCCGGGGAGCCGGGTCGACCCGGACAGCGATGGCTTTCTCGTTGTTGTCGCTGTGGGTGTTCCGTGTCCCTGTGGCATACCTCCTCGTCACCGTGATGGCGCTGGGAGCCACGGGGGTGTGGTACGGGATCGCGTTCTCGAACGTAATTACCACGGTGGTCGCGATCGGGTGGTTTACCCGGGGGACCTGGCGGGAGAACGTGGTTGATGATACCCCTCCGCCCCGCGCACGGGACGCGGTGGCGGATGTCAGCGGGGATGAGTCCGAGACGCTGAGCGACGATTGAGCGGGATCGGTGCGACTAGTCGGCGCTGGCTTCCGTCCCTTCCTCAGAATCGATCCCCGGGGCGTCAGTCGGGTCGACCTCGGTCGGCTCACCAGCCCCGCGGCCCTTGAGAAGTCCGTCGGCCGTTTGGACGTACACGTCGTCGTCGAAGCCCGCGACCGCATTCTCGTATTCGGGGTTGGCCAGTTTTTCGGGAGTGGCCGGTGCCGTGTCGATCCCCTCCTCCGGCCGGAACTCACCCAGCGGATCGTCGATAGTGATCCCGTGGTTGTTGAAGAACCGGTCGTACCGCCGATAGTGGGCCTGGAGTTCGTCCGCCGGGATTTCCATCATCTCCGTCCACCCGTGAACGAAGAAATCGAAGTTCGCCTGAATATGCGTGATCTCACGGGCCTCCGCCTCGGGAAAGCCTTCCTCGAGTGCCCTGACGTACGTTTCCATGGTGGCTGCGAAGAAGTCATCAAGATGAGACCGGCGCTCCTCGCGGCGCGACGAGTCGGCCTTCTTGAGGAAGATATCAGTATGCATATCAACCAGTTTCTCGGTCGCGACCTCACCGACGATAGGCATCGTCAACGCCTTTTTCGCAGCCCAATGGCGCACGTTCTGGCGAATCTTCATCGGTGGACGGTAGTGGCTACCCACGCATAAACCAACGGGAAATGGGTCGGGGAGCTTCGGAGATGGCAACTCGCGGACACGGATTTAGTGGATAGCAACCGACATTAACCCCGAGTCCGAACCGCCGCGCATGAGCGAGTCGTTCGTGATCATCGGCGACGGGATTGCGGGCAGTTCCGCCGCCGAAACCCTCCGTGAAAACGCCACGGACGCCGACGTCACGGTGATTACCGATGAGGGAGAAGCCCTCTACAATCGCATCCTTATCAAGGAATTCGCGAAAGGGAAGCTCCCGGAGGCACCCATATCGATCCACGACCCGGACTGGTACGACGACCGTGAGATCGATCTTCGGTTGAACACGTACGTGGTGGACGTCCGTCCGGGGAGCCACGAGATCGAGACACACGAGGGGGAAGTCATCGAGTATGACAAACTCCTGCTGGCGATCGGGGGAACGCCTCGCCAGTTGCCGGTCGAAAACAGCGATGCCGAGGGCATTCACCACTTCTGGACTTTCCAGGACGCCCGACGGATCCGGGGGAACGCGGAACGGGCCGAAACGGGCGTGGTCGTTGGAGCCGGGTTACTGGGCGTGGATCTCGCTGCGATTTGTGGGGCCCAGGGGATCGACGCGCACTACCTGATGCGCGGTGACTGCTGGTGGCGATACGCTCTCTCAGAGGAAGGGGCGGAGATCATGCATGAGGCTATGCGCGAGCGAGGCGTCACGCCTGTGTTTCAGTCGGGTGTGGAGCGCTTCGAGACCGACGAGGAGGGACACGTGACGGCAGCGATCGACCCCGACGGAAACGAGTACGAGTGTGATTTCGCGGGCGTAGCTATCGGCTTAGATCTCAACACGGAACTGGTGGCAGACACGGATGTCGAGGTGGACGACGGCATCGTCGTCGATGAGTACATGCGAACCGACGCTGAGGACGTGTACGCTGCCGGGGACATCACGCGGTTTTATGACACGATCCTGGGACAGTACGCGCAAAACGGGTCCTGGGGGTCCGCAAAGGAGCAAGGGACGGTAGCCGCGAAGAACATGGTCGAACCGGAAAGCGAGTCGTTCCGCTGGGTCTCCTCCTACTCGATCACGCACTTCGATTTCCCGTTCCTCTCGTTCGGACATCCAACCCTGGGTGATGACTCGGTCGAGGCGATGACTGGGGAGGGAGAGTGGCGGCGTCTAGCGTTGATGAACGGACGGATCATTGGGGGTGTTCTCATCGGCGATCTGTCACCCCAATCCGCCTACAAGCGGCTGATGCGGGAGGAGGCGTATGTCGGCGACCAGACGGACCTCCTGATGCAAGAGGGCTTTTCCGCCGACGACATTGAGACCGAGGAAGTCGCAGCCGGCGAGTGACGGCCTCCCTCGGCGTATCCGTCGACGGCTCCCGCCGCGCCGAAGGGGCTGATTCGGACACTTCGGGTTCACACACCGGCGGTGTGCTAAGTGTGCTAAGGCATCAGGGCTCCTCTCCGAGTCGGGGTTCCGGTGAACCTGTGGTTTGTACCACCGTCGGCAGAAAACACCCGTGATGCCTCCCGCCGGTGACAGACGCCCGATAGCGTCCGACCCTCCGGGCGTTGGAGGGGACATGCTGTCTCGGGTGAGTGTGTGAAACGGTACTGATCGATATCGATCCACCGGGCGACGTGACCCGGGCCGTCGGAAATATGGCCGACTAGGTCGGGTGGTTCCGACAGGCGTCGGACTGTCACCTGAGGCCCTGGCCGTGGACCGACACCGTTTTCGGCACCTCGAACCCACTCCGATACATGGACGCCGGCGGCTCCAGCGACATGACGCTCGCGTTCGAACTCGACGCGTTGCAAGCCCTGGCTGATCCCACAGCAGTGTTCAACAACGCCAGACAGTGGACGGAGTACGTGGGTGTGGTGTCAGAGAAGCCGACGTACGTGGTCACAAACTTCACGCGCAAACACCGAGTTCGACAGGACTTCTTCTCCGGACCCCGGGGCGTGGCCGAGTCGCTCGAGAACGTGAAACAGCAGTTCGACACGGAGCGTCACGTCTTCGTCGGAACCAACGACGAGGACCAGACCATCGCCGATGAGGTTGGGTGGGAGTACCTCCCTATCGAAGATGCAGCGGATGCCGCCGGCTGGGAGCTTGGCGACTCGGCGGCGGAGGCCGACCCGTTCGAGGACAGCGAGAGGGACGACTGGCCTTGAATCCCCGGAGCCAATCGGACCCAGCACGGAACCCACGAGCCCAGCCCTGGATTCAGTACCGAAGACTGCTACCGACCAGCGCATTGGGACCTAGAACCCACGACTTCGGCTTTCGAAAGCCCTAATCAGTATCGGTCACTTAAACGGACAATGAGTCATCAGTTGCCGGACGTTCAGGCCGACCGGCCGGACGTGACGGTGGGGCTGAGTGAAGTGGGCGTTACGGGCGTGGAAAAACTCGTAAAGATCTCGAGAAACGGGGATCGACCGATCGTCTTGATGGCCGAGTTCGAGGTGTTCGTGGACCTGCCCAGCGGGCGCAAGGGGATCGATATGAGCAGGAACATGGAGGTCATCGATGAGGTCCTGGAGGCCGCCACCAGAAACGAAGCCTACCGCGTCGAGGACGTCTGCGGTGACGCAGCCGAACGGTTGCTTGACAAACACGACTACACCACGACCGCCGAGGTACGGATGACCGCCGATTACGTCACTCGCGAGGAGACACCCGCGAGCGGGCGAGAAACCCAAAGTACCGCCACGATCATCGCCAGCGCCACCGCAACCGAGGAAGGTACACACGAGGAGATCGGGGCCGAGGTTACGGGGATGACTGTCTGTCCCTGCTCGCAGGGGATGTCGGAATGGCGAGCTCGCGAAAAGCTGGAGGAGCTTGACGTCGATGGTGAGAAAGCCGAGGCGTTCCTGGCCGAAATCCCGCAACCCGGACATTCTCAGCGTGGCCATGCAACATTGACCATCACTAGCGAAGGGAGCCCCAATGTGGGACTTCACGATATCATCGAGGTCGCCAGGAACGCGATGAGTGCTCACATCTACAATTACGCGAAGCGACCTGACGAGGATCACATGACGTTCGAAGCCCATTCGAACGCGAAGTTCGTCGAGGACTGCGTGCGGACGATGGCGGAAGACGTCGTCGACCGGTTCGATCACTTGGATGACAACGCGATCATCCGGATGCGGCAGTCGAACGACGAATCGATCCATCAGCACAACGCACATGCCGAGCGAGAAGTGCGTCTCGGCGACCTGCGGACAGAACTCGAACAGTTCCAGTAAGCGACCTAGGGAGTGAGCGGAGCGCACCCTGCTCGCTTCCGATCGCCCACGGTGGAGGGAGGGCTGCCGATAGGAACAGGACCGACTGATCAGACCGGAGTCAACTCGAGCGGTTCGGCCTCCGCCCAGCGGTCTTCGAAAACCGCTTGGACGTCGGCAGCGAACGCCGGGTCAGTAAGATCAATCATCGCGAACGCCTCCTCTGGATCGAGGGGATTCGGAACTTCCAAGCACACCTCCGATTCATCGATGAGAGTAAACGTCCCCCGAACCGGCCCAGTCGAGCGGACCTCGAACGCCGAACTCTGGACCAACCCGGAAGCGAACCGCCGTCGGACCGGATCCGGAACGTCCGTCATCAGGTCCTGTGAGACAAGCATGGATACCTCGACGCCCCGGTCGGTCGCATCCTCGAGTTGGTCCAAGACTGCCCGCCCCACCTGACCGATATCGAACGGAGGCGCCGGCGTGTCAGCGATCATATGGAGGCTTGTGTCAGCCGTGGCGATCCGCTCCAGGAACAGGTCGAGAGTCTCCTCCCGCCCCACCGCAGCCGTCCAGAACGGCTCTGGGGGCTTTTCGGAGGCGTCCAGGTCTGCGGTGAGTTCAGCGACGACCTCCTCGTACCGATCGACCTCTCGTTCGAGTTCGCGTCGCTTCTGTTCCAGCAACCGGTCGAGTGCGGTCGGGGGCTCGACAGCGACGTATTTCTTCGGGCGGCCTGCAGTCTGGCTTCGGATCAGGCGGTGCTGTTCTAGAGCGTTCAGCACATCATAGATGCGTCCCATTGGCACGCCGCTGTGCTGCGACAACTCCTTTGCGGTTGACGGACCCAAGGCCAACAGCGATCGATAGGCCTTGGCCTCGTACTCAGATAGCCCCAAGTCGCGTAAATCAGCCATGCACCACGGTGGGAATCACGGAAACAAAAAACCCGTCAACAGTTTATCCCCCTACCGTCCGGCCGTCGGTCGTTGCAGCAACGACGTGATCCATGAGCGCCGACGGCGTCTTGACGGGAGAGCGATCGGCACCGCGAACGGCAGCAGTGCCGGTTGGTACATCACCGCTGTCGGGAACGACGACCTTCTCGTGATCCGCGACCCGGAGCGCCGCCCGGTGTAAATCGCTCGCCGGGGGCGTGCCTACATCGATCACGAGCGACCCCCGACAGAGACGACTCGCCACCCCTCCGTAACCGGCAACCTGAACTCCCATCCGGTCGGTCGCGCCAGCAAAGGCCGCAATGGTATCTTCGGCGACTCGGCGGTACGTGTCGTCGCCAACCAGGACCGCAAGGTCAAGCAGAGCGTCGGCAAGTTCGACGTTGGGATCGATCGGACGGAGCGGCCGGTCGAGCAGACCGTGTCCCTCGGGAGGCCCGTCCCGAAACGACGGGGCGTCGTGGAGGAGTTCGATCGCGCGGTCGGCGACGGCCACGGCGACCATGGTGCCCTCGTCGCGGACCTGTATCAGCCGCGTATAACCACGGACCACCCTTGCCATGGTCTCCAATATGTCCGTCTCGACTTGATCTCCGGAGCCCGCATCGTCGCGGTCTTCTGACCCCTCCTGAAGGTGAGCTACGATCCCGGGTGGCGTTGAGATTAACGCCTCTTCGAGAGACTCAAGCGTTCGTTTTCCCAGCCGGAGGCTCCTCGTGTCACCGGTGTAGGAGCCGTGGGCGAGAAGCGCGTCGGCGGCCAGCGCGTTCCCCCCGGCGAAAACTGTCCGGTCTAGGTCCCCTTGTGGGCTGATGCTCCCGGCAAATGCTTCGCCCGACCGGAGTCGGTCAGTGAGAAACCCAACCGCCTCGCGGGCAGTCTCCCGGTACGTCTCGTCGCCGGTGTAAAGATACCCTGTGGCGAAGGCTCTGATCAGCCCGGCGTTCGCGTCCAGAACCCGTTCGAGACTGGGGTCCGACCAATCCCGAGCCCTCGCATATCGGGCGAACCCACCGTCGTCTCCCTGGAGCGCCTGCCCGATCGCGTCCAGCGTCTCGGAGCCTTTCGTTGGGTCACGTTTCAGCGCAAACTCGACTGTCCGTGGGAGGGGAAACTTGGCCTCCGTCCCCCATCCGGCGAAGCGTTCGTCCCAGCGAGCCTCCAACTGTTCGAGGAAATGTGCTTCGATGGCCGGCGTGACCTCACCTGACGGGGTGGAATCCGCCTGCAAAGCTCGCGGAACTCGCCCGGAGCTATGCCCGTCAGTTTCCCATCGGGAGCGGACTTTCCTGAGGATCGACCGGAAGCCCTCGGGGCCCAGGTATGTTGCACCACTGATTATCTCACCCGTCGGGGTACAGAACACCGTCGAGGGAAAGCCTCCCATGTTGTAACGAGCACGGATACGCGGACGTCGGTCGATATCTACCCGGATCGGCACATAGGTGTCATTCACGTGTGCCGCGATGCGCGGGTTGTCGTACGTCTGGGTATCCATTCGCCGACAGTCTTCACACCACGACGCCGTTAAACACAGAAGGATAGGTCGACCGGTCCGTTCCGCCGTGGCGAACGCCGCGTCATCCCATGAGCGCCACTCGATCTTCGACTCGGACGCGTCGGTCATACGAGTGGTGGGTGCTGGCGTGGTGTAACCCTGGCGACTGGACGATCAGGACCGATCCGCTGCGTGACCGGGTCGATATGCTCGAAGACTACGAAGATGCGCCAGATACCAGCAGGGGACTCGACTGACCCACAAGGGCTATTCGTCGAGGGGTCCTCAGACGTATGTATGCGTATTCGGCCCCGGTATATCGTTGGATTACTGCTGGGGATTATGCTGATCGATGCCCTCGCGCTCGTAGTCGTGGCAGACCTGATCGGATGGGTCGTCACGGTCGCGTTAGTGGTGCTAACTGGATTGCTGGGGATGTTGCTCGTCCGTGCCGAGGGGCGCCACACGCTTCGCTCGGTCGAACGGAAACTGAAACGGAGCGAGCTTCCGACGGACGAACTCCTGGACGGCGGATTGCTTATCGCGGCAGGTGCGTTTCTGTTGACCCCGGGGCTACTCACCGACGGAGTCGGGTTTTTACTGGCCTTCCCCATCAGCAGAGTCCCCCTTCGGGAATTGCTGAAGCGAGGGGTCGTGGTTCCCTACATCGACAAACGGACCGGAGGACTCGGGTCAGGCAAGGTGTGGACCGGCGGGTTCCCTGGCGACGCCCCCGGCCCTGGGAGTGGCGAAAAGACCACCTCTGAAGGGGCAAGCACCAGTAAGGGTGGATTCCGGTTCGGGGCGGGATCGACCGACGATGTGATCGATGTCGAATCGGAACAAAACGACCCCGAAAACGGAGACGGTCGGTATGGGGAAGGAGGAGAAAGGAGTGGGCAATGAGTGCTGAATGGAAATCCTTATCCGAAATCCCGGGTTACCCCCGGACGCGCTCGCCTGGGCCAATAGCTCAGTCAGGTTGAGCGCTCGGCTGATAACCGGGAGGTCCACGGTTCAAATCCGTGTTGGCCCACTCCCGTCGGTCGGGACGGGGGCCGAACTCCCCAGCCAGTTCATCTCGTTGTGACCCACAAGAGAAACCGAGTAGGACCACGTCGTGGGGTGAGAATCGTGCGTTCGGGAGTCTCTTCTCGAACGCGCCATTCTAATGGCCCGCAACACGAGTAGAGCCATGGCCGACACTGACGAGGACCAAAACGAATCCGAGGTCACGCTGCTCACCCGTGACAGACTCCTGTTAGCGGCGGTTCTCGTCGTCGGGATTGCCGGGACCGGCATTCTCCGACGCCAGTTGGGTGTCATGGGATTCAATGCCCTCGGCCGGCTGGTGTTCATTCTCGGGTACGGGGGAACAGTCCTTCTCGTGTGGTACGGCTGGATCCGACCGCTAGACATCAGCGGTCCCCAGAGTAACGCCACCCCTCACGCAGAGGACGGAGATGACGTATCCGGGGCCACTGAGCGACAGGCCCGGAAGGAGGAATGAACGGGCCCGATACCCGCGACCACAACACCTTCCACACCGCCCCCACACTCCCTCCTCGTGTACGACGACGCAACACGCCAGGAACTCCTTCGGGCGTGTAGCGAGGACGGCTACTTCCGCCCGGATTACGGGGGGTACTGTTTCGCTGACGTTCCTAAGACGGTCGGAGATGTGCTAGGCACTGACATAGGTCGGGGACTGCCCCATGACGTCTTCCAGGGGGTGGACACAACTGTGTCGAACGTCGTGGTACTCCTGATCGATGGGTTCGGCCTGGACCGCTATCGAGAGTTGTCCGGCGTCGCCGAAGCCGAGAGCGACCAAGGCACTCAGAAGGGTCCTGCCAACACCGATCAGGACCATGTGGTCCCCCTGTTGTCGAGCCTCACGACGACCGGTCGCGTTACTCCATTGACGTCCATCTATCCGTCCGAAACAGCAGCCGCGATGACGAGTTTCCATACCGGCCTGACAACCGCAGAACATGGGTTGCTCGCCTGGAACGTCCTGCTACCCGATCACGACCTGACAATCGAGTCGCTCCCGTTTCGGACGAGGGGCGGAGATGACCCGCAGACAGCGACCGGGGGATCGTTCACGAAGGAGGACCTGTTCGAGGGAACCCCGGTGTACGAGCGGCTAAAGGACCACGGAGTCACGAGTCATGCGATTCAGCCCGCATCGATCGTGGACGGGGCGTACAGTACGACGGTCTTGGCGGGGGCCGCCCGGACCGGGTATGACAGCGTAGGTGAACTCGCGGTGACTATCCGACGACGACTCGAGGCAACGGAGGGACGGTCGTACGTGTATGCGTACACGGGGTTGATCGACGGTGCCGCCCACGCGGAGGGGACGACCTCAGACCGGTACCGGGCTGAACTCGAAGCAGTGTGTGGAGCGGTGGAACGGGAACTAGCACGGGTCGATCCGAAGCTCGCCGACGACACGTTACTCCTGGTAACGGCCGACCATGGGCACATCAACACGAGTCCGGATCAGGCGATCGACCTGACCGACCACGGTCCGATCTGGTCGAATTTGACACGGGACGATGACGGGAACCGTATTCCGCCAACTGGTGGTCCTCGGGGCGTTCATCTTCACCTCCAAGACGGGACCACCACGGAGGTCTGTGACTACCTCGAATCAACGGTCGACGCGCAGATCGCTTCCGGGAAGGAGGCCCTCGAGTCGGGCCTGTTCGGTTCCAGGGACCCGATCCAACTCCTGCGGCGGAGGGTCGGTGACGTAGTGATCAGTCCCCGCAAGCAGAACGTGTGGTACCAAGGCGAGGCCCGGAAACTGGAATTCATCGGCTCCCACGGGGGCCAGAGTCGAGCGGAAATGTTGGTTCCGTTCGCCGCCGCGAATCTCGGCAGTTGGCAGCCTGGCCGTTAAATCTCGTGGAAGAGGGCCACCTGAGGACCCCAGGCGAAGAAGGAAACGTTGATACGAGCCCCCCGAGCACATCCAGGTATCAATGCTCCCGTTGCAGGTCATCGACAGTTTCCTGCTCAACTACAACGTGGGGCAGGTCCTTCTTTTGGGATTTATCGTAACCACCCTCGGGATGCTCCCGCTGCAGTCGCGACGACTCCTGGCGCTCAACACCGTCGTTTTCGGGCTGATCTTTCTCCTGACACCAGTCCAGGTTGCGGCACCTCACTATCTGTTCCTGGGCGTTGCCCTGGTCATCGTTGGGCCGATGCTGTACGTGACAGCCAGTCGGTGAGTGGAAGGCCGAGTTCCGAGGTGGGTGATGACCGACCGTTCGGAGTACACCCCTATAACCGGACTCGTGTCCAACGATCTTCGGAACGGGACTCGGGAGAAACCGACCGATCTGCCTGCTTTACCAGCCTGGCTACCCGTTCGTCAACGGGCGGGTGGGTCGTCAGCAACCGGAGTAACGGATGGTTCGAATCGCCCGACGCCGGACCGAGGGGAAACCCCGCGTCGACGCGATCGTGGATCTTGATCAAAGCCCGGGCCATGGCGAGCGGACGGCCGGTGACCTCCGCAGCGCGGTCGTCGGCGGCCAACTCTCTACGTCGACCGTAGGCCCGCACCACTGCCAACAGAGCGAGCATGACGAAGCTCCCGGCACGCGCGATATCGAACTGAATTCTGACGAGGCGACTGTCACGCCACCGGTCGGGCCGGCCTCGAAGCAACGCCAGTGCTCGGGCAAGACCGGTCGCGATGACGAACAGGGGTGTCATTAGAAGGTATGGCAGGCCGACCGCTGTCTGTACCAAACTGTAGCCAAGCGTCTGAATGAGCCCGTCGCGACCCTCCAAATGCGCGAGTTCGTGCGCCAGGACGGCCTCGAGTTCCGCTGGGTCGAGCAGTCGGACGAGCGAGCCGTCAATCACGATTATCGGCCGAGGCCCAGACAGGGCGAACGCGTTCGGCAGGCCTAGCCGAGCAAGGTAGATATTCGGGACCGACAGGTCCATTCGGTCACAGAGGGATCTCAGCGTCCGGGAGAGTCCCGGGGCCCGAGAGGCCGGAAGCGGCGCTGCGTCGAGACTGGCGACCACCCGAGTCGGGCCCAACCAGTAGGCGAGGTATCCGACGAGGAGGGTGCCAGCGATGACCCCTGCAAGTATCATGATTGGGTCGAGCCCGAAGCTCCAAACGAACAGGACCGTGCGATACAGCAACAGCGCGAGTATCAAGTAGAATATCAGCGAGACGAGCCCGGTAATCGCCATTGCAATGCGGATCCCGACCGCCCTCCGGGGCATGTGTGGACCTAGCCAGCGGGAGCCAAAACGGCTGTCGGTTCACCTGACACGGAGGCAAAGGGTCGAACCGTCATCGGTAAACCCGCCCCGAACAGACAGTATCTCATGGCGAACGGTGCCGGAGCGTGGGTGGGATTGTTTTCCGGCGGCAAGGACTCGTCCTGGGCCGTGCACCAAGCGCTTGAACGGGGCCTCGATGTTCACCGCCTGGTGACAGTCCACCCAGGGGAGGGATCGTACATGTATCACGTCCCCGAGACGGGACTGACGACCCTCGCTGCCCGGAGTATTGGGATTCCACTCGTCGAGGTTTCCACCCCGGACGGGATGGTTGACGGACCAGTGGATGCCGACGACCAGGGAGACCGGGAAATCGGTTATCTCGAAGCCGAACTGCGGGAACTGGACGAGGAACTGCCCGGAGGGGTCGCGGGGATTATCGCCGGCGCAGTCGAGAGCGAGTATCAGACGAGCCGGATTGAGGCGATGTGTGACCGACTCAACGTCGACCTGTTCGCCCCGCTGTGGCAGCGGAAGCCTCGGGCAGCTATCGACGAGATGCTCCATGCCGGGTTCGAAATAACGATAGTCCAAGTCGCCGCTGCGGGGCTCGACGAGTCCTGGCTCGGCCGGTCGCTCGATGCCGACGCGGTAGAGGAACTGGAACGCCTCAACGCCGAATATGGGGTTCATCTCCTCGGCGAAGGAGGCGAGTTCGAGACCGTCGTGACGGACGGGCCACATATGAACGATCGGATCGAGCTGGAGTTTGAAACGGAATGGGATGGAACTCGGGGGCGGATCCGCGTGACCGACGCTCAGCTCTGCTAATCGGCGGTCCGCGAGGAAAGGACGGCTGGAGACGAGGCCCTGGTTCGGGCCGGGACCGGGAAGGTCCGATTGACCGGGGCGGGACTCCAGAGTAGTTCAATCGTCCGTCTTGAGTTCCGAGTGGGCGCCCACCAGAGCGCCGGAGAGATCCAGGCCGTCAATGACGGCCTGTTCGTCGATGATGGATCGCTGGACCTCCGCACTTCTGATTGTGACGTCCGGAAACACCACCGAATCGGACACCACGGTGTCCACGAGCTCCGCACCGTCCATGATATGGACGTTGTCACCGACCTCGGTCCGGGTGACGGAGGCGTCCGGATGGATCAGACTGTCGCCGTCGAGGGCCCAGGCGACCGCGTCGAGGTACGACTGTGGAGTTCCGATATCGAACCAGGCACCGTCGAACGTGAACGCGTGCACCGCTCCGTTGGCCTGCAGCCATTGAATGAACCACCCCGGCTCGTCGGGATTGTTGTCCTCTCCGAGATAGGTGTCGAGGAGAGGCAGCGTCTCGGCCGGGAACGCGTAGCAGGCGATCGAGACGAGCGTACTGTTAGGCTCGTCCGGCTTCTCCTGGAAATCGACGACTCGGTCCCCATCCAGTTCGACGAGGCCGTAGGACTTTGCCAATTCCTTGGATCCGACGTCGAAAGCCGCGAGCG
>CAZCXJ010000002.1:0-129472 GCA_964502585.1 uncultured Candidatus Halobonum sp.
ACCAAAGTGTTTCTCGAAGTGAGCCGGGTGAACGCTACGCTGAAGAACGGGGAGTGAGCTGAGGTGAAGTTGCCGAGCGAGCGACTCCAACTGAACGAACGGTTCACCGTCGGAAACAACGAGAGTATCGACTTCGTGTTCGACGTCTCGGTCGTGCAGAGAGGGAACGCGAAAGGATACATCCTGAAGCCGGTAGTGAGCGAATCGGGAACTGGCGACGAAGTCGAGATTGACCGCGTCGACGATGACGATCCTGGTCGCAGTCATCGAGTACGAGAACGAGTCGGTAGAGCTGACCGAAGCGTTTGCTGAAGAAGACGAAGAGGAGAGTACCGGGGACGAGAGCGCCGTGATCCTCCCCCCTAGAATCTGAGGTCTGAACCCGCCGCTCCTTGTCTACGAGTCGCGACCGACCCAGAGGGTTAGCCCGGAACGCGAGGGATTGATACCCGGCGAGACATAACGGACGGCCGATGGAGGGACCGGTGTGGACGGAGAAGTACGCTCCCAGTCTCGAGGAGTTACCACAGCCGGAGGTCAGGGACCGGCTGGAACGAGCGATCGTCGAACCGATGAACCTCGTTCTTCACGGTCCGCCCGGAGTTGGGAAAACGGCCGCCGCACGTGCTCTCGCACAGGAGACACACACAGATCCGGAGACGGATCTCGTCGAAATCAACGTTGCTGACTTCTTCAACAGGAGCAAAAAGGAGATCCGAACGGACCCGCGGTTCGAGCCGTTTCTCGCCGGGCGGAGTCGGTTGGCCAAGCGGGACATGATTAACAGGGTGCTGAAGGAGTCGGCAGCTAACGCTCCGGTTTCAGGGTCGTTCAAGACGGTGTTACTGGACAACTCGGAAGCAATCCGCGAAGATTTTCAACAGGCATTGCGGCGCGTGATGGAACAACACCACCGAACGACCCAGTTTGTCATCGCTACACGCCAACCATCAAAGCTGATCCCGCCCATCAGGTCCCGGTGTTTCCCAGTCCCGGTTCGTGCCCCTACGACGGACGAGACGGTCGACGTTCTTCGAACCATCTGTAACCTGGAAGAAGTCGAATACGAAGCGGAAGGGTTGGAATTCGTGGCCAGTGCAGCCGACGGGGACCTCCGACAGGCGGTGCTAGCCACCCAGACGACAGCGGTTCACCACGAGTCGGTGACGATGGAAGCCGCCTATGACACGCTTCAGACCGTGGGCGAGGACGACCTCGTTCTGGGAGCCCTTGAGGCGGCCCACGAGCATGACCTCGCGGATGCCCGCGACGAACTGGACGACCTGCTGGACGAAGGATACGACGGCGAGGCGCTGCTCCGCGAACTACTCCGCGTGGCCCGCTCGAAGGGGGATTTCTCCCAGGAAGAAATCACGCGGCTTCACCGGCTGGCAGGGGAGATCGACCTGGATCTCGTCGAGGGGACGGACGATCATCTCCACCTCGTACACCTGTTGAGCGCCTGGAGTAGCGGTCGGTCGAGGGTGAAAGTATGAGGATCCGGCTAGCGCCAGGGGCTCGGCGGTACGCGCTCCCTCCTTTCGTGCTCGGTGTGCTGACCGCCGTCGCTTGGCCACCGGTTGCACTGGGGCTTCTCTCCGTGGGGTGTTTCGTCGTTTGGTTCTTCCGGGACCCGGAACGCTATCCACCGCCGGAGGAGGGGGTTGTCGCCCCGGCGGACGGTCGGATATCGGTCGTACGCACGGAGGGGGACCGGGTTCGTGTCGGGGTATTTATGGGTCCGATGGACGTCCATGTGGTTCGGACACCGCTGGACGGGCGAATCGCGGATATCGAGCATCGCGCTGGGGCCCACCGCCCGGCGTTTTCGAAGGAGTCGGAGAACAACGAACGGGTGGAAATCGCGTTCGAGGACGCGAGTACCGAGGGATACGCTGAGAGCGGAGACGGCGGCGAGCCCTCCCGATCGGCGTTTGACGTGACGTTGATAGCCGGGGCATTCGCGCGGCGCATCAGCCCGTATGTCGATTCAGGAACGGAAGTCAGTCGAGGGGAAAGGCTGGGTCATATCGCCTTCGGATCGCGTACCGACGTACTCCTGCCTGTCCGGTATGGCCCCCAGGACATCCGCGTGGAATCGGGCGACACGGTCCGAGCCGGAGAGACCGTACTTGCCGATTGAGTTTTCGAACCACCGTCGTCCCCGTTCAAAACGGCTTTGGGGCCGGGGAAACCACTGCGACCCGGATGCAGGTCTTCGGTTCCAGCGGGACCCGGGGTGTAGCAGGGGAAGAGTTCACCCCGGGGTTCGTGTTACGGGTGGCAGCAGCGGCGGCCACTGTCTGGGACACCGATCGAGTCGCACTCGGGCGAGATACCCGTACTACTGGAGCGACGTTCACCGATGCTGCAGCCGCTGGACTGACCGGTGCCGGTACTGACGTCGACCGACTGGGAATCGTTCCTACTCCGGCGCTGGTCCGGTACTGCGATGTGGAATCGATCCCCGGACTGATCATCACCGCCTCCCACAATCCACCAGAGTATAACGGCGTAAAACCGGTTGGGGCAGACGGCTACGAACTCCCTGTCGATCGACTGGAAGCGATCGAACGGGTACTACTCGACGAGAGGAGTCGAGCAGCCCGGTGGGACAGTGTCGGGGAAGGCCGTCGAGTATCAGACGCAAACGAGGATTATCTCCGAGAACTGCTCGGGGCCGTGGATCGAGACCGGATCGCTGAGGCGGACCTGACCATAGCCCTCGATCCAGGAAACGGTGCTGGATCGCTGACATCGCCCGAGTTCTTCCAACGGTTGGGCTGTGAGGTAGTAACCATCAACGCACAGCCGGATGGGCGGTTCCCGGGCCGCCCACCCGAACCGGTTCCCGGGAATCTCCGTGGACTCCGTCACCTCGTCCGAGCGAGCGAAGCAGACCTCGGCATCGCACACGATGGTGACGCTGACCGCGCGGTGTTCGTGGATGAACACGGTGACTATATCGAAGGGGACGCCTCCCTCGCGGCTCTAGCCGAGGCGAGTTTGGACTCAGGCGACACGACTGTTTCTGCGGCCAACGTTTCCCAACGGTTGGTCGACGTCAGTGAACGAGTCGGTGCGAATCTTGAATTGACCCCGATAGGGTCGACCAACATCATCACGCGAATACAGGAACTGTGGGAGGAGGACGAACCCGTCCCGATTGCAGGCGAAGGGAACGGAGGGGTGTTCTTCCCGAACTACCGCCTCGTCCGTGATGGGGCGTTCACTGCAGCGAAGTTTGTCGAACTCATCGCCGACCGACCTGCAAGCGAGGTCGTCGCCCGGTATACCGACTATCACAACATCCGGATCAACCTGCCGTACGAAACCGAAGAGGAGCTCAACGCGATGCTTGATGCCGCCGAGAGCTTCGCCCGAGAGGCCGACGCCGAGCCAACGACTATCGATGGGTATCGGTTGGATTACGGTGACGCGTGGGTATTGGTACGGCCCTCGGGAACCGAGCCGAAGGTTCGGATTTACGCGGAGGCCCGTCAGCAAGACCGTGCCGAGGACCTCGCGAACGCCGCGCGTTCTGCACTCGAAGCCGTGCGCTGACATCAGGTCCGACGGGACGATGGTTGGGAGCTCAATCCCCGGTGTCCCGACAAGATAGCCCGCTGACCAGTCACCGGTCTGTTGGATCCACGGGGCGCCCGTCCTCGGTTGGCGGCACGATCCGATCCACGAACTCTTCGACCGAGGGGTCCCGGACGATGACGTCGACTTCGATGTCCCCTAGTTCGTCGGGTTCGCCGACGGCAAAGTTAACTACCCCCCGGAAAGCAGCCTGCTTTTTCAGTGCAAACGAGAACCCCCCGGCCCGGGCGTTCCGCTGAAACTCCCGTCGGGCCGTATCGAGGATTTCCTGCTCATGTAATTTATCCGATAGTGGATCCAGGGTATGTGTTTCGCCAACCAACTTCCCGTGCTGTTGCTCTAGTTCAGCGTTTGGAAACAGGTTTGTCACTGCGGACACGACCCGGTCGGTCACCTCCGTGTCTCGTACCGGGACTTCGATACGGGCATCGATGCTATATACTGTTGTCACGTCTGGTCACCCGTGCTGATTGACGAGTCCGGACCGTCTCGGAGGAGTCTCCGAATCCGGTCTCGGAAGGCCTCCAGGGAACCCGTATTGTCGATTCGAACGTCCGCGTTTTCGATAACCTCCCCCATGCCGAAGGCGAGTTCACGCTTCTCGCGTTCGCGGAGTTGATCGATGTCCAGATCCGACTCGTCGCGGCCTCGAGCCCCGAGACGGTCGGCCCGGACCGAAAAGGGGGCCTTGATGGCGATGACCGCGAAACCCTCGCCGAACACCTCACGGAATCGATCGACCTCTACCGGGGAACGTATTCCATCGATCAAAACGACATCAGCGTCCGATTCTTCGGCAGCCGCTTCGACGCGGGGAATCGATCGCTCTGCGATGGCTGCCTGTCCCTCTTCCTCGCGGAGCTGGCGAGCGATATCGCCGTGATGTTCAGCAGGATCGAGCCCGCGCCGACGACACTCGTCCCGAATGACATCACCCATCGTAACCACCGGTACTTCTTCCTCGCGGGCGACGGCCGCAGCCTCACCCTTCCCGCTCCCGGGTAAACCAACCGTCCCAAGGACCCGCATCGACTCCGAGTTGGCTGGAACGGGTGTTAAGACCTGTGGGACGGCTCCACGGTCACCTGCCGGGCTCACTCGATCCGGGCGTTTTCCCGGCGTCTAGTCGCTTGAACGCCGCTAGGATGACTCGCTTGGCCGCTTGGCCCTCCGTGGCCCAGTGATGAGCGTAATCCAACATGTCGTCATAAATATCCGGTTTACATCCCGCCGCTTTCGGATGTCCTCCTCCGTTCACTTGTCCGGCCACCTCGTGGGCCAAAGTAAACGAATCCGATCCTCGGATGCTGGCACTTCCAGCCGGGTTGACGACCACCGCCGCATCCGCACCCTGCTGTCGGAGGGCCTCAGCAACCTCGTTTTGCGAACACCGACCGTAGGTGACACCGACGGTCCAGTCGCCCACTTTATGCATTTCTGCTCGCTCGATAGCACGGTTAATAAGCTGTGTCTTCTCCTCGCGTCTGTCCTCAAGAAACTCACGAACGACCGAAGGAAATTCGACACCGTACGTGCCAACGATCGCTACGTATTCCTCGGGGTCACTCCAGTTGGCGTAATCCGCAAGGTCCTCACTCCGGGGATCCTCCTTCAGCCACAGGTCGTGATCCCGCGTGACAGCAGCGAGTTCCCGAAACCGTGGGGGGAACGGCTCCTCTAACGAGCGGAGCGCTACGTCCGTCGAGCACTCTTCCTCACTGTCCCCGACGACGAGATCGACACCCAACTCCCGGACCGAGTTCACGAGACCGTCGTCCCACTGATGATGATCGAACCATTGGACGGTCGCGGCGCGATCGACGATGGTTTTCAGAGAGTCGGCGACCGTGTCGTACGAATCCGGAGAGATGTCGCAGATATACACGTCGGTACCGGGATCGAGGTAATCCGCGACACGATCGAGGGTTTTGGGGAACCTCCGAGGCCCGGAGGGGACCAACGCCACTGACGAGTCGGGGGCGATACGGTCGTCGGGTGACCCGTCTTCATTCCCGTCCCGTGTGTCGTTCTCCGTGTCGTCGTCGCCAGCGAGGCGGGCTTCCAGTCGCGCCTCGATGGAGGCCGGGTCGGGTCTAACGCCATAGGCCTCACGAATCAACGCTACGCAGCCGAGCCCGTCCGCATCGGAATCCGTGACGACGACGGCCTCAGCCTCATCGATCTTCTCCCGGGCGCGGGTCTCGGCTCGCTCGTCCTCAAGCGAATCAGGATAAAAGAACCCTTCTCCTGGGAGACGCGACTTCCGTGACAGGGAGAGGCCATCATCTTCGATGAGCGCATCCTCCATACACATTGGAACTCCCGCCGGGTGAAAACGACGGCGTTCTTGTCCCCTGAACAGGTCCCGGACCTCGGCCTTGGACGGCGTCAGGCTGTCGGATCACTCCCCATCGAGTTGACGGACGGTGAGGACCGGAACAGGGCAGGTCCGGACGACCCGTTCCGCAACGGAGCCGACCAGAAACCGATTCTCTCCGTGTCGACCTCGGGTCCCCGTTGCGACAATGTCGGCCTCAACGTCTCGTGCGTAGTTGGTGATCTCTCTCGCCGGGCGGCCCTCGCGGACGGCCGTCGTGACCGGTCGGTCGAAGGCAGTAGCGCTGTCGACGACTTCTTCGACCGCTTCCGTCCCCTGATCTTCCAAGGCCGCTCGCATCTCGTCTTGCATGGGATCTGGGGCAGAGTCGACCTCTCCGGTATCAACGACTGAAAGCGCATGAACGCTGGCGTCGAACCGGTCGGCGAGGTCTAGCGCGACATCGACGGCTCGCCCCACGCTTTCAGAGCCGTCGGTCGCTACGACGATCGTGTCGATCACGGTGGCGTGTAGGGTGCTCCCGCTCATAAATCCCGTTGAGCCAGATTGGAAATCCGGAGCGACAACGGGCATCGCCAGCGATCGGAAACAGGACATTTGGTTTCCTCCAATCGGTCGGGTCGGGCGGTACTGGCCGGTTAGTTGGCGAAAACGAACCCGGTGGCGTCTTCGTCTCGTGATCGGCGGACGAGCGCCACCGCGGCGTACACGATGGGAGTGTCGACCACCGCGATAAGGAGTTTGAGCAGGTACTGACCTATGACCAGACCTCCGATGACCTCCAGCGGGAGCGGAACCCCCAAGCCTAACAGCGATGGCGCGAGGAGGAACGCGACGGTCGTGAAGACGACCGTATCAAGCAACTGGCTGGTCGCCGTCGACCCGAGGTTCCGAATCCATAGTGAACGGCCTCCAGTAGCCCGTCGGATACGATGAAAGACAACGACGTCCCAATTCTGACTGATCAAATAAGCGGTCAGGGACCCAAGAACGATGTTGGCGGACAGGCCCAGAACCTCTCTGAAGGACTCGGGGTCAACGGACCCCTCCGCAGCCGGAAGCCCGATAGTGAGAAACACGAGGGCCAACAGCACGAAGTTCATCAGGAACGTCACGTTGACTACGCGCTGGGCATAGCGTTTGCCGTACAGTTCCGACAGGCAGTCGGATGCAAAAAACGTCGCGGCGTACGCCAGCGTCCCTCCAGGTGCCGCCACCATCCCGATAACTGGCAGTCCGACCGCCAGGAGTTTCGCCGAAATCACCTGTGCCGTCACGAGAGCAGTGACGAACAGGGCAGTTAGGACGATCCCGGCAAGCGAGGCCTCGGCTTGAGCCGAGTTACTCATCGTCCGGACTGGGAGCGGTCTCAAGACGACCGTGCCGGGCGTCAATCTCGTCAAGCAAATCCAGTGTTTTACGTATCGAAGCCCTGACCGCATCGCTTCGGTTGACGAATTTGCCGTCCTCGCCGACGTGTTCATCGAGGTCTGATAGGAGCTCCTCCGGGATCTCAACGCTTATTTTGGGCATATCTCAGGATGCGCTGACGACTACTTGAATATTACCGAAAGGAGAACCGCTCTAGGCGGTCATCCGTGAGCATCGGAGCGGCCGGCCGGCAGCTGACCGGGCGAAGGGTAGTCGGGCGATCGCGACCCCGGATGTTGACTCATCAGCTGAACTTCCGGACGGTCAGGTCAAGCGTATCCAAGTCGAGAACAGGTGCAAACCCAATGTCCGGGTCGATGTTGACTGACCGCTGGAAGGCGGTCTGTTCCTGCCAACAGCCAGTGTTTATTGTTAGGATGTTGTGATATTCCCCCCATCCGACCTTGTGAACGTGGCCGGCGTGGAACACGTCCGGGATCTCATCGATCACCAGATAGTCTTGATCTTCGGGAGCAAGACGAATGTGTCCGCCGTACTGGGGAGCGAGGTGTCGTTTCTTCAGCAATTGTGCCATGGCTCTCTGTGGCTCGTCATAGCTTGCCTTCGCTTCGGGGAGCTCCGCGATCACCTCGTCTAGTGACACACCATGGTACATCAGAATAGAAACACCCTCAAGCGAGACGGTTACTGGGTTGCCGACGATTCGACTATCGTGGGCTGACATGATCGTCCTGAGTTCGTCATCGAACCCCGGTTGTGGTTCCGCCAGTCGCACCGCGTCGTGGTTCCCGGGTATCATCACGATCTCGATATCGCCGGGAACCGCCTTGAGCCGTTCCGAGAAGGCCTCGTATTGTGCATAGATATCGACAATCTCGAGCTCCTGGTCCTGCTCCGGATAGACCCCGACCCCTTCGACCATGTCACCAGCAATCAGGAGATACTCGACGGCTGCCGCCTCATCCGTGTGGAGCCAATCCGTAAACGTGTCCCAGGCGTCGGCAGCGAATTCCTGACTTCCGATGTGAAGGTCAGAGACCAATACTGCCTGGACGTGTCGGTCGGCGGTCGAGGGGCGATACGTCCGAGGGACGTCCGGAAAATGGATGGCGTCAGCGAACAACAAGCCACCATCATCCGCGAGCGTTCCTTCCACAGCCAGACACTCGTCCAACAGGAGTTCCTCAACGACGTCGGCGACGTCCTTGTCTTTCATCACCAAAGTAGGGAACGTTCCGGTCGTATCCTCCAGTTCGATCAACCAGTGTCCGGAAGCCGTCGAGCGGACATCGTTCACAAGGCCGACCATGGCGGCTTCACTTCCGCCGGTCATCCCAGCGATCGATTCGATCGGACGGTGATTTACCCGCCCGGAGAAAAGGTTCGAGAGTCTTTCGTATCGGTCTCTGAACGTTCGAACGAACTCCTCATATTCGCCAGTTCCCGTGCTCCGACCGGTGACATCGCCGAGAACATCAACCGACCGTTGGGCGGGAGCTTTCGGGGAGCTCGAACCGCTAGGAGACTCCGACCCGGTTCGAGGCTTCTCGCTGGGTTCTACATTCGCACCGTCTGCAGCCTGAGGGTCCCCTGTTCGATCGTCATCTCCGCTGTCCGCCGATTCCCCTGTTTCGACTGGAGACTCCTCTAACGATTTCTCCGAGGCCTCTTTCGGAGGCGCACTCGAAACGGAGGGGGCACTGTCAGTAGGCAAATCAGCCGAATCCGTCCCGTCCTGCGCCGGACCGGAAGCGGATTCCTGCGCAGTCGTTTGTGAGGCAGACCGGCCTGAGTCCTCTCTGAGTGCTGTTCGGACATGGCCTCTGGTTATGACGAGCGCGTCCGGAGGAGCCTCTTCTACCGCGCGCTCGAGCACGGCTCTCGGGTCCTCTGCACTCGCGACCAGTGTGACGGCCTCGCGTTCGGCATTGTAGCCGCGCGTCGCGAGTGCCTGGACGATCCGGGAAGGGGTCTCCAGCGGCACGCTCAGCCGGAGGCAGTCAGCGAGCAAAAGCGTGACGACAACAGTCCGCTGGAAGGCGACCACCCGAGGCGGCGGATGGTTCGTGAACTCGCTCCAGGGACCCTGGCAGCCCGAGGGTCAGGTGGGGAGGACGGGAGCCCGGTCCGGGATCGAGCGGACTCCCCGGTCAGTTCCCGGTCCACCGGAGTAACGCAAGCGTTCCTTCAAACAGCACGATCATTGTCGCCCCGATGATGATAGGGACCATCCCAGTCGGATCCACGGCGACGAAGGTGAAGGAGATGGTAGCGAACGCACCCCAGATCAGGAGTCGACGTTCTTCCATCCATTCCCGGGTAACGATGTTCATCATGATTGCCAGTTGGACCAGCAAGGGCACCTGGAACACGACTGCCATGTACCCCATCAGAATCAAAATGAGATTAAACGTCTCGCGGAGACCGAACGCGATGACGGCCGATTCATCCGTGTAGGTGACGAAGTAGTCGAAAACCGCGGGCAGAATAACGAAGTGAGCGAATGCCATCCCAATCGCTGCCAGGACCAGACTCGTGGGTACGGCCGCGAGATAATAGCGCCTCTCGTGGGGATACAGCCCCGGCCGCATGAACAGGTATGCCTGATAGACCAGGGCCGGAAGGCCGACGAGGACGCCCGCGAGGCCGACGACTTTCAACTTCGTAAGAAGGAATTCCAGGGGACCGTACACTCGAGGTCGGTTCTGCTCAAACCCGATATGTCGGTCCCACAAAAATAGGATGATTTCCTCGGCACTTGGAATCGTCGGGGAGGTGGTGCCGAGCAAGAGCACCGCGAGCGAGGCGATCCCCGCGACGAGGAACACTGCTGCGAGTCGGCGCATCATCTCATCGATGTGCTCAGCGAGGGGCATCTCCTCATCGGATTCTGGGCCGTCGCCGAACAGTCCCTCATCGTCTTCGTGAGCGGGGTCGATGGCGCCAGTTCTGTTATCGGTCGAATCGGGGGCCCCCGTCGGCGCTGCTCCATCGGTGACGACAGCAGTCTCGTCCTCCTCGTCGGCGGCTTGGGCGGCCGACTCCGCCTGTGCCTCTGCCGGCGTCAGCCCCGGATGATCGTTGTCGCTGTAGGGGTTGTTCTCCGCCCAGTCATCCGCCGTCATGCTGTCGCTGTCGTCCTCGGAATCGGTCACATCAGAATCCGTCCCGGACCTGACGGGCCCTTCTTTAGCATCGTCGTCGCTTGGCGCGTCCGGTGTTTTGGAAACGTCTGCGTCCTCCGAGTCGGCCACCTCTCGGTCGGATGATGAGGGGTCGGATCCGTCGCTAGTGCCGGAGTCGTCACCAGTATCCGACCCCTCACTCATTGTCCCTCAGTACACGCCGGCGTTGTTATAGGCCTTTCCGGATGAGTCTGACAACGTCCCTCAAAACGGATGAATTAGATACACGATCCGACTGTGGACGCGATGCCCCCTGCCAAGTCCGAACACGGACGGGTCGGCAGATAGAACAGAAGGTTGATAGGCCGGAAACGGCTCCCTTCGCGTAATGTCGAGCGCGCTGGACGATGACACCAGAGAGACGCTGTCCGAAGGCCGGGCAGCGATCCGGGACATGCTCAGGTCCGCACAGAAGGACCTGCAGAAGGTGTTCATCGTTTTTCTCGTCGGGTTTCTCGGGACCTTCTACGCGCTCCGGACGTTCATCTGGGACTATCTCAAGGGGGTTACCGAGGCGCGGATGCGTGCAAGCGTCAGCGAGAGCCTGGAGATCATCGCCCAGACGCCGTTCGACGTGATCCTACTCCAGGCCAAAATCGGACTTGGGGCCGGCATCGTTCTCGCGATTCCCCCGTTGTTATACTTCTCGCGGGATGCACTCCGGCGACGCGGCTGGTGGCCATCCACACCGGTGGCTCGGTGGAAACTCGCAGTCGTCGGGTTACTTGCCGGAGGGCTTTTCATCATCGGGGCCGCCTACGGCTATGCCGTCTTCTTCCCGTTCATGTTCCAGTTCCTGGCTAGCAACGCGCTCGCGGCAGGGATTCAGCCCAGGTATTCGATCGTCAAATGGGCCGAATTCATCGGGTTGCTCACACTCTCGTTCGGCCTTGCCGCACAGATGCCCCTGATCGTCCCCGCCTTGTCGTACGCGGAGATCGTTCCCTACGAGACATTCCGTGACAAATGGCGCTACGCCGTCGCCGGGATTTTCGTGTTCGGAGCGTTTTTCTCACCGCCGGACCCGTTCACGCAGATCATGTGGGCGGTTCCGCTGATCGTGCTTTATGGTGCTTCGCTGTACCTCGCGAAGGTCGTCGTGACAGCACGGCGCGGGAGCGAACAGATCGAACCCGTCGAAACCGCACGGATCCACTGGAACAAGATCGCCGGTCTTGGGCTCCTCGCAGGTGCTCTCACCTACGGATACTATATGCGTGGCGGGGTGAGGATGACGAACGACCTCCTTGCCAGTATTGGGAGTTCGTACCGGGTCATAACTGTCGGGCCGGCGACCGCGACAGCGTTCGCCATCATCGCAGCCCTCATTGGGGTTTGTCTCGGCCTCGCCTATTTCGTCTATCGGGATCTTGAACCGGTCGGCGCCACGGAACCGACCGGCGACCCGACAGCAATCGATCTCGACGGGCTGGATGCTGAAGGGGTACGGGCCGCGCCTGAGGAGTCGTTCCTAGCCATCCCGGAGGCAGAGGCCGTTGCGGCCGCGAACCGTGCACTGGAAGCCGACGAACCGGCAAAGGCGAGGGCGATCCTCGAGCGATGGGACAAAGCGAGAGAGGGGAACGAAAGCACTGAACGGGAGTCCGGACCGCCGCGGGATCTGCTCGCGGGCGAGCAAACCATTCCTGCAGCGCTTCGCCGTGGTGCCGGACTGGTCGATTGGCGGGCACGCTGGCGGGCGGCCTGGAACCTGCTGGCGGGCGTTGGTGTATTGGTGTTCGCCGTCGGATACGCCGCGGTAGAACGTCAGGGGGTGGTGAACGGGGTGCTCACGGATCTCGGAGTCGGGCGGATCCCGGATATCCCGGCGGTCTTCGGGGTCTCACCGACAGTCACGCTCGCACTGTTCGCGGTCGGCGGAGCCGTCACTGCCGGCCTGCTCGCCGGAGTCATTGCCCTCTACGTAGCATATCGCGCAGGAACAGACCCGAGAGCGATCGATATCGAAGTACTCAGCGCGGACCAGGTTCAACGCGCCCCGGTCGCGACGTTCATCGGACTCTCAGAGCGGCGAGCGAACTACCTTGCCGACCGGGCGCTGGCAGCCGGTCAAGAGGCGAAGGCCAGGGCGATCCTCGACCGGTGGGACGGGGCACAGGCAGCGGTCGAAGCGCGAAAGGAGCAGGAATCGGAAGACGACGATCTCGGCGATCGAGCCTCACGGGCCTCGAGTACGTTCCTTTCGGGGATGACCGACGGCGAATCGGACGAAGAGGAGATCGGGGGCTACTTCGACGACGTGGTTTTTATCGTGAACTCGCTCCGGTCTCGAGCCTTCCGAATCGTCGCGGTATTCGGGCTCGTGACGGCTGGAACGTTTGCTTGGCTGTACTCCGGGGGGATCGGGGACGTCAGGCAGGACTTCGTTGACCGACTTCCGCCCGAAGTGGTCGGACCGGAAGCTGAGAACTTCGTAGTTATTGCCTTGCATCCGGTAGAGGCCCTCATCTTCGAGGTCAAGGTGTCGACCCTTCTGGGGGCAGTGGCCGCCCTCCCGCTCGTGGCGTACTATGCCTGGCCAGCTCTCCGCGAGCGCGGATTCGTTCGTGGGCGGCGAGAAGTCGTCTTCGGATGGACCGGAGCGCTCGTCGCCGGCCTACTCGGCGGGTTCGTTTTGGGATATTCGACGATCGCACCGGCGGTCATCTCGTATCTCGTGGGTGATGCCCTCGGCGCGGGGATCATCATCAGCTACAGGATTTCTGACTTCTTCTGGCTCGTCATCTTCACGACAATCGGAATCGGATTCCTCGCGGACATCCCGGTCCTGATGGTACTGCTGAACTCCGCTGGGGTCTCCTACCAGGCGATGCGGAACCGCTGGCGCGAGGTGACGATCACCCTGTTAACCTTGGCAGCGTTCTTTACCCCGGCCGACATCATCACCCTGTTCGTGGTGATGATACCCTTGATGGGGGCGTACGGGATCGGTCTGCTAGTCCTGTTCGTAGTGACGCTGGGCGGCCGGCGGAACCTCTCAACGCCGACGGTCGGTGCGCCACGCTAACCCGGTCGGGTCAAGACAGCGAAGTTCCCCTATCGACGGGCCCCGAGAAGACCGGGTATTAGTCACAGAGACGGGAAAACCGGCCAGACAGGACAAGGAGGCTATCGAACGGCGTGGTCAATCCTCTGCCAGCCTGAATCACGGGGACTCGACTCGAAACCGGGTCGTCGTTTCTCCCGCGAACCGCGGCCCGGCGCCGACCTCCTCGAACCCGGCTGCCTCGGCTGCATCACGCATCGCCTCTTCGCCGTCGACGACAAGCAGTTCGACCCCCATCCCTTCGCTAGCAGCAAACCGGAGCGGTTCGCTCAACAGTAGCTCACAGGCGTCCGTCGTCCCACCGAACTGAGTCACATGGACGGTTCCGTTGTCCGCGTCGAAGCTAACGAACCCCGCAATATTAGTCGCTGCCTCCCCGTTATCGGTGTCGGCGTTCGGGTCGGAGGTAGTACCAGCCCGCTCTGCCACCCTGACGGTCCGGTCGTGGATGACGTTCCGCATCACGTCGGTTGGGACGTCGGCGATGGCCGCGAGCTGGTCCGCGTCCGCCTCAACCGCGTCCCGTACCTCCATCACGGCCACCCTTTTGATACGCGTGAGTATAAAAGCCGGGCCGAGGAGCGCCCCCACGGAGGCAAATACTTGACCCGCAGACCGGACCCGTTGCAACCTGTGAGGTGGTCTCGTGAACGTCCGTGACGAGTTCAACGACTGGGCGACCGACGGCCGAGACCGGGGAATGGCGGATCGACACTGGAATACTGCCAAGCGCGCGCTCCGTCGGATGCCCCTCGAGAACGGAGATGCGGTACTGGATCTCGGGTGCGGAAGTGGTTATTCACTCCGAGCGCTCCGAGGTGGGACGGCGGTCGATTGTGGTATCGGCCTTGACGGCACCCCGGCGATGGTCCGGAACACCCGGTCGTATGCTGAGGATCCCTCGATCGAGTACCTCGTCGGGACCTTTGGGTCATTGCCGTTTGCCGGCGACGCAATCGACCACTGTTGGAGTATGGAAGCGTTCTATTCTGCCGGAGGCCCACACCAAACGCTACGGGAACCGCGACGTGTGCTCCGTCCCGGTGGGACGTTTTATTGTGCTGTCAACTACTACGAGGAGAACGTCCACACTTATGATTGGCAGGAGGACATCGAGGTCAAGATGACCCGGTGGTCGGAAGCGGACGACCGTGCAGCGTTCCGTGAGGCGGGGTTTGACCTTGCCACACAGGACAACATCCCCGACCACGAGGTTGAGCTCCCCGCGCCCGATGCGTTCCAGTATGACGGGTGGGAGACGCGCGAGTCGATGGTAGAGCGATACCGGGAGTTCGGCACTCTGTTGACCGTTGGGGTTGTTCCGTGAGGCCTCTCCCGAACGACAGTCTCCGGCAGCACAGTGGTTTCACCGGGTCATCGGGAGGAGGTGAGCGTCCTGTGGACGGAACCCCACTTCTACAACGGATCCGGGGTCCGTCGGAATGTCCGGAGAGTGCTCGCCGGTCCGTAATGTTATTCGAATCCCTTCCCATTCACAGTGTATTCGGGTCGACTCACCGAGGAACTCAACACTTCTGATTGTCACGGGAAGACGGTTCTGACAGTCCGTTGCTGAGGTATCGAGGCGGAATTGTCCCGGCCGGACACAGAAACGCACACGGTCCCCGGGAGACCAGTCGGTTCCCAGCGTTGAGATTACGAGGTCAGATTCAGCAACCCGGGCGGTAAGGTTGTCGTCGGCCACTTCCGTAACCGTGCCCTCGAACAGGCTGTTGTCGCCGACGAACTCGGCGACGAACCGACTCGCCGGTTCGCGGTATACCACCCGCGGGTCACCGACCTGTTCGACGCGTCCCCGGTTTAGTACCGCGACGCGGTCGGAGATCGCGAGTGCTTCTTCCTGGTCGTGGGTGACGTACACCGTCGTGATACCGAGGTCCCGCTGGATTTCTCGAACCTGGACACGGAGCCTCTCACGGAGTTGTGCATCCAGTGCTGACAGCGGTTCATCAAGCAAAAGGAGCCGTGGACTAGGGGCCAGGGCGCGAGCCAATGCGACCCGCTGCTGTTGTCCGCCTGAAAGGCTTCGCGGCGCACGGGCTGCCATCCCTTCAAGATCGACGAGTTCGAGCAACTCGGTAACTCGTTGCTCGGGAGTACTCCCGCCGGGCGGATCGGAAAACTGGAGCCCGTAGGCCACGTTCTCGCGAACGCTCATGTGTGGGAAAAGGGCGTAGTTTTGAAACACCACGCCGACGTTCCGCGCTTCGGGTGGGACCCCGGAAACGTCGTTGCCATCGATACGGACCCGCCCGGCAGTGGGTGTCTCGAACCCGGCGATTAACCGTAGCGTCGTGGTCTTCCCACACCCCGAGGGACCGAGCAGAGTGAAAAACTCCCCTTCCTCGACGTCCAAATCGACGTCAGTTAGGGCTGTCGTCGCCCCGTACTCCTTGGTGACACCCTCGAGGTTAACGGTGGTCATAATCCCCTCCTGCCGAAAAGGCCATTTCCGTCATCGGCGACTGGCTGTATCCGGTCACCGACACGGTCGATGACGAGAAACGAGACGCTAGTCACGAAGAGAAGCACGGTCCCCATGGCCGCTGCTGCCCCCAGGTCGGGCCCGAGAGCGCGGTTCCCGACGTACCGTTCCAGTGCGACGGGCATCGTAAACGTCTCGGCCCCTTCGGCGAGGATGACCGTCGAATCGAACTCCCCGACGGAGATGGCGAACGCGAACGCCGTCCCTGCGATCAAGCCGGTGGCTACCAGTGGCAGTTCGATATCAATCAGGGCACGGGCCCGTGAGGCGCCCAGCGTCCGCGCAGATTCGACGAAACGTCCATCCAGTGCGTCCAACCGCGGGGCAACCGCCCGTGTCACGAACGGATAGGCGGCAACGGCGTGGGCCATGACGATAACGATCGCACCGGTGGCAGTCACTCGGTAACCGGCGATCTCCACGCCGAAGACGAGACCCCTGAGGAGGCCAAGCCCGATGACAATACCGCTGACCGCCAAGGGGCCGAGCAGGATCGCCCCGACCACCGCACGTCCTCGGTACGATTGGGTCGTGAGATACGCGATGAGGACTCCCATCGGGAGGGCGACGAGAAGCGTCCCGACGGCGAACGTCAGCGAGTTAATGACCGCCGGGAACGGGCGAACCGTCCCGATCGCGGTCGAAACCTGCTGAGTCGCCAGGAACTCGTAGTATCGGAGCGTCAGTTGACCGTCGGGGCCAGTGACGCTCTCGACGATCAGACTCACTAGTGGAACGACGAAGACGACGACAGCGACGAGACCGTACGCCATCAGCCCGGCCCGGACAGGACTGGTGAAGGTCCTGGCGCCGATAAAAAACCGCCGCCGGTCCAGGGGTGCCGTTCCTCCGCGTTCTGTAGTGGTTCGAGCCTCGTACCGGAGGTACACGTAGGTGATCCCCAAGGTGAACACGATTTCGAGGGTCGCCAACGCGGCGGCGGTCGTGAGGTCGTACTGACGAACGAGACCGAACAGCCACACCTCGACGGTCGCGAACTGGAGGCCCCCCAGTGCGAGGACGATAGGGAATGACATGAAACTGAATAGAAACGCAAGCAGAGCGGCGGTCCCCAGTGCAGGGAGGAGTTGGGGGAAAATCACGTCCCGAAAGGCGCGCCGCGGTGGGGCGCCCAATGCGCGGGCAGTCTCCACGCGTCGAGCGTCGACGCCTTCCCATGCGGCGGCGACGAACCGGATCACCAGCGGAGCATTATAGAAGGCGTGCGCGATGACGATCAGTTCCAAACTGAACACCAAGTTGAGCGAGCGGAGGCCGCCTGCACGAAGGAGGTCGTTGACAAGCCCGTTCTGGCCGAACGCGGTCAGGAATCCGACCGCGACGAGGATGGCGGGAGTGATGAACGGGAGAATTGTCAACGACCGGAGTGTCCGCCGGCCGGGGAATTCGAATCGAGCGATCAGGTAGGCCCCGGGAAGGCCGAGAGCGACGCTCGCGAGCGTCGAGAGTAGTGCCTGGTAGATGGTGAACCCAAACAAATCCCACTGGTAGAACGGATCCCGAAGGAGACGGAGGATCGGGCCGACAGTGAGTCCTTCTGGCCCAGCCACCGCTTCGACAAGCACGATCCCGACCGGGAAGTAGAAGAGAACAAGCAGGAGACCAAGCGTGGCCACGAGACCGGCAGGCAGGACGTATCGGGCCATCCGCCAAGACCGCCCGTCGTTGTCAGTCACTTGCTCGCCACGAGCCTGCCCCACTCGTCGAGCCATGATCCGACGTTGCCCTGGAGTCGCTCGTAACTAAACGTCACCGGCTCGGGGGGCTCAAACGCGTGCTCGTCGAACCACTCGGGGAGGTCGACCCCGTTGACCGCGGGGAACTGGACGTTGCGAATGGCGATCTCAGCCTGGACCTCCGGCGACAGTATGAAATCCATGAAGGAAGCTGCCAGCTGGGGGTTCTCACTCTCCGTGAATCGAGCCATCGCTTCGGGATTTGCGTACCCCTGGTCGTTCAAGAACCCGATCTGATGTGTTTCCAGGTCGACATCTTGCTCGTACCAAAAGATCTGATCGGTCGAATAGGAAACGACGATCGGCGCTTCGCCCTCAAGCCACGCGTTGTACGCGGGCTCCCAGTCACTCAGGACCGTCACGTCGTTTTCGAGCAGGTCTTCCCAGTAGTCCAAGTAACCGTCCTCACCTTTCGAGGCAATGGTCCAGAGCAGGAAGGCCCGTCCGGGATCGCTCTGTTGGGCATTCTGTGTGATGAGATCACCCTCGTACTCGGGTTGGACCAACGCATCGAACGTTCCCGGATCGTCAACCGTGGTACCGTCATACACCAACGATATATACCCAGTATCGTATGGTACCGCTCGCCGCTCCGGGTCGATCTGGAGGTCCGGCTTTACTTCTTTCGCGTTGGGAAGCCGGGGGCCAGCCGCGTCGAACAGCGGATCTTCAAGCTGTTCTCTGGCCCGCACGAGCTCGCCAGTATTCAAGCCAACGTAGATGTCAGCGTCGATGTTAGCACCCGACTGTTTCCGGCCGATATACTCGTTGAGACCGCTCTCGGGAGTTTTGAACAGGACCGTCGTATCTGGGAATTCCTCTTCGAACGCGTTCTTCAGCCACGTCCCAGCCGTCCCTTCGCCGGTGAACGAACTGTAGGTCGCGACGGTCAATTCACCGCTCGGATCCTCGGCCGGACCTGCCGGAGTATTGCTTCCCGATGATCGTACTTGACAACCAGCCAGCGAGACTGCCGCTGTTACTCCGGCCGTCTGGAGGAATCTACGTCGGTCCATCACTCGGTGGTCACACCGCGAGATATTTAATCGCGATGGTGTCGCCAGAGGTGATAGATCGGATCGATCATCAGACGGGGGAACGGTTTAGTCACCTCCACTACCCGTCCCGGTATGCGACAAAGCAGGCGAGCGGTACTTGCGGGAACTTTGCTGCTCACGGCAGCGCTCGTCGCAGTCACTTTGATGGAGATCTGGGGAACTGTCGTCTTCGGCATCACGGTGGCTTACGTCCTCCTGCCCATACGCATCCGTCTCCGTGAGCGGGGATTCTCGCGCCGTGTCGCCGCCGGTGTGAGCACGGCAGTCGCGTTTGTCGGAGTCGTTTCGCTCGTCCTTCCGATAGCGTTCGTCCTGTATCGCCGACGGGCTGATCTGTTCGAGTTCTTGCGGATCCTCCCCGAGACCGTTCCCGTAACAGTGGGTGGGGTTTCACTGATCGTACAGACCGCTGATATCATCGACGCCACCCGGACGGCAGCGTCCGACCTGGCATTGTCGTTGCTCCGCGTGGCACCGGTGCTTGCCCTCAAGTTCGTCGTCTTCTCACTTCTCGTATACGGACTCCTGTACCGACCTGGTGATGTCGAGAGGGCTGTCCTCAAGCTCGTTCCGAGTGAGTATCACGACGTCGCGTCGGCACTTCACCGGCGAACGGCTCAAACGCTCCGGGCGATCTATGTTCTCCAAGCGGTAACTGCCGTGGGGACGTTCGTCCTCGCAGCCATCGTTTTCATCGGCTTCGGATACGAATCACCGTTCGCTCTGGCGGTCATTGCGGGAATCCTGCAGTTCATTCCCGTCCTCGGACCAAGTCTCCTCGTCATCGGACTGGCAGGGATCGATCTGGTCATCGGAAACGTGACCCGAGCATTACTGGTTCTGGTCATCGGGTTGATCGTCATCGGGTTCCTTCCCGATTCGGTGATCCGCACGAGACTGGCGCACTACGCCGCTGATTTGCCCACCTCGTTGTATTTCATCGGGTTCGTCGGAGGCGTCCTTACCGTTGGAGCGATTGGGTTCATCGTGGGTCCGCTGGTGGTCGGATTACTGGTGGAGGTCGTTCAGGTGTTGTCGGACACGACTCAAGGGGACCAGCAGCGACTCTTGGGGGGCTGACGTCCTCCCCGCCCTGAAGGACGAGGATTCCTCACGCTCGGGGTCGGGCCGGTCCCCACACCGACGGAGGCAAGTTCCCGACCACGGTGGGCGGTCCCGGTTTATGTGCTCCACGTCAGGGCGAGGCGTTGGGCCTGGTTCAACGCAATTGTCGGTGTTCAATGACGGTCAACAGATGGTCGAGTCCGGCCGCGCATTCGGGCCCCGAACATCCCGTCGGGACGATCGTGCCGCCGAATCCAAACGGAGGGCCGTCGTGGTTGCATATGTGCACCTGGGTGCCCAGGTAGACACGAGCGTTGGCCGATGGGAGCGTTTTTGATGGCTCCTCTCGGACAATCAAGCATGCCACTGGCTGTCGAACTCGTGCTGGTCCCGGTCGACGGCAGTGACGAGTCGCTCCAGGCGGTCGATTATGCCGTCGCAATCGCACAGCAATACGACGCGGCGGTGCACGCGGTATACGTGCTCGGCGAGGGGGTGGTCCGCGGTATCGAGACGGGGACCGTCGACGATGAAGTCGTGGCGGAGGAAGCGGAGGCGTTCACTGAGGCGGTAGTTCGGCAGGCCGTGGAGGCGGGGATCGAGGCCTCAACGTCGACCGCGTACGGGTTCTCGACCAGAACGAAATCACGCCATCCGGGCAGCGTGATTCTCGATGCGGCAGAAGACCTAGAGGCGGATTTTCTCGTCGTCCCGCGGGAATCGATGTCGGGGGGCTCGGGGGAAGTCTTAGAGAAAGCCGCCGAGTACGTCCTGCTCTATGCGAGCCAGCCCGTTCTGTCGGTGTAGTCCCGGTGAGCGTGCAAGTCAAGACTCGAAGGAGTTTCCGTCGACGTCGCTGTTCGTTTCCTTGTGGTGGTCATTCGGGACCGACTCGGAGCCGAGCTTGAGGGCCATCTCCAATTCGAAGCTTTCGGCGTTCGTGGTTTCGAATCCGGTTTGTTCGTACAGCGAAACTGCCGCCCGGTTCCATCGTTCAACAGTGAGCCATACCCGCTTCACCCCATTGACTGCGCCGTAGCCGAGGAGCGTCTCTAATAAACAGGTTCCAATACCCGCGCTCTGGTGGGTTTGAAGCACGAAGATGGCAAGCTCGTATGCACTGCCGTCCGCGTCGGGTACGAGTGTCGCGTGACCTACCGCGTCGTCCTCGTGCCAAGCGATGACGTTGAAACACTCGGACGCCAGAACCGTGTCAAGCCACCGTCGAATAGCCGACGTGCGGCCGGGCGGCAGCCCCTGAGCACGGTCGGCCGAATCGAACGCATCGTACATTTCGACGAGAGCTTCGAATTCTGGGGGTCGCGAGTCCTCCGTTCCGTCCACAGCCCTCGACTCGGCTCCGGTGGGTCGCTCGTCGCCCGTACACAGCTCGCCAGTGTCGTAGGGTCTGATGGTGATGTCTCGCCCTTCTCGATCCACGAAGGCAGCCGGTGGTACGGGAAACGGTCCGGCCACGTCATCCGGATAGACTCGTTCCGTCATCGGACAAGCGTCACTGTTACTCGGGAGTTCAGCAGGACGAATTCGCTGATGTTCCCAAGGTTGATTTTCCCCATCGGGCTCGGTTCTCCGCCTCCCAGGACGATCCGGTCGAACCCTTCGGCTTCAGCTATCTCGATCAGACGGCTGCCTGGATCACCGTCGATCCGTCTGATTTCCGCGTCGACCCCCGCCCCCTCGACGGCTTGTCTGGCCAGGTCGGTCACTTCCGTTGCGGATCGGTCGGACTCGGGATTGTCCAAGACGGCGATAGTGAGTTCATCGCCGGCAGTACGGGCCCGCTCAAGGGTCGTGTCGAGAGCCCGGAACGAGTCGCTACTACCGCCGACTCCCAGGAGAATCTTCATGTCGAGGAGTGTGGCGACGGCCAGGAATAAGATTCATCCCATTTTCGCCGCGCTATACTATCGACTGCGGCCCGTGTCGATGGTATACCGATCATCTATCGTCCTCGGACCTTCTCGGGGGGACCCCGTACAGCCTGTGAGGTCATACCCGACCGTCGTCAGTCAGGCCGATCCAGCCCTTGAGGGCCGTCATGTCAAGAATCGGGGCTCGCCTAATCAGTCCGCATCGCCGGTTTCAATCGGAGCACGGACGAGGTTCCCCCACTCAGTCCACGAGCCGTCGTAATTGACTGTCTGGTCGGCACCCACCAGCTCGTGCAGGGCGAACCAGGCAACCGAGGACCGCTCTCCGATCCGACAGTACGCGATGATTTCCTCGTCGCCCTCCTGGAGTACGTCTTCGTACAGTTCGCGGAGTTCGTCGGGGGATTTGAACGTGCCGTCGTCATTCGTCACGGCAGCCCATGAGATGTTCCGTGCACCGGGGATGTGGCCGCCTCGCTGAGCGGTCTCCTGAAGTCCGGGGGGAGCGAGGATCTCTCCGCGGAACTCCTCTGGCGACCGGACATCCACCAGCGGAACGCCGGTTTCGATGGCATCGTCGACATCCTCCTTGTATGCCCGGATCGATTCGTCCGGGTTCTGAGCGGTGTACTCGACCGCAGAGTACTCGGGAACCTCGTCCGTCAACGGATAGTCGTTTTCCACCCAGTAGTCGCGGCCGCCGTCAAGCAGTCGGACGTCGTCGTGCCCGTAGTACTTGAACTGCCAATACGTGTACGCGGCGAACCAGTTGGAGTTGTCACCGTACAGAACGACCGTCGACTCGTCGCTGATTCCGTGACTCCCCATGAGGTCCTCGAAGTCGTCCTTTTTGAGCACGTCACGCTGAGTTTGGTCCTGGAGTTGAGTCTCCCAGTTGAATCCGATGGCACCGGGGGCGTGACCCTCCTCATACGCCTCAGTATCCACGTCGACCTCAACGAGTCGGTGTGCGGGGTCATCGCTCCCGAACTCATCGAGCCGCTCTTCGACCCAATCCGCCGTCACGAGTACGTCTTTCGGGTAATCAGACATCGCAGGCCGACATAGGTTCCGCGACGGTTTTAACCCATCCCACACCGGCAGATTCGGCGTCCAACTGGGGCGAGCTTCGGTGAACGGCAGGGACCGTGGGAAGGCGGCGTCGGCAAGGAATGTAATCAAATCCCTCGTCGAACAGCTGCCGCGAGCGCCGCGGCTTAGTGGGGTCGGACCCTCACACCGCGTATGGGCGTGTTCGTCTCCGCGGAGTGGGTTGAGGCCAACGCCGATCGGATTCGTCTCGTTGACGTCCGTGACGCCTGGGAGTACGACGAGATCGGTCACATCCCCGGGGCAGTCAACATCCCGTTCGACGTTTTCCGGTCTGAGGAGGGCGACGAGGGGATGCTGCCGGGAGTGGAGACGTGGACTGGTCTGATGAGCGAAGCCGGAGTGGCGCCCGAAGATATCCTGGTCGCCTATGACGACACCCAGGGGGTATTTGCTGCCCGGTTTCTCGTGACGGCAGAGTTGTACGGGCACGATTCGGATCGCCTGCGGCTCCTCGACGGTGACTATAGCGCGTGGAGCCGGGAGCGGGGAGTTTCCCGCGGCAGGCCGTCCATCGACCCGGGCGACTACGTTGCCGATCGATCCTCCGATTCGCCCCTCGTGGGCTACGAGGCAGTCGTGGAGAGCATCGATTCGGAGCGGATCATTCTCGACACGCGTGAACCCTGGGAGTACGAAGAAGGTCATCTTCCGGGCGCGATTCAACTCGACTGGCGAGAGTTTGTCGACACGGACTCCCGGGGGCTTAAGCCTCGGGATGAACTGGAGAAGATTCTCGCGAATCACGGCGTTACTGCTGAAACACCCGTCCTGTTGTACTGTAATACGGCCCGGCGGATCAGCCACACGTATCTCGTGCTTCGACATCTGGGTTACGACGACCTCTGGTTCTACGAAGGTAGCCTCACCGAATGGAAAAGCGTCGGCGGGCCGCTTGAGACTGAAGCGCCCGGCGAGTGAGGGGAGGTCCGGAATCGAACGAGTTCGACGACCGCGGGAGCTATTAACCAGCCATCACAACACGGGCCCGTGCCGCGGTTCGCGTATCCGTGCCCGGGGTGTCGGACCACGAACAGTCTCCACAAAGCGGACTGCGAATTCGAGGGAGCCGATTGGCATACGATCGAGAAGGCGTTCGTCGATCTGTTGGCAGTCCTGACCGACGAACCCGTCACCGAGACGGCACTCCGCCATGCTGTTCACGGGGAATGGTCCGGACTTCATCAAGCGGCGCTCGAACTTCTACAACGGGAAGGCCGCGTCAGGGAGACGGGAGCGGGACTCGAACTGCTGTCCGGGACGGAATACAGGGAAGCCGTCTCGGAGCCCACATCGGAACCGATGCGGACGGTCTATCAAGAAGGATCGTACCCCGGCTGTCATGACAACGCGGTCTTCGCCCTGATCGCCTGGTACGAGATGGTCGGGCTTTCTTGGGAAGAGACACGGACGAACGTCGTGGAGTGGCTCCGTGAGTCTGGCGCGTGGAGCCGCGGAGGGTTCGAGGAACCGTCCCCGGAGGCGCTCGTGGACAAGAAGCGTCACGTGTACGAGTCCGGGTACGGGTGGAAAGAGAAGGCGACCGCCGCCAAGCGTGTAATCGACCGACACACGTAACGGTCATCGGCCGTCCGAGGGGCCGAGAGTTGTACACGCTGGCGTGACCCCTTGGGCCCCAGGGCCCTCTGGAAGGTCGTGGTAGCCACGACCACCGGAACGTCGGGTGACCACGGCGTGAGAGATAGCAGATCCCTCCCCGTGCCCGTGCGGCGTCGGGACGCCTGTCGTCCTGTGTTGCCGATCGTCACGACGGTCAGTCTCCGCCCGACGTTCCCGGCCCGGGCACCGATGGTTCGGCCTGGGATAGGTGGCAAGAGGGTTCTTATCAGGGGCCGTCATGTGGGGAACAGGGCCGCCGTCCCCCCTTGCATCCTCGGTTCGAGACCGCTCAGATCAGTCACTCTGAATCCGCGGGGCGAGAACGAAGGATACGTGTCCGAGTGCCTCAGCGAAGTCGAAGTGGAGTTTCACGGGGAATTCCTCTCCGAGTTCGACGGTTACCTCGGCGTCACCCGGGATTGCCTTGTTCATATCCTTCAGATAGTCGAGAGAGAAGAGCGCGTCCGCAGGCCCGACCGTCAGGTCGATCAGGTCTTCCCGTCCGAGTTCGAGATCGACATCGTCGGTATCGCCTTCCGCCTCGATCAGGAACGTTTCCTCGTCTTCGTCGACTCGAAGGCGGATATGGTCACTCACCATGTCGGCCGCCGTGATCCCGCGGTCGAGTTGTGCACCCTCAAGCACGATAGTAGCCGGCAGGTCGAGGTCGGGGATGTCGGGTTCTTGACGGATGGAGTCGGGGTCGATCAGAGCCAGGGTATACGAGAGCCCATCGATACTGATGTGGAGTTTGCGGGTTTCCTCGTCTAGCTCCAGGTGAACCAGATCGCCTGCATCGGCCATCGAGGCGATATCGGATAGGCGCGAAAGATTGACGCCGATAACACCCCCGTCAGCCTCGTAGGACTCGAAGGCGGCCGCCTCCAGAGTTAGGTCAACCATCCCGACGTTTGCGGGATCGACAGCACGGACCGCAAGCTCGTTCTCGTTCAACCGGATCTTGCACTCGTCGACAAGCACGCCAACCGAGTCGAGTGCGTCCCGGAGGACGGACGCGCTCACGATGGCCTCGAACATGGACGCGACTACGGCCGACCCGATAAAAATCCCCCCGGTTCTTGCGCGAGGATATCGAGAGAAGGACCGGCTAACGATGGTCCCATCGCTGGGAGGACAGGAAGGCTGACACCACAAGCGGTCGCAGAGCCGGCTCGGTAGTCCCGGGATCCCGGAACTGTCCAGGGATCGGGGACGTGGATCCGAGAGCTCTGGGACCATCCGGAAGATGGAGCCCGACGCGACAACTCTTTAGCTCTAGCCACTCCCCGTCCCGGCATGAAACCCGGCGACGTAGCTTCCGTCCCCGACTGTAGTGGCATCTATTACATCGATACGGGGATGTACGACACGGCAGAATATGGGTCCGTCTACGTGATCGACGCTGATCGCCCAGCCCTAATCGATACCGGGATGGGCACGAATCGGGGACGGTTGTACGAGGCGCTCGAGCGGCTTGACGTCCAGCCGGAATATATTATTCCGACCCACGTTCACCTCGACCATGCTGGGGGTGCCGGGTTTCTGGCGAACCGGTATCCCGAGGCGACCGTCCTGATCCACGAGCGCGGCGTCCCCCATCTCGTATCTCCCGGGCGGCTAGTGGCCGGAACCAAGGAGGCGGTCGGCGACCAGTGGGAGTTTTATACGGAACCGGAACCTGTGTCCGAAGGCCGGATTGCTGGATTGACCGACGGGGATACCGTGGATCTCGGGAACCGAACGCTCGATGTTCTTGAGGCGGTGGGACATGCGCCCCACCAGGCGATCTTTCGGGACCGGCAGGAGGAAGTGGTATTCACGGCCGACGCCGCGGGTATCTACGTCCCGCAGTTGGACGAGCTCCGTGTGACGACACCACCACCACAGTTCGACCTGGAACAGTGTCACGCAGATGTCGATATGATTCGGGAGCTTGGCCCACGGCTCCTCTGTTTCGGCCACTTCGGGCCTCGGGAGTTCGACCGTGACCTCCTCGCCGGGTACAAACGGAGGCTTCTGGAGTGGGTCGAAGCGGTCAAAAAAAGGCGAGCGGAGTTGAATCAGGACGAAGAGGTGGTCGAGCACTTCGCCTCGACCGTCCCGGACCGAACCATCGAAGTGTGGGGTGAGCGCAAGGCGCGAGCGGAAGCGCGACTCAATACCCGCGGGGTCCTGGCCTATCTCGAGAAGTGAGAGGCGAGGGGTAACGAGGAGGGCCTGTCTAAAGGATCCCACCCAAGCTGGGAGCCCTATTTAAATAGTGGTCGCACGTACCGTCGCGGCATGGAGTGGCTGCGGGCCGAACGGGAGTTCGATCCCGACGTAACTCGAGAGACGCTCGCAGCGACTTTTGTCGAGAGCACCAAGCGACATCAGGACAGGCTCGCGGCTCGGTATAAGGGGGGAGTCTATCGACGGTCGCTTGTCGACGGTGGAGTCCTCGAACCGGCTTCCGAGGGAGAGTATGCAGGAGTGACATACGCGCAAATGCGCGACATCGTTCGTGGCCTCTCGCTCGGGATTCGGGAGCTGGGGGCTCGGCCAGGGGACCGAATCGGGTTGTTCGCGGACACCCGGCTGGAGTGGGCATTGTCTGACTTCGCGCTTCTCGGAGCGGGAGCCGTTGTCACCACCGTGTTCAAGAATTCCTCGCAACGCCAAGTTCGCTACCTTTTGCGGGACTCGGACGCGACCGGCATCATCGTACAGGACGCAGGATTGATGCAGCAGGTATTAGCCATCGAGGACGAGCTCAGTCTCGAGTTCGTGGTGGTGATGGATAGCGTGAAGGGTTCCGGAGTCGCCGAGACCGTCGGTCGACGTGAGGACATCTACACCCTCACGGACGTGTATAACAAGGGGGTCGAAACGGCCAGCTCAGCCGGGTCGTTGAGAGCCGACTATAGCGACGAGGCGCGGGGAAACCAGAACTCTCGGGAGGAGTGGCTCGTGGATCACGGGTCAGATGACCTGGCGAGCCTCATTTACACCTCAGGTACGACCGGACGACCGAAAGGAGTCAAGCTCTCTCACCGGAATTTCCTAGCTAACGTCGAACAATGTTACCGACGATTCGGACCACGGCCCGATAAGCTGAAAACCGGAACTTCCGCAATCGGTCCTGGTACCACTTCACTCTCGTATCTTCCGTTGGCACACGTGTTGGAGCGTCTTGCAGGGCATTTTCTCATGTACGCCGCCGGTGCGACCGTGGCCTACGCGGAGTCTCCCGATACTCTTCGGGAGGATTTCCAACAGATTCAGCCCGATGTCGGAACGAGCGTGCCCCGAGTGTACGAGAAACTGTACGCTGCCATTCGGGAGCGCGCCAATGAATCCGCTGTCGGTGAGCGGCTTTTCCCCTGGGCAGCCGAAATCGCTCGTCGGCATACCCGGGCTGACGACCCCGGAATACTACTTCGGGCTCAACACGCTATCGCGGATCGGTTGGTGTTTGCGACCGTCAGAGAGGCCCTCGGCGGCAACGTCGAGTTCCTCATTTCCGGCGGGGGGTCGCTGTCGAAGGGGCTGGCCGAACTGTATCACGGGATGGGGATCCCAGTTCTCGAGGGATACGGGCTCACCGAGACGGCCCCGGTCGTGACGGTGAACCCACCTGAAGCGCCTCGGGTGGGAACCATCGGACCACCGGTACAGGATGTGGAAATCGAGATCGACGAGCGTGTCGGCGGGACGGGAGCCGAAACCGGGACAGTCGGAGAGCTACTCGTCAGGGGGCCGAACGTGTTCGACGGGTACTGGAACCGTCCCGACCGAACCGAAAACGCGTTCACGAGCACGGTCCCGACCGATGAATCCGAGACAGGGACGGACGAAGAGGAGTGGTTCCGCACTGGTGACGTAGTAGAGCTGCGGTCGGACGGGTACCTCGTTTTCAGGGAACGGGCGAAACAACTCCTCAAGCTCTCGACCGGGAAACTCGTCGCACCGGGTCCGATAGAGGATGCCTTCGCCGCCTCCGAGATGATCGAGCAGGTATTGGTAGTGGGTGACGACCGGCGGTTCGTGGGCGCGTTGATCGTTCCCGATTTCGACGCGGTCCGCCGGTGGGCCAGTGAACGGGGGATGGAAGTTCCGGAGGAGCCAGTAGCAATGTGTCGTGACTCCAGGGTCCACGAGCGGATCGAAGAGGAAGTAGAACGGGTCAACAACGCGTTCGAGGAACACGAACGAATCAAGCGTTTCCAGCTCATCTCCACCGAGTTTACCGAGGAGAACGGTCTCTTGACACCGACGCTGAAAAAGAAGCGTCGAGATATTCTCGGCCAGTTCGAAGACGAGGTCGATACGATCTACGGATGAGGACCGTGGGCCGGAGAAGGGAGCACTTTAGTCCGTTCGTAATCAGTTTCTGAGCATGGAGGTGGGTGCGCGATGGCATCGGGCGGGGAACTGATCGTCGTTGTGGCCGCGATCATTGCGGTCGGGGTCGTGGCACAGGTGCTGGCGGCTCGTTTCCGTGTCCCGAGTATCCTGTTTCTGATTCTCGCTGGCGTTCTGCTCGGTCCGGAAGGTGTCGGCGCCTGGATCGGCCCTGTACCGGCCTTGGTTACGCCGGAGTCGTTCGGGGACGCACTACCGGCCATCGTGGGTCTTTCGGTCGCTATCATCGTGTTTGAGGGAGCCTTCCACCTCCGAATCGATCGGCTTCGGGAAGCCCCGGCAGCGACGCTTCGTCTCGTTACCCTCGGTGCCGCGATCGCACTACTGGCGACCGCCGTCGTAGTTCGCTTTGCCCTCGGAGCCACCTGGGTCGTCGCGCTGCTGATCGGGGCGCTTCTCGTCGCGACCGGACCGACGGTGATTACGCCGATCCTCGAGGTAGTCCCGGCACGCGATCGGGTTGAGGCTGCGCTCGAAACGGAGGGGATCGTCAATGACGTTACGGCGGCCATCCTCGCGGTCGTGATTTTCGAGGCAATCATCACTGGAACCCGCGCGCCCGGTGAGCTGGTGGGCCTGTTCGCCGAGCGCCTCGGGGTTGGGGTCCTGGTCGGAGGAGTTGTTGCTGCCCTGGTGTACTATGGACTTCGATACATCGATCTTTCACCCGGGAATGCACCCCAGAACGCTCGACTGCTCGTCCTCGCAGGGGCGCTAATCGCGTACGGAATTGCGGACTTCGTGGCGACCGAATCGGGGGTCGCAGCGGTGGCAACGGCGGGGATTTTGCTCGGCAATGCCGACGTCCCGTACGAGGAGGACATCACCAATTTCAAGGGAGACGTGACGCTAGTCGTGCTGTCGTTCGTATTCATCGCGCTTGCCGCTCTCCTCGAGTTCGAGAACCTCATTCAACTCGGGATCGGGGGATTGATCGTGGTCGTTTCCGTCGCACTCGTCATCCGTCCAGTACTGGTATTCCTCTCGACGTACGGTGGACGGTTCACCGTCCGGGAACAACTATTCATGTCGGCGGTCGGGCCGCGCGGGATCATTCCGGCATCGGTTGCCACCCTGTTCGCAGTCGAACTCGCGGAGGCGGGGTTCACTGAGGCTGCCGACCTGCTGGTCGGGACGGTGTTTCTCGTAATTCTGGTCACTGTACTCTTCGAAGGAGGGCTCGCTAGACAAATCGCCGAAGCGCTTGACGTGATTCCGATGCGTGTACTCATAATTGGAGGCGGAAAGGTGGGTCGTGCACTCGCCGAACGCCTCGAAGATCGAGGAGAGAACGTCGTCCTCATCGAGGTCGACGAAACACAGGTGGAGACTGCTCGAAACCGCGGCCATACGGTTCACATCGGCGACGGGACCGATACGGAGGTCCTGCGTGCGGCCGGCGCCGAGAAGGCAAAGGTAGTCGTCGCCGCCACTGGCGACGACGATGTCAACCTATTGGTCGCACAGTTGGGCGACTCCAAGTTCTCGGTTGAAAAGATTCTCTCGCGAGTCAACAATCCTGACAACGTGGAGGCGTTCGAGGAACTCGGCGTTCGGACGGTATCGTCGGTGCTGGCGACTGCCCAGGAACTCGATAACTACATCGAACGACCAGCGCTGGCGAACTGGATGAACGAGCTGGGCCGGTCGGGAGACGTCCAAGAAGTCGAGATCACCACCGAAGCGATGGCCGACCGATCGGTTCGGGAAATCGTGAGCGAGCTTCCGGACAGTTCGCTCATCGCTCTTGTGGCCCGTAACGGGGATACACAGGTCCCTGGAGACGATTTCACCCTCCAAATCGGGGACCGAGTCACCATCATTGGACGGCGGGACGACGTCCGGAACGCGATGAAACAACTCCATCCGGACAACTGACCGCTAGGCCCCCGGAGAAGGCGCCCGAGAATGCGATCAGGTCCCTTTCCGATCACGGGCCCATATGATGAATATTCCCCAGTACCCGATGACCCCCAGTGGTAAGAACCACCAGACAGGGTCCATAGGGCTGGGTTCAGACACGAACCCCGTCGAAACAGCCAGCATCGTGGCGGGGATAACAAACACTCCGACCGCAACGCCCGCGGGGATCCACGACCGGGGACGGCCCCCTGTAACCTCCGTATCGGCCCCGTCCATGCGTCGAGACTCATCGGCCGGGGGCTTGAGGATGACGATGATTACAGGGTGGGAACACGGAGGCGATACGGGGATCGCTCTGACCAACCCGTCGTGCTGACGCCCATCAGGGAAAGCCGGAAAGCACTTGCCGGGGCTCCACTTTGAGTCCCTGTATGCTGCCAGATTGGTCCCGTCGGGGGTTTTTGATGGCCACCGGAGCCACCCTGATAGCCGGCTGTAGCGAGACGAGCGACCCGCCAATCGAGGATCGAAACGGGTCATCGACCGCCACCTCGACGGCAACATCTGAGCCGACCCCAATCCCCGAGCCCTCCGGTTCGTTTTCTCCGAAGGAGTGGGAACCCCCGAGCGAACCGCCGTCAACGGCCGTCGAACCGGCGGTACTCGTCGAGAACCTCGAGATCCCCTGGGACATATCCGTGGCAGCGAACGGCGATCTGTTCGTCACCGAACGGGTCGGTCGTGTCAACCGTTTTTCATCCGGTGAGATCGCCGAGGTGTTCGCTCCAGAGGACGCTATCGATGCGGGGTCGGTCCCACCTGACCAAGACGAACAGCAATGGTGGGTCGACGGAGGAGAAGGAGGAACGCTCGGCGTCGCCGCTCATCCCGACTATCCGGAGGTCGATCTACTGTTCGTCTATTATACGGCATCGGTCGATGGAGGACGGGTGAACCGAGTATCGCGGTTCGACCTGTCTGCCCCCAATCCCGCGGCGACGGAGACGGTACTCATAGACGACATCCCTGCGAACAACTTCCATAACGGCGGACGGATCGCGTTCGGTCCCCGCGGCGCACTCTGGGTGACGACCGGGGATGCGGGCGAGCCGGAAGTCGCGGCCGACCCCTCGGAACTTCCGGGGTCTGTATTGCGGATTACGGTTACCGGTGATCCGGCACGCGATAATCCGGAACAAGGGGACCCACGGGTGTTCACATACGGTCATCGGAACCCACAAGGGATCGTTTGGCTTCCTGACGGTACGCCCGTGGCGACGGAACACGGGCCCGCCGCGAAAGACGAAATCAATCGATTGGTGGCAGGTGCGGATTACGGCTGGCCCCGAGCCCGAACCGAGGAGGAGTACGCCGACGCGGACGGGGTCCACCCGCCGTTGGCCAACAGCGGAGCGACGACCTGGGCACCGACCGGGAGCCTGTTTTACACCGGGGAGTCCGTTCCTTCATGGCAGAACCGCTTGCTGGTCGGAGGGCTCATCAGTCAGCAAGTACTGGTTGCCACGCTGACACCGCCGGATGCCGACCCGCCCCCGATCGAACGCGACCGGACGCGCCGGTTCGAGGCGGACTGGCTTGATGACGCGTACACCGTCACGACGACCCCAGTGTTACGAGACGAACTGGGACGGATCAGAAACCTCGCACAGGGACACGACGGGGCGCTATACGCGATTACCTCCAATCGAGACGGACGGTCGAAAGGGTCGTTCCCACGGGAACAGGACGATGTTCTGGTACGACTGGAGTCGAGCTGAAGGATGAGGCGTCCAGCGGCCGCCTTGCTGGTGACGTGTCTCGTTCTTTTCTCGGGGCTGAGCTTCGTTGGGGGAGTCTCCGGGAATACGGCGACCACGACGAACAGCCCGGCGACTCCCAGCAGTCAGGAATCCGCGCAGGCGTCAAACCCGTGCGTCGGAACGGTTCGTGCGGAACCACGGACGACGACGTTGGTGACGATCCAAGGCGCGAGGGGTGGAGGCAAAACAGCGTCCTTGCTCGTCGGGGTTCATCCGAACGGGTCGGTCGTCGGGGTTCACAACGATACTGCGGCCGGGCGATGGTGGTTGTACGACGTCGACCGGCTCCCGAACGGGAACCTTCTGGCCGCGACGACAGAGCCCGGAATCACCGTCATCGAAGAGGTCGATCCAGCAACCGGCGAGCACGTCTCTGTCACCCGTCTCGAGAACGTCGAAGACGCTCACGATGCTGACTACCTCGGGGACGGAGAAATCGTCACGGTCGACAAGGGTGACGAACGGAATCGGGTACTCGTGTACAACCTCACCCGTGAGGAAATCGTCTGGGAGTGGCGGTTCGAGAACCATACTGATCGGTTTCCCCGGTCCGGCGGCGGGCCGTACGCCGATGACTGGACACACGTCAACGACGTCGACGAGATTCGTGATGGTGTGTTCATGATCTCGGTCAGGAACTTCGACCAGGTGGTTGCAATAGATCGAGAGACGAAAGAGATCATATGGACGCTCGGTGACGACGACGCCCACGACGTTCTCTTCGAGCAGCACAATCCGGATTACCTGGAAGGGATGAACGGCACGCCGACGGTCCTGGTGGCCGACAGCCGAAACGACCGGGTCGTCGAATACGCCCGGGAGGACGGCGAATGGGTGCGGACGTGGGTTCTGGAGGGCGGAGGGCTCGATGACCCTCGGGACGCCGACCGGCTCCCGAACGGGAACACACTGGTCGTCGACCGTCGTGGTCATCGGGTACTGGAAGTTACCCCAACTGGGGAGGTCGTCTGGGAGTTCTATACGCCGTGGCAGCCGTACGACGCCGAGCGCGTCGGGACCGGGCCGGGATCCGCCGGGCCTACTATGCGTGAGGTGGGCGCAACCGGCAGTCACCGGGTGACGGGGAGTGCGGATTTCGAGACTGCCGACATCGAAGCCTGTTACGCGTACCTCACAGACTGGGAGGGTGGGAGCCAGCTCATACCTGGTGCCGGAGAGAATGCGACGAAGACCGCCGAGACTGTCACGACGCCGTGGGCGAACAGGACGTTCACCGGAGAAACCGACGGATCGCCAGGGTCGTCGCGAGTGCCCTTGGGAGCAATCGGTGCCGGAGCCGTGCTCGCTCTCATTGTCGGCGGCGTCGCAGTCCGACGGTGGGGATGACCAGACCGCTGCCAGGGGGGGACCGACCGGAATCCTGGAACTGGCTCACTCGACAAAGCGATCGAGCCCAGTCTGTCGGTGAGTCGTTCCAGGCGGGTCGCGCACCCACGGTGTGCGTGCTGTCCGCAGTGCGGCGGTGTCGAACTCCGGCGGGTCGGCAGGATCAAACCCGAGACACCCGGAACCGCATGCCCTTTCGGGGTTGACGACCCGATCGAAATGGGTGCAGTACGGTCGGCCATCGGCAGTAGGGGTACATCGAGCACACGCGGGGAACTCCGGCCGCCATCCCTTCCCATAAGCCCGTTCCGCAACCCGGCGACGCTTGCGTGCTTTGGCCTCCGGGGGGACGAACTCGATACTCGTTTTGGTGGGCTCGAGAGATACTGGCTCGACGGCAGGAGCGGCGGTGTGCAACGGCTCCGCCTCGCGGATAACCTCCCGGGTGGACGAATCAGGATCGAATCGCCATACGCCGACCTCATTGGGGAAGCGGTTCAGATGAGCCCCGGTCACGTGGCTCTCCGTCGCCAGCACCACGGTGTCGAACAGTCCGAGACTGACATCAACACGGAGTTGACGGGCTAGATCACCCGGCCGTTTGAGGTCTGGCTTGTTCTCGATCGCAACGAGGCCGTCGAACCAGTCAGCCGGATACGACGTCGTTTGACGGACGAGACGGCGTCCGTCCCGGTATTCAGTCGAGAAAAACCCACGGTCGACGGCCGCATCAGTGATTTCGTTCGCTCGCTCCGGAGCGCAGTCGAACGCCTCGGTGACTGGAATCTGAGCCGCGACATGGACGTCGCTCTCGATCGCAGGCGGGGGGATCGTCTCGGCCGTGATCCGTGCCCGCTTGTCGAACTGGGGGCCCGGTTTAATCCCAACGATGTCTACGATTCGGTTCCCGGGCTTCGCGACAGCGCCACCGAGTTGTCGGGCGACGATCCAGTCGGTGTTCTTTTCGAGATTTTGACACAGTGCCAACTCGAAAGCGTACTCCATTTGATCCGGTTCCGGATTGCCGATGGTGAGTACGGCCTACCGGATAAAAAGACCTCTTCTAGACCTCGTCGTCAGGGGCATGCGTGGAGGCCATGCGTTCGGCCTCGGTAGCGTAGCGGTCCCGCGTTTCCGATGCCTCAACCGGTTCGAGGTCGGTCCAATCGCGATCGATGGCGGCCGTAACGGGATTACGTGCGAGCGTTTCCAACGGGGCTTGGCGCCGATAGACATGCTTGCCGTCGGTCGTCGCGTAGGTGAGGGTAACGAGGTCGCGGCTATCTGTTGCCCGCTCCACCAGCCAGAGGCGCATGCGTCTTGCTTGTGGCGGGGGCCTGAAAGAACATCTGGCTCGACCCACGCCGGCGGCCTAGGTGGAGAGGTCGGTCCAGTCCTGGCATCGACCGTTCTGCGTCGGGAGACGGTCAATTCAGTACTAACGACGGGGAAACTACGACAAAAGCGCAGGACGACTGTAGAGGTGGTCGGATGTAGCGACCGCTCGTCCGCTCGATCCGGGCTCGTTATCCTCAAGTTCGCGGGTCCAGAACCTCCATGTACCGAATGGAGCCGGAAGAGGTCCGGAGGCGGGCGGCGAATCTCCCTCGGGAGCCCGGGGTATACCAGTTCCTTGGAGTCGATGGAACGACTCGGTTATACGTTGGTAAGGCGGTCGATCTACGAGACCGGGTCCGCTCGTACAGCGATCCCCGATCCGAACGGGTGCGCCGGATGGTTCAGCGGGCCACCGACCTGGATTACGCTGTTACGGACACGGAAACCCAAGCACTGCTTCTCGAAGCGAACCTAATCAAACGGCACCAGCCGCGGTTCAACGTCCGGTTGAAGGATGACAAATCATATCCGCTCGTTCAACTGACGGACCATCCGATTCCCCGGATTGAGATAACCCGAGACCCGGACCCGGGCGCAACGGTTTTCGGCCCTTATACCGACAAGGGACGTCTCGAGACGGTCGTAAAGGCACTTCGAGAGACGCACGGCCTCCGGGGGTGTTCCGATCACAAATACGCGAACCGCGACCGCCCGTGCCTCGATTACGAAATGGGACTCTGCTCGGCGCCGTGTGTGGAGTACATCAACGAGGAAGAATACACACGTGACGTGGGCTCGGTTATCCGGTTTTTCGAGGGTGAGAGCGGAGTCTTGACAGATCCGCTAGAACGGGCCATGGAGGAGGCAGCGGACACACGGGAATTCGAGCGGGCTGCCAACATCAGAGATCGCCTTGCGGCGGTCAGGTCCTTCCACACAGGTGGCGAGGAGGCCGTGAACGACCCCGATGACGACGAACGCGTCGTTGATGTCATCGCCGCTGCGATCAAGGGGAAGGACGCCACCGTTGCTCGGTTACACAGCGAACACGGCAAACTCGTTGATCGGTCGCAACACACACTGAACGGGGCGGGGGAAAGCTCGGCGGAATCCGCCGGAGAAGTCATCGGGGCGTTCCTCGTACAATACTATGCCGAACGCGAGTTGCCGGACGCAGTCCTGCTCTCCGAGTGGCCGGCTGACGGGGAGGTCCACCGCTGGCTGGACCGAGAGGGGGTGGCGGTGCGGGTTCCTGGAGCCGGCCGGGAGGCCAGGCTCGTTGAACTGGCGATTAAGAACGCTCGCAGGCGTCCGGCAGAAGTGGACGAGACGGCCGCGCTGGGGAACGCGCTCGGTATCGACCACCCGGACCGGATCGAAGGATTTGATGTGAGTCACGTGGGTGGTGAGTCGGTTGTAGGGTCGAACGTGATGTTCGTCAACGGGACGGCCGAGAAGTCGGGATACCGCAGGAAGAAACTCACCGAACGGAATGACGACTTCCGGAACATGTACGAACTGGTTCGCTGGCGGGCCGAGAGAGCCGTGGAAGACCGAGACGCCCGTCCGGATCCTGATCTGCTCGTGATCGATGGGGGGAAGGGGCAGTTGGACGCGGCCGAGAGTGCGCTTGCGGAGACGGGGTGGGAGATTCCCGTCGTAGCGCTTGCCAAGGACGAAGAACGGGTGACGACAGACGGGGAAGTCCACGATTGGGACGACGATACCCCACAACTCCATCTCCTCCAGCGGGTGCGCGATGAGGCTCACCGGTTCGCAGTACAGTACCACCGTGGGATTCGTGACGAAGTCGAGACTGTCCTCGAAGAGGTGCCGGGGGTGGGGCCTGCGATTCGCCGACGGTTACTCAGGCGATTCGGGAGCGTCGAAAACGTTCGGACGGCAAGTAGGACCGACCTGCTGGATGTCCCGGGGGTGGGAGACGAAACCGTGTCAAAACTTCAGTCGCGACTCTGAAATCCCTTTCTATAACCTCCGAGTGGCGGGGTCGAGACCGCCAGACAGTTTCGGGTCGACGCCTGGGAGACCTCCATAAAGCCTCGTCAGGCGATCGTAGCGTATTGGTCGCGAAGTTTTTCGGCCGCCTCGTCCAGGAGATCCGTTTCATAATCAGAGAGGTCCCATTCAACGATTTCCTTCACTCCCCCGCTCCCGAGTTTGAGTGGGACCCCGATCGCGGTGTCTTCGCACCCGTACTCCCCGTCGAGAACGATCGAACCGGGGAGTACTTCGCCAGTGTCCCGCAGGATAGCATCGACGGTATGAGCCACGCCCGTGGCGGGACCCCACTGTGTGGCTCCCTTCCGTTCGATGACGTCCATTGCGGACTGCTGGAGATCCGAGAGAATCTCTTCCCGTTCGTCTGTGTCGAATCCAGGGTCCTGACCGTCTACCCGGACTTTCGAAAAGACAGGAACCTGTGCGTCGCCGTGCTCCCCGAGGATGGTGGCTTCCACGTTTCTGACCTGTGTATCGAACCGTTCAGCGAGCACGTATCGGAAACGTGCGGAGTCCAGCCGACCGCCGAACCCGATCACTTTTTTTCGGGGTCGATCGCCGGTCTCATACAGATGCCTGTTTAGGAGATCAACCGGGTTCGACGTCGTCACGGAGACGTAATCATCGGTGTGAGCGTCGAGGGAAGACCGGATATCCTCCATAATGGGGGCGTTGTCCCCGGCCAAATCAAGTCTCGTTTGTCCAGGTTGGCGGGGGATTCCAGCCGTTATTACGACGACGTCCGAGCCTGCAGTAGCCGGATAGTCACCCTGTCGGATGGTCGTGTTGGAATCGTAAGCGATCCCATGGTTCGTGTCCGCGGCCTGTCCTACGGTTTCATCTTCCTTATCGGGGATGTCAACAAGCACGAGCTCGTCGACCACGTCTCGTAACGCGAGCGAGTAGGCGGTTGCGGCGCCCACGGTCCCAGCCGCGCCGATGATGCTCACCTTATTCATATCAGTTGAAGCCGCGACCGGCCAGCGATTAAACGTATCGGACCCGAGGGACGGGGGACCGCACCCATCGTGGCGTATCGAGGCGAACTCGGCGTGTCAAGCGAGTTCCCCTACCGGGGCAGGGACGGATAGACAGGGTTTTTATCCGCCGAGACTGAATCCAGGGCTACTATGGGCAACAAATCGAAGGCGAAAAAGAAACGACTCGCCAAGCTCGAACGGCAAAACTCCCGCGTTCCCGCGTGGGTCATGATGAAGACCGACATGGAAGTCACGCAGAACCCGAAACGGCGCCAGTGGCGGCGCAGTGACACGGACGAATGAGCGCCGATGGCTTCGAGGAGCGAATCGTGACCGTCCCGCTCCGGAAGGTCAAGCAAGCTCCTGTCCAGGAACGGGCCGACCGGGCGATGCGACTCATCCGGGAACATCTTGCTCAACACTTTTCAGTTCCGGAAGATGCAGTCCGGCTCGATCCCTCGATCAACGAGGCCGTGTGGGCCGACGGCCGGTCGAACCCTCCGAGCAGTTTCCGCGTCCGAGCGGCCCGTTTCGACGAGGAAGGAGAAGTCGTCGTCGAAGCAGAGCCCGCCTGACGTGCTTCGGCTCTCGCTCGCCGGATCCGCGTACGTGGGGGTGTTCGCACACGCGACCGACGAACATCTCGTCGTCCGCCCCGGTCTTGATGGGGCGACCGTGCCGGAGATGGAGGCAGAGTTAGGAGTTGAAGCGGTCGAAACGACCGTGGGAGGCTCTGGTACGGTCGGGGCGCTTGCAGCCGGGAACGGCTATGGGACAGTCGTCTCAGGACGGGCAACCGACCGAGAAACGGAACGAATTGCCACCGAGACGAGCGGATCGGTCCGTCGATTACCCGGAAAGATCAACGCGGCGGGAAACGTTGTTCTGGCGAACGACACGGGGGCATACGTCCATCCGAATCTGAAGGACGACGCGGTAAATGTCGTCAGAGAGACCTTAGACGTCCCGGTCGAACGGGGAATGCTCGCGGACGTCCCAACGGTCGGAGCAGCAGCGGTTGCGACGAACAAGGGGGTCCTCTGCCATCCGGAATCGCGGGAGCCGGAGTTGGAGGTGCTGGAAGACCACCTCGGAGTGCCCGCCGACCTGGGAACCATCAATTACGGCGCCCCGCTGATCGGGTCCGGATTGATCGCGAACGGGGAGGGGTATGTCGTCGGCGACGAGACGACCGGTCCCGAGCTTGGACGTATCGACGACGCGCTCGGGTTCGTTGGATGAACTAGCCCCCGTAGGCTCCTTATCACGCGGCCAGGAGGCTGGGCTGATTGCGGCGTGTATCCTCTCGAGCGGTGGCCCTAGAGTCGACAGCTACTTCCCGCCTGCGCCGCCAATTTCACCCATGGCAGAATACGCCGTCAGCGGCGAGTTCCAATCCCGCGGCGGGACACAACTGTTCACCCGGACGGTCGAAGCACCTAATCCCGACGTGGCCCGCGATCGGGTGCTTTCGCAGTTCGGTTCCGAACACGGACTCAAACGCACGCAAGTGGACATCGCAGAGGTGACGGAAGCATGAGTCTCAGTGGAGGAGGCGGCGGCCGCGAGCAACTCCAGCAACTCTCCGAAGAACTCCAGGCAGTAGAAGCCGAGATCGAGCGCCTCCGGGCCGAGGTGACAGCCACCCAAGAGGAGCAGTCAGAAATCGGTGAGGCTATCGAGGCGATCGAAACCCTCGAGAGCGGCTCGACGGTGCAGGTCCCACTCGGAGGCGACGCCTACGTCCGGGCGGAAATCGCTAACATCGATGAAATCATCGTCTCCCTTGGCGGGGGGTACGCTGCCGAACAGGAGCAGGGTGACGCGATTGACGCACTAGAACGCAAGCGGGACGCTCTCGATGACCGGATCGACGAACTGCGATCGGAGATTGCAGAACTCGAGAGCGAAAGCGAGGAGTTAGAACAGCAAGCACAGCGGATGCAACAGCAGCTTCAGCAGCAGCAGATGCAGCAACTCCAACAACAGGCCGGGGACGAGGACGAGTAGCGCTGGACGATGTTCGACGGGCTCAAAGACACACTCTCATCGTTCCGAGAAGACGCCGAGGAAGTCGCCGAGGAGAAAGCCGACGAAGCCGGTTCCGACACCGGATCAAAGGATGATGAATCCCCGTCCGACAGCAACGGTGGCAGGTCTGGACGGTTCAAACGGGCAAAGGCCTTCGCCACCGGCAAAGTCGTCATTGAGAAAGAGGATTTAGAGGATCCCCTCTGGGAACTAGAGATGGCGCTTCTCGATGCGGACGTCGAGATGAGCGTAGCCGAGGAAATCCTTGATGGGATTCGCGAGCGGATGACGGGAGAGACCCGGGCTCAAGTTCAGACGACGGGCCAACTCGTAGAGGAAGCCCTTCGTGAGGCGTTACTGGACGTTATCGCGGTCGGACAGTTCGATTTCGACGATCGGATCGCGAGGGTGGAGAAACCAGTCGTCATCGTGTTCACGGGCGTTAACGGGGTGGGCAAGACGACTACCATCGCGAAGCTCGCGCAGTATCTTGAGGACCGCGGGTATTCGGCGGTTCTAGCGAACGGCGACACGTACCGGGCAGGGGCGAGCGAACAGATCAGCGAACACGCTGATGTGCTCGGGAAGCGGCTCATCTCGCACGAGCAGGGAGGTGATCCGGCTGCGGTAATCTACGATGCCGTCGAGTACGCCGAAGCGAATGACGTGGACGTCGTGTTGGGCGATACGGCAGGTCGGCTTCACACCTCAAACGATCTGATGGCACAGTTGGAAAAAATCGACCGGGTGGTCGACCCGACACTAACGCTGTTCGTTGATGAAGCCGTTGCCGGTCAGGACGCGGTCGAGCGAGCCAAGCAGTTCAACGAGGCCGCCGAAATCGATGGGGCAGTACTTACGAAGGCCGATGCCGACGCGTCGGGAGGTGCGGCCGTCTCGATTGCACACGTTACGGGTAAACCGATCCTCTTCCTGGGGACCGGGCAGGAGTACGATGATCTCGAACGGTTCGATCCGGAGGCGCTCGTGGACGATCTGCTTCAGGCTGAGACAGCCGAGTGAGGTTCGCGAGTCAGTCAAACCGAGACGCCGGCGGCGGTGAACACAGCCACGATTCCGAGACACCCCAGCGGTGGGATGGTGAGATTGTCATCGATTACGTACCCACGGATCACCGGTTTGAGGCCGTCGGCAACCGTCGCACCGAGAGCACCCGCCCCAGCAGCCGCGAACGCGACCGATGGTGTCGTTCCCGGAACCTGGAGCGTGAACGGTGCAGCCAGGATAAAGCAGACGAGGAACATGACGGCAAGGACTCCAGCTTTCTTTGCGGAGGTCGCCTCAGCATCGCCAAGCAGCCCGGCTATCGGGTCGCCGATTGACAGCATCAACATGCCAGCTATCGCGACAGGGGGAGGGAATACGAACGCGACGAGGGTGACACTCATCACGAAGAGGGCGTAACCGGCGACGTTGTCTTGTTCGTATTCGCGGGTCAGCCGGTCATATATCGAGTGATCCAGCCCGACGACGAGTCGGAGGAACTCCAAAATCGTGACACTGACGAGGGCAGCGATCAGAATTCGGCGCAGTTGCGGCCAAGTCACCAGGTCGGCCACGTATATGAGGGGAAATCCCGACCCGGACGCGTGGATCGCTCGGCGGCGAAGTTCATCCGCCATCCGTCACGACCGTTCGACTCCCGTCGCTACGGCCTCGTACCGTGCCGCAAGGTCATCGAAGTTCTTGCTGGAGTCGGGGTTGAGCAACTCCGCGAGCTCGTCCCTGAGGTCGGCTACCGGTAATCGGACCTGGCGGGCAGTATCCCGCTGTCGGAGCGTGACTGTGTTCGGGTCGTCGTCTTCGATGCCTTCAAGATCGACGGTGACACAGTAGGGTGTCCCAACTTCATCCTGTCGGCGATAGCGTCGCCCGATCGATCCCGAGTCGTCGGTCTCGACAGTAAGTCCGGCAGCTCGAAGGTCGGTGGCGATTTCTTTGGCGAGAGAAACGAGTCGGTCGTCGTTCGACACGAGCGGGAACACGGCGGCGTCGATCGGAGCAACTGCGGGATCAAACGCCAGGTACGTGCGCTCCTCATCGTCGACGACGTCTTCCCGATAGTTGTGGTCGACGAGAGTGTAGACTAACCGGTCGACGCCGAACGACGGCTCGACCACGTGTGGTGTGACGTGTTCCCCGGTTTCGGTCACTTCCGTCACGGAGAAGTTGGCCGCTTCGGAGTCGATTCGGACCTCTTGGCCATCGATGTCGAGTACGAGTTCGTCCGCATCGAACGCGTCGGGGTTCCGGTCGGCAAGGCGTTCGAGCGCCTGAGCGACGTCGGTCGCGCGATCGCCGAACCTCGGGCCGAGTTCGGACATCTCTGGGTCCACCGTCGCCCGTTCGACCGTCCGCGGTTCGTCATACTCCCTGAACACTGTGAACGACTCGTCGGAATTCGCGTCGTGCTTGGCGAGGTCGTAATCGCCCCGGTAAGCGAAGCCCGCTAGCTCCACCCAGTCCCCGTCGAGTTCCGCCTCGGCGTCCCAACAGTCGCTAGCGTAGTGCGACAGTTCGCCAGAACGGTGCTGACGGAAGCGGAACCGGTCGGTGTCTACGCCCACCCGGGCGTACCATCGACGTGCCAGGCCGAGATAATACGCGATCCAGGGACTCGTCAGAACGCCCTTCTCGACCGCTTCCGCGACCGTCAGATGGTGATAACTGCCGTCCGAAGCTTCCTGCTCGCCAGCGGGATACAGGGTTAAGGGCACGTCTGCTACGGCAGCTAGAGGGGGCTCGTCTCGCTCCGGATCGATGAACTGCTCCAGTTCGGCCTGGGTCAGTTCACGAACCCGGATGAGCCCTTTGCGCGGGGAAATCTCGTTCCGATAGGCCCGCCCGATTTGAGTCACGCCGAACGGTAGCCGGTTACGTGCGTACTCTCTCAGCCGGGGAAACTCGACGAAGATCCCTTGGGCTGTCTCGGGACGGAGGTATCCCGGTTGACCCGAACCCGGGCCGATGCGCGTCTTGAACATCAGGTTGAATTCCTCGACCGGTTCCCCGGCCAGCTCGGCACCACATACTGGACACTGTGACTCGTGTTCACGGAGCAGATCCGCCACCTTGGACGGGGAAAACGACTCTGCGTCCTCGATGTCCGTTGTGTCCTCGACGAGATGGTCGGCGCGATGGCTTTCACCACAGACGGCACACTCGACGAGCATGTCGTCGAACGTGTCCAAGTGCCCCGACGCTTCGAACACCGGTTCAGGCATCACTGTCGGAGCCTCAATCTCGTGATTGTCTTCCTGCACCGTGAAGCGGTCACGCCAAGCCGCCTCGACGTTTCGCTTGAGAGCGGCTCCCATCGGCCCGAACGTGGAGAAGCCGGCGACGCCACCGTACGCCTCGAAGGCACCGAAAAAGAAGCCTCGTCGCTTGGCCAGTTCGGTGACAGCCTCCCCGCGCGTCATCAAAGTGCCTCCAGCAGGCTGGTGTCACGGACGATACCGACGAGGTCCCCTCCGCTCACCAGTGGCAGTTGTTCGATATCGTTCCCGATTAGCTCCTGGGCGGCCTCGCGGACCGACCGGCGACGCGAGACCGTCAACACGTCTTCCGTCATGAATCGCTCGACGGGTTCAGCCGGGATTTCGACGTTCCGAGTCGGCAGATAGCGGCTGCCGACCGCCTTGACGGATTCCCACTTCCAATCCTCGTCGTCGTCGGCGATGGAATCGCCCGTGCGTTCTTCGCCCTCGACGACTCGAGCGACATCGATGATATCAACCTCCGTCAGCATCCCCGTCATCTTACAGTCGTCATCGAGACACACCGCGTATGGGAGGTTCGCCAGCGAGAGTTCCTGTTCTGCGACCGTAAGCGGCGTCCCGGCGTAGACCGCGTTTACCTCGTCGGTCGCCACCTCACCACAGGTGGCGTCAACCGTGAGTCGACCGCGGGCGATCGCGTCGACCACGTCCGTGACGGTGATAATGCCCGCGAGCGTCGTGTCGGTATCGTCATCGACGACCGGAACTCGGCGGACCCCATCAAGCATCAACTGGGCCGCATCACGGAGATTGGTCTCCGGGGAAACGGTCGGCACTTCTCGCATCAGCATCGCGAGCTGGTCTTCTTCAGGGTTTGCAATGAGGTCTTCGCGAGAGACAAGCCCTCGATAGACTTCCCTTCCATCGGTTTCTTTTATCACGGGGATAGAAGAGAAACGGTCCTCCTGGAGATACGCGAGGGCATCATCGCGAGTCCCGGGCAGCGTCACCGTCACTAAATCCTGCCGTGACGTCATAGCGTCGGATACGTCCATATCACCCGATTCCGCCCCCAGGCCTCTTGTATCATACGAAGGGAAAGACGGGGCCGCGGAACCACGACTGGGTGGGAGGATCCCGCTCGTGGAACCGTCCAACCGGCGGTAGCAAGGGTGACCGCTAAAGGAATCGTGATCCTTAGCCGGGTATCTAGGCGGATCCCCCTGTACGACGTCTCGGAATCCCCGAGCCGAGTCTGATACCACCGGCCGGGCAAGGGTTAGAGATGTGGCGGTATAACCGGGGTCCACGCCCGAAGGCTGGAAGTTTGAATCGGGCTAAACGTTACTCCGTCTGCGAGTTATCAATCTCCGGACCGACTGTCGTTCCGAGTCTCTTATCAGTGTGTGCAAACGAGTCACATCCATGGCGGCGAATCACAAGGGAGAGGTGATGGCCTCCGTCGACGAAGAGGAGGGCGAGTTCGTCATCGCCGATATCTCCCGGGAAGGTGCCTGGCTGACAATCCGAGTCCCTGACGCCGCAACACTGGCCGAGTGGTGCTAGATTACGCAGGCGCGCCATCGGTAGTCGCGTTCCGTGGACGCAAGACGTTAGTTCTCCCCCGCCGCTCCCTGAGGCATGCGAACGAACGATGCCTTGCGTGGGCTCCGGTGTGTCGATTGTGGCGACTTGCACGATCCCACAGAGGTCACCCATCGATGTCCCGACCCCGATTGTGGCGGGATCCTCGATCCCGAATATGCGTATAACGAAATCGGGATCGATCGGGCAACGCTCACTGCGCGTTCTTTCGATTCGATGTGGCGCTACGAGGAACTCCTCCCGTTCCCTCGGGAGGTAGCCGTCTCACTGGGCGAAGGGGCCACAGCACTCGTTGAGTGTCCTGCCCTGGCCGAAAGGTTGGGCGTCGACGCAGTGTACCTCAAGGACGAAGGACGGAATCCGACGGGGACGTTCAAAGACCGTGGACAAACTGCCGCCCTAACAGCTGCGCGTGAACACGGCGCGAGCGATATCGCGCTCAATTCCGCGGGGAACGCAGGGCAAGCAGCCGCAGCGTACGCCGCACGGGCGGGAATCGACGCCCATGTGTTCCTCCCCGATCGGGCGGGGTTCACACAGAAGGCGATGGTTGATTTACACGGGGGAAACCTCCACGTGGCCGAGGGCGAGATTGACGACGCCGGGGCAGCATACAGTGACGCGATGGCCGCGAATGACTGGTACTCCGTGAAGACGTTCGTCACGCCATACCGTCACGATGGGAAAAAGACAATGGCGTTCGAGCTACTCGAGCAGCTCGAGTTTGTTGTCCCAGATGCGGTGGTATATCCGACTGGCGGCGGAGTCGGATTGGTCGGTATGCATAAAGCCGCCAAGGAATTCCGCGAGGTCGGTCTGACCGACGAGCTGCCCGGGATGTACGCGGCTCAGGCAGCTGGCTGTGCGCCTGTTGTCCGGGCATGGGAGGAAGGACAGGAAATACACGAAACTTGGCAGACCGTAGAGACGATGATGAACGGTATCGCGATCCCGGATCCGGGTGCGAGTCCGTTGATCCTCGACGCACTCCGTGAGAGTGGCGGCGGAGCGGTCGCAACGACGGACGAGAGAATCCTTGATGCGGCTATCGAAGTCGCCCGTACTGAGGGGTTGGAGGTCGGGGCGACGTGTGCCGCGGCGGTAAGCGGAGCGTTTGCCCTCGCGGAGCGTGGGGAACTGAGCTCCGATGACACGGTCGTCCTGCTGAATACTGGGGCTGGGAACAAGGACGTGGATACTCTCCGGGCACATCTCGGGGAGCGAGAAGCGACATCAGACCGGGAGGGCGACTAGTCCGAGCGAGAGGGATACGAACTGTCCCCTAGTCACTGGTCTCTGTCTCCCAGAGTGGTATGCGGTGGCTCAGATATCACCCGTCGTCACACGGGGCTCGGTGGGGGTAACCCTCATCATCGCCACCGTTGGTGCACTTAGACATCCTGGTTCAAATAGCCGTCCCCGACTGAGAGGTGGGTCGAGCCAGTCCCGCAGAGGCGGGACTAGAGGATGGCGAACGCGTACGAGAGTGAAGAAAAGATCATCAGGAAAACCAAGACAAGCGCGATAAGGCGTTGACGATCCATGGTACTTCACTGACTCTCCCGCGATATCAGTCTTTTCGGACGGAGAGCAGCTCACGTCGTCTCATCAGACCAACTGACGAGTTGCGTGTGTTCCTGCGCGATCGTTTCGATGGTGGAAACGTCGCAGGGGCCTTCTTCCGTTACCACGGTGACCAGATCGGATGGTGTGCGGTCGAACAGCGGTGCGACTGTATCCACCTCTGTCGACGCCGTGAAATCCGCCTGTTTGTCGATGCAGGGCGATTCAGCGGCGATCTTATCTCGGGTAGCTACCGCATAGCAGGGTACAGACTCACGTGCGGCAGCTAGCGCCATTCCGCGGGTCCCGACCTTGTTGACGACAGTCCCGTCGGCAGCAATGGTATCGGCACCGACGACTACTGCTCCGACATTCCGTTCGTTGAGAACGGTGGCTATAGCTGTATCAGGCAGGAGAGTGACGCCTCGGTCCATTTGGACTAATGCATCGGCGGTTGTCCGACCCTCCCCGCCCGGACGCGATTCGGCCACCAAGACTGAGTCGTCGACCCGGGCGAGCGTCTCGCGGACTGTTCCCGATCGGGACAACGTTAGGATCGATCCCCCGAGGTCGGCGAGTTCTGACGCCATACGCGCTGCCGCACGGTCGGCGGCATCCGAGGCCGAGTCGATGGCGGTGGACGCCCGTCGACGAACCGCCTCCGCGGATCGGTCAGCATTCGCCATCACCCGGTTTACCCGAGTTCGCAGGACCGCCATTCCGGGGCGAGCTTCACAAAGGGAGCGTGCAATAGCGGCCACAGTTTCCCAGTCATCGGTAATCGCAGCCTCGTCACGGAGAACTTCCAACGCCCGGAGGGAGAGGTACGCGGCGCCATGTGTCTCGTCGTCTTGGATTTTTGTCGGACTTGGAGCGACCTCTCGGTACGCGGTCCAGAGCCCTGGAGTGGTATCGCGGTCCCGGATGGATGGTGCGGGAACCCATTCGTAGCTCAGGAAATCCTGGGTCAGCCTGGGATCGCGGGTGGTTGTATCGAACAGGAACGGGCGGATACGGAGCGTTGCATCGCCTTCATTGATCGTGATCATGTCTCCTTGACAAGCTATTCTCATCTCGGCTGGATCGATACCCACTTTCTCGTGAATCATAGACCGGACGTTTTCGAGTGAGTCGGCAGGAGCGTCCCCGACGTGGTCGGAAACAGCCCCCCACAGTCCAGGATTCGTTCCGACGTCTCCACGCTTCAATAACAGCAACTCGCCGCGATGTCTGAGAAACGCGGTAATCATCGTATTCATGTTTCTACTCACCCCGACGTACGGGACCGCTACCACTATTGTGGTTCGTGCCCGCACGTCCTGCGATCTCGAACCGACCGCCGGGAGAATTATCCCGGGTGGACGTCTGACGAGCAGCGTTGGACAATTACCCCGGCACCGGCGGGCTTTTGCCGAGGAAGCCCGACGCGGCGATATGGAACTGTTCGGTGTCTCTGGGATTCCCGAGATACGCCCAGGGGACGACCTGGCCGGCGTGATTCGGGAGCGGGCCGACCTTCGGTCGGATGACGTCATCTGTGTCGCCTCGACGATCGTCTCGAAGGCGGAAGGTCGGACGGCCACCCTGGACGAGTTCCCGGCCGGCCCGCGTGCTCGTGAACTTGCCGATCGCCTCGCCAAGATCGCAGGAGAGGAGAAGGATCCACGGTTCGCCCAGGCAGTGTTGGAGGAGGCGACGGAGGTGATCATGGAAGCGCCATTTCTGCTCACTGAGACCCGCTTCGGGCATGTCACAGTCAATGCCGGGATCGATCGATCAAACGTTCCGGACGCGGACGTTCTGCTGCTTCCGAAACGGCCGTCGGAATCGGCCGATCGAATCCGCGCCGAACTACCCGCGGACCAGGTGATCGTCACGGACACCTGTGGTCGCCCGTTTCGCCACGGTCAACGTGGGGTGGCGATCGGCTGGGCAGGGATGCCAGCCGCGCGTGACTGGCGCGGGGAACGCGATCGTACCGGCCGTGAATTGGGAGTTACCGTCGAAAGCGTAATCGACGAACTCGCCGCGGCGGCGAACCTCCTGGTAGGTGAAGGAGCAGGTGGAACACCGGTCGTCGTTGTCAGGGACTTCGACTTCGGCGACCATGACGGGAGCGACAAACACTTCCGAGAGGTCTCAAGAGACCTCGTTCGACAGGCGGTTCGGGAGTGGGAATTCGATGACTGACGAGGGGTCGGCTGGCACCACGGCCGGGATGCTGGGCATCGAACTAACGCCGGACCGACCGGTGAGTCGTCTGACCGAACTCGGCGAGGTCGCCGAAACGGAAGGGTACGACGCCGTCTTCGTCTCCCACCATTACAACAACAGGGACGCGTTCGCTGCGCTCTCCCGCCTCGCCGCGAGGACTGAAGAACCCACTCTCGGGCCGGGAGTGATCAACCCGCTGGAGGTCCATCCGGTCACGCTGGCATCGAAAATTGCGACGCTCGACGAGATATCGGACGGGCGAGCAGCATTCGGGATCGGGCCGGGCGACCCATCGACCCTGCGGAACCTCGGACTCGCGGACGATCGCAGTCTGCGTCCGGTCTTGGAGGCGTTCGAGGGGGCACGCGAGCTTTGGGCGGGCGAGCGTATAACTCGAGATGGGTCGTTTCGAGCGGACGACGCGGGACTGAATTACGCTCCCCCTCAGGGACATCACATCCCAGTATACGTCGGCGGCGAGGGACCACACATGTGTCGGATGGCGGGGAAACGGGCGGACGGACTGTTATTCAACGGTAGCCATCCGGAAGACCTCAAGTGGGCTCGCGAGCGGGTGAGAGAGGGCCAGGCACGACGGTCCAGCGACGCGAAACCCACGTCGGTATCCGGAACCGGGTTCGATCTCGCGGCGTACGCAGCCGTCAGCGTCGCGGAACACAGTGGTGCCGCCCGGACGGCAGCCCGGGAACCGGCGGCGTTCATCGCCGCCGGAGCGGCTCCACCCGTACTCGACCGGCATGGGATCGACGCCGAACGCGCCGCGCACATCGGGGACCTGATCAGCGCAGGCGAATTCTCGGAAGCCTTCGATCAGGTGACGCCATCGATGATCGACGTCTTTGCAGTCGCCGGCACAGTCGAAGAGGTAGCCGACCGAATGGCCGCACTGTTAGACTACGCGGACTCACTTGTTGTCGGGACGCCGCTGGGACCGGACCCGGAGGCCGCTATTCGCCTCGCTGCGGAGGCGTACGACCGGGCGTCGGAAGGCTGATCCCGAGTTCCCGCAGGACAGCACCGACGAAGAGGTAGCCGCTGAACACGACGGTTGCGGTCGTCAACAAGGCCCCTGTCAGGAACGAGACGAACGCCAGCGGATCTCGGAAGGCAACCTCAGTGAGGAAAATCGCAATCAAATCGATACCGCTGATAACGAGTTCGGTCGCGAATTCCAGAAGTGTGACCATGGTGGGAGTCATGGGGCTGGACACATGAAGATGACTGGTGGTGATCCGCCGTACGGACGGGTGTAATCGGGGACGAGGAACCAGCTCGGGATAGCTGAGCCCCAGGTACTTGTCGACGGCATCCGAACCACCGCTCATGTCGCAGATCGAAGCGGAGACGTTGTTGCCAAGCCCCCGGATGCGCAAACAGGCAGCGACAGGGACGGTGACCCAGGTTCATCGCGGACAACAGTACGCAGAGGAAGGTGATACGTTCGAAATCGAGGGCCAAGCGTTCAGACTGACGGAAGTATCCCGGCGGACACTGGGGGACCTGACTGACGCGGACGCACGGGCTGAGGGCGCCGAGAATCTCGATCAGTACCGCGAGATCCTCCGCCGAGCACACGAGGACTTCGAGTGGAACGATGACTCGGAGGTCGTCTGCCACCGATTCGAACGGCTGTGACTCTGGGGCGAATCGAGGACGTGTCGGACAGGTCAGTCGGAACGAGAGCGGTCAGGGGCCATCCCTTTTTCGGCGAGCTCCTCGATGGCTGCGGGGGTTTTCTGTAGGTCCGAGAGCCCCATGGCCGAGAGTACGTAGGCGGCTTTGGTAAACTGAATATCCTCGTATCCAACGACCTGAACCCGATTGCCCCACGGGTCGCGGAAATCGATACCAGACGTCGGAAGCCGTTCGATCCCGAGTTCGTCAAGTCGTCGTTCGACGAGCTCCGGGTCGTCGACGACGAGCCCGAGGTGCCGGTGGTCGTCGACTCCGGCTGACTGCTCCGCCATGAGGGCGACGAACTGATCGCCCATGTCGAGGAACGCTCCTCCGTCGGTGCGCCCCCGGAGTTCGACGGCGAAAAGGTTCTGGTAAAAATCCAAGGCAGCCTCAACGTCGTTGACTTCGAGCGCGACGTGGTTGATCCCGATCGGCCGAGCGCGTCCGTCCGTGGAGTCTGGCATACAGCACGGGACGTCTGCCTCGAATATGTGTCTTCGTCTGCTGCGGGGTATCGCGAGAGAGTCCCTGGAGCCGGGTGAAGCGCATCGCTCAAGTAGCCCCCGTGCGGCACTTCGTCGTGGACCAGACGGCGACAAACGGTCGGGAACGCCTGGTAACGGGATACTCCGGACGGTTGTTGGCAACCGTCTCGGTCGGCTGGGCTGTTATTCAGTGTGGCCGACTCGTTCTGTCGCCGCTACTGCCGACTGTCCGCGAGGACTTGGCGATCTCGAACGCGGAAGCGGGGTTCGTCTTCACGATCCTCTGGGGGTTGTACGCACTTCTCCAGTATCCCAGCGGACGGTTGTCCGACCGACTCTCCCGGAAGACGCTACTCGTCGTCGGCAGTCTGGTTGGTGCCATTGGATTCCTGGTCATGAGTGTCGCGCCGACGTACTTTCTTTTCCTCGGTGGTGCTGCCGTTGTTGGGGTCGGCGTGGGTCTGTACCCGACCGCGGCTCGCGCGCTCGTCTCGGATTTGTTTGTCGAACGACGGGGACAGGCGTTCGGTCTCCACACTGCGTCCGGTGATGTGGGGGGAGTGGCTGCAGCGGGCCTCGGGACAGTTATTCTCATCGTCGCAGGCTGGCGTCAGGCGTATTTTCCGGTCGTCATGGCACTAGTGCTGGTTGTCGTGGGACTCCACGCGTGGAGTCGGGAGTCGTATGTACTCGCGCGGACGGATCTTGCGATCGGAATCACGGCACGTCGTCTGGTGGGCACGTCCGGAATCCGCCGGTTACTCGTCGCGTATACGCTGTTCGCGTTTACTTGGCAGGCGACGACCGCGTTCCTACCGACCTTTTTGCAGGCCAGCAAAGGACTGCCGCCGGCGATCGCGAATGCCGGCTTCGGGGCGTTGTTTCTCGTCGGCGCACTCGCGAAGCCGACTGCAGGCTGGCTGGGGGATCGCGTCGCCAAGCGTCTTGTCGCCCCCGCTGTCCTCCTGATGGGAGCCACCGCATTGGCAGGCGTCCTCCTCGTCGAGGGACGTGGAATAATCGTGGGGGGCGTGGTCGTCTTCGCGGCCGGATTACTCGCGTTCCCCCCCGTGATGCAATCGTACCTGATGGATCGGTTTCCGACCGAGAGCATGGGAGGTGACCTCGGCGCGATGCGGAGCGTCTATATCAGCATCGGCGCGCTGGGGTCGACGGTTACTGGCGCAGTCGCGGACGCGACGTCGTTCGGTGTCGCGTTCGCCCTACTCGTCGGGTGTCTCGTAGCGAGCGCGGTGGTCATCCTGCTAACAACGCGCTGAGAAGACCTGGGCTCTGAACACAGACGGAGAGCTCGGACTGGCAAACAATGGATGTCGAACCCGGTTCCCGGTCGTGCGTTTACAACAAGGAGGATTTCGGACAACCGGCTAGTACGACGCGCTCGCCCATTCCCAGCCACGGTCACAAACTGCGGGCTGGTTGTCAGTCGAGTACCCGATGTCGACTCCCTCTTCAGCAGCCAATGAGAGCATCTCGACAACATCGACGTTTGCCGTCTCGGCAGCCTCTTCCAGCGTGGCTTCGCCGTTAGCGAGTTGCTCCAAGGCTCGTTGATTACGCCAGTCGTTCAGTTCGTCCTGAACCAGTTCCCGCAGCAGCGACGCCTCGTCCACATCGCGCCCTGCAGCGAGAGCGGCAAACAACTCGGCGTCCTCCCTGGGAAGCCGTGTCGTAATCGTTTCCATCAGCTATAACTTCGGGTGTGACTGGTTTAATCGAAACGACTAATCCGGGCGTCGGGAGGATTGACAGAAGAGTGAAGAGGGAGGGCACGTTCACACAGGGAGAGATTCAGGATGATTCGATCATGCTAGGTCTCCCGGGTCCCGTCGGATGGCCGACCTCGCCCCTGCCAGACTGGCGACCCTCTGACAGATGATCGATCAGCGTCGTCTCATCAAGTACTATCTCGTCTTGTTTGTCGCCGTGGTACTTCTGTTTACGATCGCGTATGATATCGGCATGTCCGTCCTCGAGGGCCGTCCGCGGGGGCCGATCCACTCTCTGGAGGTGGTGATGCAGACGTTCACCACCACTGGCTATGGACAGGACGCTCCCTGGCAGAGCGTCGAGATGACAGTCCTCGTGGTCCTGATGCAGTTATCAAGTACGGTCCTCCTGTTCGCGGCGCTCCCGGTGGTGGTCGTCCCGCTGATGGAGGAGATGCTAACCCTTACCGCGCCGACCGAGACTGCTGGAGAAACCGATCACGTGATCGTCTGTGGTCACGGGTCGGATTCCGCGAGTCTGATTGACGAACTGGAAACACGGGGGGTGGAATACGTTCTTCTCGTGGAGGATCGAGACGTCGCGAACGACCTGTACGAAACCGGCATCAATGTGGTACATGCGGACCCGGAGTCACCGGGGACGCTGGGACGGGTCGATGCAAGGCAAGCGAAGGCAATCGTAGCGGACCTCTCCGACCAGGCGAACCTGAGTATCGTTATGGCTGCGACAGAGGTCGCCCCAGATATCCCGACATACAGTATTGCTGAAGATCCGGAATTCGTCGAGTATCATCGCCACGCCGGGGCGGACGCCGTTTTTTCTCCACGAGCATTGCTCGGTAAGGGACTGGCCAACAAGGTTCGGGCTACGGTCTCAACGAACCTCAGCGGGACGGTCGAACTTGGTCGGGACTTCGAGATAGGGGAATTTCCAATCACACCCGAAAGTGGTCTCCGCAACCAGACGGTCGCGGAGGCTGACGTCGACGGTCGAACAGGGGTAACGGTAATCGGCGCGTGGTCAAACGGGCAGTTCCGCCGACCGCCGTTCCCCGAACTTCGGCTCGACAAACATACGGTTTTGCTCGTCGCAGGCCGGGCAGATCAACTCGACCGGCTCGCGCGGCTGACAGGGTCGACAGTCCGACCCTACGAACGTGGCGAGGTTGTCCTTGCAGGATCTGGGATCGTGGGATCAACAGTCCGCGAAGCGCTCGACGGCTCCAACGTTTCAGTGACAACGATTGATCTCAAAGACAGTTCCGAAGCGGACGTGATAGGTGACGTCACGGATCGGGAAACGCTCGACCGGGCCGGTGTGACTGACGCCCAAACCGTCGTTTTAGCGCTGGACGACGATACTACGACGCTGATCGCAACGTTCGTAGTTCGCGACCTGGCTCCGGATGTCGAAGTCATCGTCCGAGCTGACCAGCGCGAGAATGTAGGTAAATTCTATCGGGCGGGAGCTGACTACGTCCTGGCCTTGGACACAGTGAGTGGCCGCCTTCTTGCTTCGGCGATCCTGGAACAAGAGGAGCCAGTTTCTGTCGATCGGCAAGTCCAGGTCGTTCGTCGTCGATCGAAGTCGTTTGCGGGAAGTACACTCGAAGAGATCTCTCTGCCTGAGCGCACTGGGTGTACTGTCGTCGCGGTCGAGCATCGGGATGGCCGTGTCTCCGTCAACCCGGGGAAGTGGACGGAGCTACGCCGAAGAGATCAGCTGATTATTACCGGGCTCAAGGAGGACATCGACCGGTTCGACGAGCTGCTGGACGAAAGAACCGATTCGTGACTTCGGTCGGGTCGTAGCCTAGATGGCCACGGTCTGGAGCGCCGACTCGGACATCATGAAGGATGTCGGCCTTCTCGCAGGCCGTCATTTCTCTCGACGATCGTAGTAGACCTCGAAGCCGCTAGCGGGGTCGCACGGGACTGATTGATCACTGCGTTCCGGGCCTGCTATCCGTTTGTTCAGCTACTATGCGGGCATTCCCCGACATTTGGCGACCGCCCGCTCGCCAGGGATCTTATAGGGTGCCCATCCCCCGGTCGGAACCGGATGGTAGGGTCACGAATGACCCACGACTGACACCGGCTCGTACGGTTCTTCCAAGTGTGCCAATTCGCTGTCCGACAGGGAGAGGTCGACGGCCGCCACGGCGTCCTCCAGGTGATCGATGCTGGAAACGCCGAGGATTGGGGCGGTTACGGGCTCTTTGTGGAGGTGCCACGCGAGAGCTATCTGGGCCATCGAGACTCCTTTTTCTGTCGCGAGTTCTTGGACACGTTCATTGATCACTTGTCCTCCACCGGCCCGGTATACATCGTGTCGGTCCCCCCACCCCTCAGCCTCCTGCTGGCCTCGGGCGGTCGTCTCGAACTCCTCGTGCGGGCGAGCGAGATACCCCCGAGCCAGTGGGCTCCAAGGGATAGCTCCGATTCCTTCCTGTTCACAGAGGGGCATCACTTCGCGTTCCTCCTCGCGATAGGTGAGATTGTAGTGGTTCTGCATGGAAACGAACCGCTCCAAGCCGAGATGATCGCTAGTGTGGAGGGCGTGGCCGAGTTGGTATCCCCACATCGACGACGCGCCGAGATACCTGACATGGTTCCGCCGGACCGCGTCGTCGAGCGTTCGGAGCGTTTCGGCGATGGGGGTGGTCTCGTCCCAGCGGTGAATCTGATACAGGTCGACAGTCTCCATGTCGAGGCGATCGAGGCTGTTCGCGAGCTCCTGCTCGATCGCCTTCCTGGATAACCCGGATGCGTTCGGGTTCGCCTCGTTCATCGAACCGTAAACCTTGGTGGCGACCACCAGCCTGTCGCGGTCGTACTCGCCAAGAACGTCACCGAGGATGCGTTCGCTTTCGCCAGCCGAGTAAACGTTGGCCGTATCGAAGAACGTGATGCCCAGCTCAAGCGCGCGTTCGATGATCTCCCGGCTCTCGTCTGGTGATAGGGCCCAGTCGCGATCACCGCCGAAACTCATACAACCTAGACAGATCCGGCTGACGGACAGTCCAGTCGACCCCAGAGTTGCGTACTCCATATCCGGAGACGTTCACCACCCCCCGCCAAAGGCGTTTGCCACCGACTGCCGGGTGGAGCCCGCGAAGTTAGGGAAACGGACGGCACTAGAAATAGTCACCGGGTGAGCAACTCGACCGCGATCGGGTTCTGTTCAGCGAGGGAAACCTGGCCGGATGCCTTTCTCAGGGCGTGTCCATGCAGGGCTGGATGGCGAGAATCTCGGATGACTCGGCGCTACGTCCACAGGTGAGACACTCCACGTAGGTTTCGTGTCCGTCCACTCGTCGCGTAGGTTCGTGTTCTCGACGCGGGCTCGGATGGTCGACTGACATCAACCGATTCTGGAGTCGGTTCGACAAATATCTAACTATGTTTCGACGACTATCGTTTCGGGACGTCGGGTAATTCCCCCTGGGCCAGATCTCGAGTTATCGGTATCCCGGTGCAGTTCCCGTCAGCATCGGAGTAGTTGACTACGGGAACGCCCCTGACAGAGAGACTGGAAGTATCTCGTCAAATCCTTACCAATCGCGGTCGAACCCGCGGGCAAGTGTCGGCTCCTCAATGGCCAAGACCGTCGGCCGACCGTGTGGGCAGGCATACGGCTGCTGGCACTCCCCAAGCCGTTCGATCAATCGCTCTGCAGTTTCGCGGGTCAAAGACTCCCCAGCTTTGAGGGAGGGATGGCAGGCGAGGTCAGCGATGAGGTCGTCCCGGAAGTCGGGGTCTTCTCCCGCCCGGAGGGCCTCGATAGCCTGACGGAACGCGTCGACATCCGCCGTCCGTCCGAGTGGTGCAGGAACACTGGAGAGTCGGACCGTCGTCCCGCCAAACGGCTGGAACGCAAATCCGAGTTTCCGCAACTCGTCGGCGTACGAGGCCGCTGCCGACGCGGCCCCCGGGTCAAGCGTCACTGTCCGAGGCCGGGCTAGTTCGGCGCTCGGGACCGTTTCCTCTTCGAGTCCCGCGCACAGACGTTCGTAGTTGATTCGTTCGTGAGCAGCGTGTTGATCCACGATGAGAAGATCGTCCTCGTCCTCACACAACAAGTACAGGTCACGGTACTGACCGATGAACTCCGTCTCGCTGAAGTCGGAGCCGTTCTCGACCGGCCTGAGCGAGGACGAAAGGTCCATCTCGATTTCGCCCTGGCGTCGGAGGTCCGCGGTCGACAAGGCCTCACGGATCGCCTCCCGAACGACCTCGATGATTGCATCCTCGTCCCGGAGGCCGATTCGCTCTTTGGCCGGATGGAGGTTCGCATCCACGGCTATCGGGGGAAGAGTTAGGTCAACGACGGCGACCGGAAACAGTCCCTGAGCCAGAAACGAATCGTACGGGTCGGCGACTGCGTCGCGAAGTCGGATATTCTTCACTGGACGGCCGTTGACGCCCACTCGGATATGAGACCGGTCCGCACGCGTGATCGAGGGATAACAAACGCGCCCGGCGATCTGCACATTACGGTTCTTTTCTTTAATCGGTACGGCCGTTCCGTACTCGATGTCCGTCGAGGCTGCAGCGGTGTCCCGACCGTACACACCGATGAGAGCGTCTAATCGTCCCTTCCCGGACGTCGAAAACGTCTCCGTTCCATCGTGTGTGAGGATGAACGCGGTGTCAGCCCTGACGAGTGCGTACCGTGCGACGGCCTCGCTTATCCGTGCGAATTCCTGAGCGGGAGTGGCTAGCGACTCTCGTCGGGTCGGCCGGTCGTAAAAAAGATCCCGGACCTCGACCGTGGTTCCCCTGGCACGTCCGATGTCGCTGACGGTTTTTTGACCCTTTTGTATAGTAACTTCCGTTCCGACTTCCGTCCCGTCGTTCGTCGCAAGCTTCAAACACGCGGTCTCCGCGATGCTGGCGAGCGCTTCGCCCCGAAATCCGAGACTCTCGATCCGACGCAGGTCGTCCGCGCCACCGAGTTTGCTCGTCGTATGGGGTTCGACAGCGAGGATGGCATCGTCTCGAGCCATTCCGTGCCCGTCATCGATAATCCTGATTCGGTCGGTTCCGTCACCCGTCACCTCGATTTTGATCCGGGAGGCGTCTGCGTCAAGCGCGTTTTCTACCAGTTCGATTACTACTCGGGCCGGCCGGGTCACCACTTCGCCGGCAGCGATGCGTTCAATCGTGGCCTGTGACAGTTCCCGGACTCCGTCGGTTCCGTCGTCGGCTGACGGGGATGGACCGATCGTCACTTGTCCGACCTCCGTTCGACCTGACGTTGTAGGTCATGGAGGATGCCGAGTGCCTCTAGCGGCGTGGTTTCAGCGATACGAACTCCACGGAGTCGCTCGACGACCACAGACGCGGACGAATCAGTTCCGTCCGCCTTCTCTGAGCCATCGATCGTCGTTTTCTCCTTGCCGTGACCGTTCGAGTCAGCAAAGTCGACCAACGTCGGACTTCGGTTGGCGTGCTCGCGTCCAGCATTTTGCTGGGGACGGTGGTTTGATTCGTCGACCAGTCGTCGGGCCCGAGACACGACAGAAGCGGGGACTCCGGCCATCTCCGCCACCTCGATACCATATGATGACGACGCAGCCCCCTCGCGGACCCGATGGAGGAAGGTGACGTCCCCCTCTTCTCGAGTCGCGGTGAAATGGAGGTTCTGAATCCGGGTTCGGGACGCCGCTAGGTCGCTCAGGGAATGATAGTGGGTCGCGAACAGCGTGATCGCCCCGACTTCGTCATGAACGAACTCCGCAGCGGCTCGCGCGATTGCTCGCCCGTCTGTCGTTGAAGTGCCCCTACCCACTTCATCTAAAAGGACAAGCGAATCGGCTGTCGCATCGTGAAGGACCGATGTCAGTTCCGACATTTCCCGCATGAACGTCGATTCGCCACCGGCGATGTCGTCGCTGGCACCTACGCGGGTGAACACCCTATCGAGAACCGGCAGTCGTGCAGAATCTGCGGGGACGAACGAACCTGTCTGTGCCAGCACGCAAACCAGTGCGACCTGACGCATGTAGGTCGATTTCCCACTCATATTTGGTCCCGTTACCACCGTGAGACTTCCCCGCCCTAGGTCCGCATCGTTCGGAACGAACTCCGCTTCACGCTCTACGACCGGATGGCGTCCGGCCCTGATTTCGATCCCGTCACCGTCCATCTGAGGCCGGACGTAATCATGTTGAACCGCGACGGTCGCGAGCGCCGCCAGAGCGTCTAACCGGGCTAACGCCTCTGCTAACTCCTGTAGTCGATCGGTTGCGTCGGCGACCGACCCCCTGATTTCACGGAAGAGTTCGTATTCGCGCCGATCAGCTCGCTCGTTCGCACTGATGATCTCGTCTTCACGCCGCTTCAGATCTGGCGTGTAGAACCGCTCGCTGTTCTTTAGCGTTTGTCGTCGCTCGTAATTGTCAGGCACCTGATCAAGTTGGCCATTCGTTACTTCGATATAGTATCCGTGCACCTCGTTGTATCCCACCTCCAGGTTGTCGATACCGGTCCGGTCACGTTCACTCCGCTCCAGGTCCGCGATCCACTCCCGGCCCTCACGGGCGGTTCCCCGTAGCTCGTCGAGTTCGGAGTCGTATCCTTCACGGATGATCCCGCCGTCAGTGATCTCCGTCGGAGGGTCGGATTGGAGCGATTGATCGATCAGCTCCCTGAGTTCTGTGAGCGAGTCGAGTCCCGCCCGGAGTGGTTCGAGACCCTCGATCCCTTCGAGTTGGGTGCGGAGCTGAGGGACGACGTCCAGCGTCGCGTGCAGCGATCGAAGGTCGCGTGCGTCTGCTCGTTCCCGGGCGACTCGTGAGACCAACCGCTCGAGATCGTAAATGCCCGCAAGACAGTCCCGAACCGTTTCGCGGACGAGCGGATGGTCGACGAACGCCTCAACCCTGTCGTGGCGCGTCTCGATCAGTTCTGGATCGATGAGCGGACGGCGGAGCCATCTGCGTAGCTGTCGACGCCCCAGCGCCGAGACCGTCTGATCGACCGTTCCGAACAGTGTCCGGGACCCGGTCGGGTTCTCGAACAACTCCAGTCCCTCAAGCGCTGTCGCGTCCAGTTGGAGTGCCCGTCTGGGGTCGTACCGTCTGATCCGGGTGATGTGATCGAGGGGACCATTCCCCCCTTGCGTCCACTCGGCATACGCCAGTAAACCTCCGGCAGCGACCAGTGCGGCAGTCGAATCGAACATCGACGGATCGACGTACCCAGCAACTCGATCGCGGGCCACGTCGGTCTGGAACGCGTCCGACTCGTATGACGTCGTCGGGCAGTCATCTTCGTACTCGAAGTCCACGTCAGGACCGAGGACCAGTTCCGCGGGATCGATCCTGGCGAGTTCTGCCCGGACGGTCCCAGCCTCCGCACTAGTTGTCACAGCACACTCGCCGGTCGAGACGTCGACGTGGGCAAGGCCAAATATGGCGTCTTTGGCGCCAGACCCACCCCCGGTGTCCGACTTCTCCGCTTCTTCGGCCGGGATCCGTGTGAGACAAGCAACGTAGGTGTTCGAGTCAGCAGGAATCAGATCCTCCGAGACGATCGTCCCCGGCGTGATGACGCGTGTGACCGCGCGATCCACCAGCCCGGATGCTTGCTCGGGGTCTTCGACCTGATCGGCGATCGCGAGACGGTGTCCAGCCTCCAATAGGCGATCCAGATATCTCGAGGCGTTGTCCACGGGGATACCACAAGCCGCGTAGGTCCCCGTCGAGTCTTCCCGTTCGATGAGTGTCAATTCGCAGATCCGCGCCACTTCTCTGGCGGTATCACAGAAGGCTTTGTAGAAATCGCCCACACGGAACAGCAGGACAGCATCGTCGTACTCGGCGCAGAGGTCCACGTATTGGGTGAGCATCGGGGTGAGCTCCATCCGCCGTTTCTGAAGTTTCAGCGGGGGGCCTGTGAGCTCCGACATACCCGGGCGACTGGGGGGACGGACCAAAACCTTTCGCGTCGACGCCGTCTGGTTTCGGGCCCTCCGCTTCGCTCTTACAGATCGTACGTTTCCCCGTCGGTGGCTAACGGGTCCTCGAACGCCTCGGTTGGCGGGTAAAAATGTGCGGCGTGGACCAGTCGGGTCCGGTCTGCACGGAGTTGATCGGCAAGGTCGAGAGCACCCTCACGTGTCATATGTTTCGTACCGAAGGTGCGTGGAACACCATCCGCATCGTGATGTCGACCGCCGAGTGGATGGTGCTCGCAGAGCGACGCAGGAACGAGCGCATCGGCCAGCAGTAGGTTCGGGTCCGAAAGGACCGTCCGCGATCGATCAGGGATCTCAAAGCTCGTATCGCCCGTGATCGAAAGTTTCGCTCCCGTGGACTCGTCCTCGATTACCACGCCATAACAGAGCAGCGGGGGATGATCGACCGGAACCAATCGCACGCGGAATCCACATGTATCGAAGGGTTCGAACGGCGCGACGGGCTCGACGGTGACCCGGTCCAGATAATCGTACTTCCGTTGGACGGTGCCGGCCACGCTCTCTTCCGTCTGTGGGTCCGTTTCGTTGGCCGCGTACACCGGTAACTCGTCGACCAAGCGGTAGGCGTTGCCCAACCCGTCGAGGTGGTCGAAATGGATATGTGTGATTATGGCCGCAGTCGGTGGCGGTATGTCGGCAGTCAGGAACTGTTGGCGGAAGTCCGGTGAGCAATCAATCAGTAAAGCCTCCTCGGACCGTTCGTTGCGGACGTAAACGGAGAATCGGGACCGTTCGACTCCCCGCTCGCGCGCCTGTTGACAGGTTTCACAGTCGCAACCCACGGTCGGCGTGCCGGTGGTGTCTCCTGTTCCCAGCAGTAGCACCTCCATCGGACTCAGTTACCGTGTCGGACGTCGGCATCCTGACCGTGCGCATGGTTATGATCGTTCTCGCGACCCCCGTTACCCGCGACTGCGGCGCCATCCCCTTCGATCATGTCCATATTCTTCAAATTGTCTCGCTCCTCGAAGTCGGCGACTGCGTCGAGCACGTCCGCTTGAGTAAGCCTCCGGCGTTCCTCGGTGAGTGCCTGTAGAACGGCCTCGCGGAGTACGAGGCGGAGGTCCGATCCAGTGAGTCCCTCCGTCTTCGCGGCGACCGTGTCAGGATCGAAGTCCGCGATCTCCATCTCGCGGGTAATCACTCGGAGGATATCCGCCCGCATCTCCTGGTCCGGTTTCGGGAAATTGACGATCTCGTCGAACCGTCGCCAGGCCGCTGCATCGAGTTGGTCCGGATGGTTCGTCGCGGAGATCAGCAGTACCTCATCACGGACGAGCGACACTTCGTCGATACTCTTCAGGAGGGTGTTCACGGCTCGCTTGAGGGCAGCGTGCTCGTCGCTCCGCCGGGTCTTAGCCACGGAATCGAACTCGTCAATGAAGAGGATGCACGGAGCGAGTCGCTTGGCCACCTCGAACGTTTTTTCAACGTTCTTGGCAGTCTCGCCGAGGTACTGGCTCGTCACCATCGACAGTTTCACTTCGACCACAGGAAGACCGAGTTCGTGGGCCAATGCCCGGGCGACGCTCGTTTTGCCTGTTCCAGGGGGGCCGACGAACAGGAGCTTCCCGATTTCTCGGAGGCCGATCTTCGCGAGGTACTCTCGGTGCTCGATCGCCTTCATCAACTTCCTGATCTCTCCCTCCTGATCCTCGGTCAGGACCAGGTCGGTCAGGGTCGTCTCGATCTCCTCGGGTGCCCGGACCGTGACGAGGTCAAGCATCTCGGCATCCTCATCCTCGTCGAAGTACTCGTCCAGTAGAGCGTCGATCCAGACCCGATCGGCTTGGATCGGTCGGGTTTCGGACCGGGCCTCCTCGTAGGTGACGTCGGGAACTGATGTATGGTCGACGTCCGTGTCATCGTTGGCGACAGTTTCCTCAACGGCCTTTGCCAAGACGGGGTTCGACCGGAGCCGCTCAGCGTCGACACGGTCCACGAGCCACGACAGTCCCATATCCGGCTGAGTGAGGGTCAGCTCGCCAGAGAACTCCTGCCGTTCAGTAAACAGTAGATCCGAGATAGCTTCCCACGGCCGCTCGACGCCTGTGGCAGTTCGAGCCGTCTCTTCGGTCACCTGTAGCGGACGGACGACCCCACCAGGTCCGTCGTCGTCAGCGTCCTCCGACCAGAAGACCCGCCGGTACCGGGGTGGAAGGTCATCCGCGTCGAGACTACGGTCCGTCGAGTACCGCTCTGCCGTCACCAGGAGTTCGACCACATCGACTGCCGGGTCAGTCATCTCACAGGACTTCTCGCCGGAATCGCTTAAGACCGTCGGAGACGGTGAGACGGGTCAGGCCGGTCGATCAAGCGACCTGTTCCGGAATACGACAACGGTACCCCCGTAAAGGAGGAGGTCGTATTCCCGACGTTCGTAGTCGGCGACGCGACCGGTGGCAGCGAGTTCCGATGCAGCCGCATCGTCTGCAACAACGACCGGCGGCAGTTCCTCTGGAAGCTCAGAGGGATTTCCAGCCCACTGGTGTTCGGCTCCGGCCCGTTCGACGTACCACGAGAGCGGAAGCCGGCGGACCCACAGGCCGATCCAAGGCTCGCCGTCTCGGGGCGGGACGTCGGCGACGGCTTCGTTTGGCAGCCGGAACCGTCCACCGTAATAAAGCACGCCACCCCGGTCGGCAGCAGTGGCGATATCGCGTGCGAGAGGATCCAAATCGTCACCGGGTTGTGCACCTTGCGCGAGTAGGTTCACCCGAGACGGCGGCGTCGTGTAGGAGGTGGCGAGTACGACGAAACCCGACTGCGTGACGAGGAAAAGGACGGTAAGAAGTACGAGGATAACGCGGAGCGACTCCACAGCCGTCGTATCACCCCTCCAAGGACGGGCGGGTAACCATCGGTCCCGAGCATGTCGCACGAAATCGGTCAGGCCGGCCGCAGCGGGAACGCTGAGCGGTACGAGTATATGCACCGCGAGCCATGGTGCCTTGATATCCGCCGCAAGCGGATACCCGACCACCGACACGAATCCCCAAACCGATGCCCCGAGGACCGTTCCCCGGGGAACGGAACGCCGCATTTCGACACCGGTTCCGTACAGTGCAGCAGCGTAGACAAGCGGTCCCCCGATCGAGATCGTTCCGATGAGATGAATCAGGAAGGGGAAATATGGTTCGGTGCCCGGGGCGGCCCAGATACTTGACGAAAACTTGTCCCATGCACCGATTGTCCCCGCAGCCAGAACTGGCACGGGACGTACCAGAAGGTCCTCGAGGCCCGGTTCATAACCACGTGGAACGTAGAAAAACCACGCAACTACGAGCGGTATCACAAAGAGTGGCGGGGTCGCAGGTAGTAGACGGCTGATTCGAGATCCGAATCGATTCAAACCCGTGGGTCGGCCACGCGTGTCGACCGTCCCTCCTGACAGAAATCGAATAACGAAAACGATCCCGACCGCCCCAGCCCAGCAGCCGAGGTAGACGAGGACGTTCTCTTTGGTTGTCAGGGCAAATCCAAAGAGGACGCTGGCAGCGAGCAGGGCACGGCGACTTCCCGTTCGAATTCCACGAGCCCCGAGGGCGAACGCACCGAACCCGAACGCGGCAAGGGGAATATCCGAACGGAAAAACCGGGAGAAGTAGAGCAGAACTGGATTGAAAGCGAGGATCACCGCGAGCAGGATCATCTCCGTATCGTCGAAGATGTCATCAAAGGCCAACGCCACAAGAGGGAGCCCTCCGCCGAGCATGGCAGGGACAAGGCGAACGGCGAAGTCACTGGGACCGAAGGCCTCGAGCACGGGATTGGTCACGATTGGGAGGAACGGGCCATGGATGATGGGGCGGTACGCGAACCGGCCTGTTGCCGCGTAACGGAGTGTCCAGTATCCCACCCTCGCTTCGTCGTAGTGCATCGAACGGGCTCCCAGTCCCCACAGTCGGAGCACGAGCGCCAGGACGGCAAGCACAGCCACTGCCGAGACGGGCTGAGGTAGCGCCGACACCCGGCCGCGAACGACACCGCGCTGGGTCACGAGCCCTGCTGGACCGGGGATGACCAAGTGTCTTCCCACCACGGACGAGACGACCCCGGGGGGCGAGTAGGGACGCTCCCAACGGGGTGCCGTCGATGCGGACTCGGAGGGGACGACTGACGACTTCCCCCGGTACAGCTGCCTGGCCAGTATGTGTCCGGTCGGGTTTATGCCTCTTCCCGACCCAAGCCCATGCATGGGAAAGCCAGTAATCGCAGCCGCGTGTCGTACCCCCTTCGGAAAGCGTGACGGCGTGTTCGCGGACACCAGAGGCGAGGACCTCTCGGTGACGTTGATCGATCACATTCTCGATAACAATGGGCTCGCTTCTGGTCAAGTCGAGGACCTCATGTGGGGAGTTGCACAGCAACGGAAGGAACAGGACAACAACGTCGCGCGTGTCATAGCACTGCTGTCCGAACTCGGGGAACGAACCCCAGCCACGAGCATCAACCGCTGGTGTGCGTCCTCAATGCAGGCCATCATATCCGCAAGTGACGCAATAGCGGCGGGGAACCGTGAGTGTGTCATTGCCGGTGGCGTCGAGAGCATGTCGAGAGTTCCGATGGATGAGGATACCTATCAGTACCTCCATCCGGGCCTCTCGGAACGGTACAACGTGTTTCAGCTCCAGATGGGAATGACAGCAGAAAAGGTTGCGAACGTCCACGATGTTTCCCGACGGACCCAGGACGAGTATGCGCTCCGAAGCCACGAGCGGGCAGCCGCTGCAACCGATTCCGGTCGGTTCGACAAGGAGATCGTGCCCGTCGAGACGGACGAGGGAACTGTGTCGGAAGACGAAGGGATTCGTCGGGACACGTCATTGGAGGCGTTGGCTGACCTTCCCCCGGCGTTTACTGGGGACGGGTCAGTAACGGCAGGCAACTCTTCACAGATTTCAGACGGGGCTGCAGCAACGTTGGTCACGAGCGTCGAGTTCGCGACCGATCACGGCCTGGACGTTCTCGCGGAGGTGGGGACTAACAGCGTTGCGGGTGTAGATCCGACTGTAATGGGTATCGGACCGGTACCCGCGACCCGCGGCCTCTTGGACCGGGCAGAACGATCGATCGAGGAATACGGCCTAGTCGAACTGAACGAGGCGTTCGCCTCCCAGTGTGTGTATGCCCGCGACGAACTGGGCATTGATCCCGACAAGTTCAACGTCAACGGCGGGGCTATCGCGCTCGGTCATCCATTGGGCGCCTCCGGAGCGCGGTTACCGGTCACACTGATTCACGAGATGATCGAGCGGGACGTCGATCGAGGGCTTGCGACGCTGTGCGTGGGATTCGGCCAAGGCGCTGCGATCGAATTCTCCAGGTAGCGGGGAACGGGCGGCCCGGGGCGATAAAACGGGATGCGTTGCTGAGAAGTCGCCTCCAGATCCGTGTTCGGAAGGCCCCGTGGAACGAGTTCGGAGGGGTTTACCAGGACTCTACTGTGCCTTCCCGGACGTCCTCCGCACAGCCCTCGCAATCAGGGTGCCTAGCCTCGAAACACCCGGGTCGGCCCTTCTCGTCAATGTTAACAGTACGTTGCTCCGCGTACCGGCGACAAACGATACGTACATTCCCGTCCGCGTCCGTTGGAAGATCGAACTCGGAAGCTGGATTGGATCGGGCACGGCCGTTTTGATAGGCGTGCCGCGATCGTTCGACCGTCCGACCAGCCTCCCGCATCTGTTGATAGATTGCTCGTCGGAGACGGTCACGCAGTCCCATGTGAGATGGTCGGTCGGCTGGCATTATCAGTCCGTTGCCGGAAACCGGCCTGAAGGGTGCGACTCTCGGTTCGAGCGCTCGGGTCATGGAACGATCGCCGGAGTTTCACTTTCACTCCGCTATCGACGGGTTCAAGCCGAGGGCGGAACAAGAACTAGACGCCTCCCATTGAAAACACCGCGGAGGCAGGAGAACAATGGCAGACCTGCGAGCACACGCGGAAGAGATAGCCGAACAGTTTTCGGACCACTTGAGTTTGGATGCTGACGAGGTCGAGGACCGGCTCGAAGACCTCGTCCACGAGTACAGTGTTCCGGTCGAGGAGGCACGACGGAGCGTCACGAATGCCTACCTCAATGAGGCCGGCGTCGAACGGGAGGAAATCGGATCAAGTGGTGGTAACGAGCGCGCGTTTGTCGGAGAAATCGATGCTGATGAACAGTGGATCGACCTTCGCGTAAAGGTGGTGGACCTTTGGGAGCCCCGTCACGAGTCGATTGACCAGGTCGGGCTGATTGGCGATGAGACGGGGACCCTCAAGTTCACCAAGTGGGCCGTCTCGGATTTGCCCGAACTACAGGAAGGCTCCTCCTATGCCCTCTCGAACGTCGTCACCGACGAATACGAGGGCAGTTACTCGGTGAAGCTGAACCAGACGACAACCATCGAAGAACTCGATGAAGAAATCGAGGTAGGCGATGATTCAACGACCATCGAAGGAGCGCTTGTCGACGTGCAGTCCGGTTCAGGACTCATCAAACGATGCCCGGTAGATGGATGTACACGGGTCCTTCAGAACGGACGCTGCACCGAGCATGGGGACGTAGACGGGGAGTTTGACCTTCGGATCAAGGCCGTCATCGATGACGGCGAGACTGTCCAGGAGGTAATCTTCGATCGGGAAGCGACCGAGGAGTTTACCGGAATCACTCTCGAGGAGGCGAAAGCGATGGCCAAGGACGCGCTGGACACGGCAGTGGTTGCGGATGAAATGGAGGCGGATATCGTGGGCCGGTACTACCACGTGTCAGGGCCGACGTACGGTCGGTACGTGCTGGCCGACGAGTTCCGCGAACTTGGCGGACCGGTCGATGCGGAAGACGTCCTGATCAAAGCGAGGTCGATCTGATATGAGCACAACCGACACGCCGACACGCGAGGTCGCTCGCCGCGTTTTTGCGGCGGAGTTCAACGACGCAGGCTACACGTTCAAAGAAAGCGACGACGAACGCGCTCCGGTCTATTTGCTTCTCCCGACGGGTGAGCGGGCAAACCGTGTGTTCGTCGTCGGCACCCTTACTGAAGCGGAAGACGTGGGCGACGACAGTGAATATTGGCGTGGACGGATCGTCGACCCGACTGGAACGTTTTTCGTCTACGCGGGACAGTATCAGCCGGAGGCCGCCTCGGCGTTGCGCGACCTAGAGCCGCCGGCGTACGTGGCGATCGTCGGGAAGCCCCGGACATACGAGACGGATGATGGGGGGGTCAACGTCTCGGTCCGACCGGAATCAATTACGCCCGTCGAGGCAGCCACTCGCAATCGCTGGGTGGTGGAGACCGCCGAGCGAACGGTCGATCGGGTCCAGCGGTTCAACGAACAGACCAACGAGTACGCGGCGATGGCTCGGGAAGAGTACGAAACGTCGGCGGAAGAGTACGCGGCCGCGGCTGTCAGCGCGCTCGAGTCTCTCGAGGAGGGCGACGAACTCCACGGGGAACCGGAACCGACCGCCTGACGATCAACGGGCCAGGCCGGGGTCCCTCCCAAGACCTGGAGTCGTGTCGCCAGGCAAGATTTATATGTGGCTCAGCAGAATAGTGTGAACGATTCACATGACCATCGGGCCCGGATCGTCCAGCGGGAGAAACGGCCGCGACTCCGACAACTGGGACGACACGACCCCGAGTTGTCAGGAACTCTATGACGAAGCGCCGGACTGGAGTCCGGACGACGAGACGGGAACCGGGATACTGCGTCGACTCTCCGAGTTTATCGACTGACAGCGAGCCGTCAGCCGCGTGTTCGACGGGCGCAGAGACGTTTATACGAGAGCAGCACATACCACCCACCCAAGCGGATGGAAGAGAGCATCTCCGGGTTTAAGATCCGTGGCGACTGGGGCGACGTTGTAGAACACGGCGAGCGGATCACGAGCGCGCTTCGGGAAGCAGGCATGGATAGAATCGGGCGTGAGGCGTTCACGGAGTGGAACGAGTGGAGGCCGAAGGCTGACGAACGCCTCGCCGAAGATGTGAGTGAAAAGACCGCCGAACAGGCCAGCGTGAGCGAAGGTAAGGGAGAGAAAGCAGGTAAGACGCCCGAGGAGGATCTTCAGGAGGCAGGCGAGAAGCTCGCTGATTCCTATCAGAAGGCCGGCCAGGGTGACGATCGAGGGGCCGTCGAATCCTGGCAGGACTCGATCGATCACGTCGCTCGTGCCGCAGACTCGGCAGGACGAAAGGCGGTCCGAGCCGTCGAAAACACCGTCTATCAAAACGTGATGACACAGCTTGCACCCTATTATTTCGATAACGAACTCGTTTCCGCGAACGTCCAGAAGACGACCCGGGGCGAGGGTGAAGGCCCGGAGTTCGTCTTCGAGGTGGACATCAACGACGATGACCTCAAGTCAGAGGTGTCAGACCGTCTCGCCGACTACGAGGACCAGGTGGACCGGTGGCACGTCGATACCGAAAAAGAGGTGAAAAACGTCGAGGCCGCCGAAGGGGCGGAACCTCCCGAATCGACAACGGAAGACCGCACTGACGGAGGGGCCAAATCCACGACGAACTGATTCAGAACGTGCGAGTCGGAATCCGCCAAACGTCACCACAAGGCCCCAGGGTGTCTGTAACCGTCATCAGACGGGCTGTTTCAACTCGATACGGTATCCGAACGGGTCCCTGATGTAGACTGCGGGGGCCCTGCCGGTTGCCCCCAGCGGGCGTTCGAGTTCCCGCTCGATACTCACCCCGGCGTCCGCGAGTTCGGCCCGAATCGACTCGATCGGGTGTTCGACCGTCAGCGCCAGATGGTCGTAGTTCTCGTCGGATGGTTCAACGAACGCCTGAGTCGGCCAGAGATGGAGGATCGATCTCGCAGTAAGGCGGACGTCGAAGAACGGAGTTTCGCCCGACTCGTATCGTTCCAGTCCCTCGATATCGAAGCCCAGAGCATCGCCGTAGAAATCGGCCGCCTGTTCGACGCTGTCAGCCGGGATACGGAGGTTGAGATGATCGATTGTGCGGACGTTCACATACGCTCGGTGGTTCGTCGCCGGTAGAAGTCTAACGGTCGAGAGGGTCTGCGTTTCTGACACGAACGCGTTCCACGTCCGACGTTGTTGGTCGGCAGGGAGTCATCGTCTCGGTAGGAATATAACAGGGGAACTGTTGATTCAGAACGATGGACCCGCTCCGTGTCAACGCTGGCGAGTTGACCATCACCGAGATTTTGGAGGCGGTGGAGGAGGGTCGACGGGTCGTTGTGACCACAGAGATGTTTGGTGAATCCCAGGAGGTCACCCTCCGCCACGACGGCGAGACGTTCTACTGTGATACCCCGACCCGACTCCACAAGCATACGGACCAGGCAGAAATGCGTACTTGTATCGAAAACATGGGGTATGGCACGCAGGAGTCGGAGGGATGAGGCCAACCGCGTCACTGGTCGACGAGCTCGATACTATCGTCTCCGTTCGGAACAACACACAGGAATGCCCCTTCCTCGTCGGTGTCGTTCCGGTACCAGTGGACTGTTCCGGCAGGAATCAAAAGGGCATCGCCAGCTGAGACGTCGTGTTCGGTGTCCCCAATCCCAACGGTATACCGGCCATCAAGCACGTACTGCTCGTGCTCAACCGCGTTGGTGTGTTTCGGAACGTCGGCGTCGGGGGCAAGTGTAAACCTTCGGATGGCGAAGTTCGGGGCCCCGTCCGAGTCATCCAACAGGACCCCCTTCCGGAGCCCGTCTGCCGCGGCAACTGTTTCGTACTCAACGGCCTCACCATGCTTGACAACCGGGACCGTACCGCTGGAGTGGGTCTCGCTCATATGGGCACCTACGAGCGGGGGGTTGATAACCGCTCCCGACCGGAAGGTGGCGGAGAGCCGGAGTGATGCCCGGCTTTAAGCCCTGCGAGGGGCAAACGCGCGTATGCGTGGTATTCAGGTCGGACGAGCTTTCGGAATCCCGATCCGGCTCGACGTGACATTCCTGCTCGTTCTCCCGCTGTTCGCATACCTGATCGCGGTTCAGGTCGGACGGTTCACGGAAGTCGTCAACGAAATCTTCGGTACGGCGATCCCCGCCGATGGGCTGACAGGTGGGTTTCTCCCGTTCCTCATCGGGGCGGTAGCAGCCATCGGCCTGTTCGGGTCGGTCCTGCTTCACGAGTTCGGCCACTCGTTGACTGCGATGCGATACGGGTACGAGATCGAGTCGATCACACTCTGGCTGTTCGGGGGTGTCGCCCGCTTCAAAGAGATGCCCGAGGAGTGGAAACAGGAGTTGGTGATCGCGCTCGCGGGCCCAGTAGTAAGCGTCGCGCTTGGAGTCATCGGCTTCGTGGGGTTCCAGTTCGTCCCTGCGTTCCCGGCCCTACAATACGTCGTTGCGTACCTAACACTCATGAACCTCGTTTTGGCTGGCTTCAACATGCTTCCGGGATTCCCGATGGACGGGGGACGCGTGCTCCGGGCACTGCTTGCCCGCTCTCAACCGTACGCGAAGGCCACGCAACAGGCGGCAGCGGTGGGAAAAGTCTTCGCGCTCCTGCTCGGCCTGTTCGGTCTCCTCAATTTCGATATCATCACGATGGGACTCGCTTTCTTCATCTACATCGCCGCCGCAGGGGAAGCCCAGCAGACCGTGATGCGGGCAGCCTTCGAAGACGTCACGGTACGAGACATTATGACGCCACGAACGGAGTTGCATACTGTAACCCCGGACACCTCCGTTGCCGAGTTGATCGAACGGATGTTTCGAGAACGCCACACCGGGTATCCCGTCCTAGAGGGTGGAAGGTTGGCGGGCATGGTGACTCTCGACGACGCCCAAACGGTCCGGGAGGTGGAACGGGAGGCGTTCGAGGTCCGAGAGGTCATGGCGACCGATGTGATCAGTATCGCCCCGGACGCCGACGCGATCAGCGCCCTCGAAACGATGCAAGAACACGGGGTCGGACGCTTGCCCGTGCTCGGCGAGGACGACGAACTCGTCGGGCTCGTCTCGCGGTCGGATCTGATGACTGCTTTCGACATCATCCAGTCGAGCGGATCGAGTGAAACCATCCGACTCGGCCGAGAAGAAGGAGCACCATCACTCCGCGCGGAGTGAACCGCGAGCAAACCGGCATCGAGGATTGGTCGACATCGATGAAACGAACGGAGGTCGGGAGTCCGTTCGGGCGATCCGGTCGGCTCGCGGGGAACTCAAGTCCGGGCGCGGGAATTGAACCCGCGTCTCAGCCCCCACAAGGCTGAAGGATACCACTACCCCAGCCCGGACACGGGTACGAGTATCCGGGTCCGAGTCAAATACGTTTCGACTGCTCTAGGGACTGGATCGTGACCCCCGTTGTGCGGCCTGGACGCACCGTCACACGGACGCCCCGGGTTCATGTGAACTGCCATGCTACCGTCTACCATGCTACGGATAGGACAGACCGCTCCGGACTTCGAACTTCCAGGGGCCGATCCAGGTGGCGTGGACCGACACGCGTTGACCGACTACACGAGCCGAGGATGGGCGGTCGTGCTCGTATTTTACCCGGTCGATTTTCACCCGTCCTGTACCGATCAGATGTGTTCGCTGCGCGACGCTGACTGGCTTACGACGGTTGAAGACGCCGTGGTCTTGGGAATCGGAGGTGACAGCGTGTATGCACACCGCGAATACGGCTCCGCTCACGATATCAACTATCCGTTGTTAGCGGACTCCGACGGGGCAGTGAGCCAAGCCTATGGGGTGCTTGCCGAAGAGTTCGAGGGGCACCGAAAGGTCCCGGAGCGAGCGCTGTTCGTCGTCGACCCGGATCGTAACGTTCAGCTGACATGGCGGGCGTCTACATCGGAAGACCGTCCGGATCTTGACTCGATTCGAAAGGCGACGAACTGCGTTGACGATCAGTGTCAGACCGATGCTGGTGAAGATCAGTCTGCCGCGTTCGATTAGGAGGAGGGCTCCCCGAGGCTCGTCTTTCAATTCCGAGGACAGGCCTCGGGTTGTTCGAATCAGCGTATTTTTGTTCGTGACGACGATATTGTCACGTAGTGGCCATCACGGACAAGATCTACGTGAAGAACCATCGCCAAATCGCGTCCCAACTCGGAACCTCGATTCCGAAGGGCGCGTTTGCGGGAGCAACACTGGATCTGTTGTTTACCGGGGATCTGTCCGAGCTTGACGAGGCGACCCGTGAACGTGTTCTCGACTTCGCGGAGGACTTCCTCGACTGTGACTGTGAGAACAACCCGTACTGTGGACATCCGGAGCGGAAGTTCGTCCGGTACCTCTTGGAGCTCCGTTCGGAGGGGCTCGGACCCGAGGGGATCGTCGATGTGATGAGCGATGAGTACATGCTATACGCGTACCCGGGGGACGTTCTCTCGTTTCTCGATGACGCCGTTCGGACCCTGGAAGCAGTCGAGTCACTGGCGGACGTCGAGGGGGATCCGGCGACCAGCAAACGGGCCCGGGAAGCCAGAGAAGCTCTGACGAACTAACCGTCGTATCGAGCGTGCATCCACTGGACGGCGGGCCACCAATCGTATCACTGAACGGTCCGATGACGCGGACGGCTGAACACCGGGGTTTTGGGTCGGGACATGGAGTGAACGAGTCATGCCCGACCACACACTGGGCCCGCGCGTCCTCGATGTCCTTCATCGGGGACGAAACGGTCGCCAGATCAGGCGCCAGTCGGTCGGTCAGCTGTGCCTCGTCAGCGGTCGATCGACAAACAGCCTGACACTCCATCCATGGGGGCGCCTTCAGACGATCAAGTCGCAGGCAGAGAGATTATCCGAGTTGGAACGGCTCGTCGCTGTCCGCCGTCGGCTCGTCATCGAGTTCGTCGAGGAGAATGACCTCCTCCTCGTCGCCCTCGTCCAACTTGTCGTGGAGGTAATTCACGTACCGCTTGTACTCGTCGAGTTGTTCCCGGAGGTGCTCGGCTTCAAGTTCCAAGCGCTCGTGCTCGCGGACGAAGCTCTTCGGAACCGTGACCTTCGGGGGGAACGCGGTCTCGTCATCCCCGGCCGCCTCGTATTCGTGCTCCGGGACCACGCGAACCTTGCCGTCATGGGCCACGAGCGCGTCGACGTAGTCTCGGAAGACGGCCGACAGCGAGAGATCACGCTGGTCGGCGATCTCACGTAGGGCCTCGAACGCGTCCTCGTTCACGCGAAACGAGACTGTTTTGTTTTTGTTCCCCATCGAGTTACTCTGTTCACTGCGCTCACTTAACGGTTCGTCAGACGAGTGTTCGACGAGGTTAGGACCGCCCCTGGCCCGGGAGTGCACATCGGTCAAGCATCACAGACAAGACCCCGGACCATCGGGAGGGACCCGACACGACTTGGCCAGTCTGTCGACGAGCCGTGCCTTCATCAGGCTCTATAGCGTCTCTTTGTACGCTTCCAGCGTCTCATCGATATCAGCGTCGGTGTGAGCATAGGAGACGAACTGCGACTCGAACTGATTGGCGGTCAGGAACACCCCTCTGTCTTTCATGGATTGCCAGAAGACCCGTTCCCAACGGTCCGTAGACGCGGCCCCGACGTCCCCGCCAGTCTTCGGACAGGTCCCGTACCTGGGACAGGATTCGCGCTGGCGACAGCCCGCCTCGCAGTGGTTCGAGGTGGAGTCGGGGGCGTCGCGGGTAAATACCGTTTTGAACATCGAGTCGATTCCGACGACCGTGTACTCAGGGGCGCGGTCGTGGACTAGATCCTGAATCCCGGAGCGGAGTCGCCCCGCGAGCCGGTTCACATGCGCGTACACGTCTTCCTCGAGGGCGTATTTCAACGTCTCGTGGCCGGCCGCCATCGTGACGGGATGGCCCGAGAAGGTTCCTGACTGAAACACGTTGCCCGCGGGCGTGAATTCCTCGATTACCTCCGCCCGGCCGCCGATCGCTCCTACCGGGAATCCACCGCCGATGATCTTCCCGAACGTGGTTACGTCTGGAGTAACCCCAAACGCGCCCTGAGCACACTGTATGCCCCCGACTCGGAAGCCGGTGATAACCTCGTCGAAGACGAGAAGTGCCCCGTAATCGTCACAGAGAGATCGGAGTTCCTCATGATAACCGTCGATTGGCATCACGATACCCTGATTCCCGAGGATCGGCTCCGTCAGTACCGCTGCGATGTCGTGGCCATGGTTCTCAAAGACCTCTCTGACGGCCGATACGTCATTGAACGGAACCGGGATCGTGTGCTGTGCGAAGGCCGTCGGGATACCCGGCGAGGAAGGTTGTGTATCCTCGGGTGATCCCTCGACGAGTGTCGACTCCTGAGCACCGTGATATCCACCTTGCATCACGATGATCTTGTCGCGGCCCGTGAAACCGCGGGCGAGTCGGACTGCTGAGACGGTGGCTTCCGTTCCACTGTTGACGAACCGGATTGATTCCACCGAAGGGACGTGTCGGGCGACAAACTCGGCGTGTTTGACTTCGATCTCGGTCGGGGCGCCGTACATCGGTCCTTCGGCGACATGTGACTGAACGGCAGCGGTCACGGGATCGGGTAGGTCGTGACCGTAGAGGAGTGGACCGTATCCCATGACGTAATCGATGTAACGGTTCCCGTCCACGTCCACGACATGGGCGCCGTCACCGCGTTTGATAAAGAACGGGTACGGCATCGTGGCTCGGACGGAAGAGTTCACCCCTCCGGGGATTACCGACAGGGCCCGGTCGTACAACTCCCGCGAACGGTCGTGGTCCATACCGTTAGGTTGGAGACTCGGCCCGAAAGTAGTTACCGAGTCCGGGCAGGACAGGCGAATGCCGAAGTCCTCGGGGAACGTCGGTAGACCGGGTTCGACCGGCGATTCAGTCAGACGGCAGCAGTACCTTGGGCTCCAGTGCGGATCTGAAGGGCGTCATCCACCGGGAGAACGAATACCTTCCCGTCGCCGGGTTCCCCGGTCCCCGCCGCCTCCGCGATCGCGTCCGCAACGTCATTCGCCGGGACGTCCGCGACCACACACTCGACTTTTATCTTCTGGTGCAGGTCGACCACGTATTCTTCACCTCGCCACTGTCCAGTCTTCGAGGGTTGCGTCCCGCGCCCGGAAACGTTCGTGACCGTGATGTGGGGCGCCTCGACATCAGCGAGTGCCCGTTTGACGGCACTGAGTTTCTCAGGGCGGATCACCGCCATGACGAGCTTTAGGCCGCCGTCGTTAGCTTCGCCGCCGTCGGCACGGACGACCCCTCCATCGGCGACGACCGGTTCGTCCCCGAGACTGAACTCCGGATAGGTTTCGACCCCATGTTCCGAGAGGTCGAGGCCTTCGCGTTCGTGGTCCGGACTGACTCGTGCCTGGTTGACAGCCTTGAACGCCCCAAACACGGCGGCTGTCGCCAAGATCGTCCACGCCCCGATGATGGTCACACCAAGGATTTGGACCCCGAGCTGCCCCAGCGAGAAGCCGTCGACGGCAAAAACCGGATATATGATGGCCCCCATCGCTCCTGCGGAGCCGTGCACGGGATACACCGCGCACACGTCGTCGATCTTCAACCGTTTCTCGACGAACTCGAAGACAATCGGGAGTTGACCGCCAGCGAGCAGCCCGATCACCAGAGCACCCGTCCAGGTGACGAGGTCCGTGTTGCTGGTAATGCCAACCAGCCCTGCAAGGAGACCGTTGGCGACGTAGAGCGTGTCCACCTTACCCGTCCGTAGCAGGGATACGCCGGCGGCACCGATCGTCCCCGCTCCCATCGCCAGCGTGGTCGTCAGGGCAACCCGACCGACCGTCGACTCGAAGGCCGCCAGAGTTAGGGACCCGTCCTCCACGGCAAACACCGTTGCCGCCGTCCCGACGTTAAACCCATACCACCCGAACGCCAAGACGAGCGTTCCGAGAACGGCGAAAGTCAGCGAGTGGCCGGGGATGACATTGATAGATCCATCCTCGTCGTACCGGTCCATACGCGGTCCGAGCACCCAAGCTGCCGTGAGGCCGGCGACGCCGCCCATCCCGTGGACGATCATCCCCCCAGCGAAATCGTGGAACCCCAGGCCGGACAAGAGTCCACCGCCCCAGGTAAGGCCAGTCACCACCGGATAGATGACCGCGGCAAGCATTACTGTGTACCCGACGTACGAGCGGAGCTTTGCACGACCGGCGACCGCCCCCGACACGATGGTTGCGGCCGTCATGGCGAACACGGCGCCGAACAGCCAGCCGACCCAGTCGCGGGACGTTCCCGGCGCCAGCACGTCAGTGAATGCCCCACCAACAGTGTACGAGCCACCGCCGGTAATGCCTCCAACCAAGGTCGAGAGGGCCGCTCCGACCAAGAAGAACGCGATTACGCCCACGCTCCAGGTGAGCATGTTCTTCGTCAACTGATTGGCGACGTTTTTCGACCGCACCTGTCCGGCTTCTAGCATCGCGAAGCCTGCATGCATGAAGAAGATCAGGAAGGTCACCACCAGAACCCAGAGGAGGTTTACTCCCTCAGCCAGGACGGCTGGATCGACTTGCAAGGGGATCATGACCCTCTCCCCAACGCCAATTCACGTTCGTGTATCGATTCGCCGATTACCGATGCAGTCTCTTGCATGTACTCGTGAGAGTCACCGGACTGGGCGCGTATAAATCTTAAGTCAAAGATTTTGATTTTTTCCGAATTTTACTGGACGTTCGTCAGATGTATTGACGGATAAGGTCTGTTTAAGGTGTTTGTATGTCCGAAAAACCGATGATTGTCAGGTTCAAATTTCACGCATGTTGGGGAGGATATGCTGTACTTCAGCGAATCGGGCTCGCGCGCGGCCACTTACTCCCGATACGAGGGGGCGGCTGCTTCGACAACGGCACAGGCGAGGGCTTCAAACGTGGCGACTTCTGGGACGATATCGACCTCGATACCGGCCTCAGCGGCCGTGTCTCGGGTCGGATCGCCGATCGTACCGACGATGGCGTCGTTCAAGCCCGAGATGGCAGCGTCCCGAATTCCGCCCTCTGAGGCGGCGGCGAGAAAATGCTCGACGGTAAGCGAAGAGGTGAACAGGGCGGCCTCAAGTTCACCCCTTGCGGCTCGGTCGGTCGAAATCCCGGATCCTTCGGGGCGTGTCAGCCGATAGAGCACCGTTTCGTGGACGTCCGCGCCCGCTTCGCGAAGCCCTTCAAGCAACACAGACGACCCGTGGTCGGATCGGGCGACTTCCACGCGGTGACCCGCGACCCGGTCACCGAGTGCCTCGACGAGTCCCCGTGACGAGTACTCCGAGGGAACGAGGTCGACGGACCAACCCGCAGCCCGGGCAGCCTTGGCAGTCGAGGCACCGATGCAGGCCAAGGACGCATCGCCGGGCGACCAACCTGCCTTGGCGGCCAGTTCGACACCGGTTTGCGAGGTGAGAACCACCCAGTCTGCGGACTCGGGGATCTCGCCCGATGGATTCACTGCGAGCATCGGGTCCGGGACTGGGGTAGCACCAAGCGATTCCAGAAGCTCGACCGCCTCCGATAGGCGTTCATCGTCCGGTCGAAAAACCGCCACGCGCGTCTCCCTACTCATCGGTTCTCGATACTCGGTCGGTTGGGTCGGTCTCGGCATCAGTCATGACGGGTTCCTCGGTCAGCGTTTTCGCGACGGGCTGCGTCGATCAGTCCCACCGCCCCCTTCTCGCGGAGGTCAGCACCGAAATCCTCGGCCGCGTGTACATGCCGCTCGACCGGGAGGTCACGAGACGCCGAGACCTCCTCGTTTCCATCAGTAGCGAGCACACGAGCCCGAACCCGGACGTGAGCACCTTGGAGGAGGGCGTGAACGCCGATGGGTGCGACACACCCCCCGCCCACCGCTGCGAGCACGGTCCGTTCAGCCGTCGTCGTAACGCGGGTCGGAGGGTGATCGAGCGCGGTCCGGATCGCCGCGGTGGCCTCTTCGGTGGCGGTCGTTACCGCAAGCGCCCCCTGTCCAGGCGCCGGGACGTACGCCTCGCGGGAGAGACGAGCAGTATTCACCTGCCGGAACAGGCCTCCACGGCGGAGTCCGGCCTCCGCCAGCACGATCGCGTCGTACTCCTGATCCGGATTCCGTTCCAGTGCTCGCCGTTCGATTTCCGTGAGGTCGTCGAACCACTGCTCTGGGGTCCGCTCGTATTCAGTCCTCTGGGCCGTGTCCGACCCTTCGGAGTCGTCGGCCATCTCATCGCTGTCAGCATCCCTGAGCCGTCGTTGGTGGTCCCTCTGGAGTGATGGAGCCAGGAGCTTCTCGATACGGGTGTCGACGTTTCCACGGAGCGGTTCAATCTTCAGGTCGGGGCGCTCCGCAAGCAACTGCGCGCGTCTGCGGAGCGAGGAAGTACCCACAGTCGCGCCGTCCGGGAGACCGGACACACCACCGCCGTCCGGGGTAACCAGGATGTCACCAGCGGGTGCGCGGTCGGGAACCGCCGCGACCCGGAGACGATCCGGAAACTCCGTAGGCATATCCTTCATCGAATGGACGGCCGCATCGACATCCCCGGCCAGGACCTTCCGGTCAAGCGACCGAACGAATGCACCGGTTCGACCGAGATCCCTAATGAGCGCGTCATCAAGTCGGTCTCCCCGTGTCTCTACTTCAACGATATCGACGTCGTACCGGCGGGCCTCCAGGGCCTCGCGAACGACCGTCGCCTGTCGGAGCGCCAGCTCCGAGCCTCGGGTCGCAATCTGGAGGAGACCGCGAGTCATGAGAGAACGTGGAGGTGCGTGGCTGAAAAGGGCCTCGGGTTCGGAGTACCGTGACGAGGTTCGTATCTCCGCCCGGAGACGGACCGAAACGGTTTAACACCGCGGGCTTGGAGTGACCACTGATGACAGGTGGCGTCGTCGCTCCCGCGGGTTTGGCCGGTGAGCGACGCGTTCGACCGGGCCGGTAAGGCCCGCTTTTACCCCCTCTTCCCAGGATTCGTAGCACATCCCGTCGGTCAGTCGTGTCTCTCGGATTTTATTTAGTAAAATTATCGATGAATTTAATAACCCTGAGAGACAGTAGAGATGTAATGACACGTGTGGCACTCGCCTTCAGTGGCGGTCTCGATACCACAGTCTGCGTCCCACTACTGAAAGAAGAGTACGGGTTCGACGAGGTACTCGGGGTTACGGTGGACGTCGGCCAGCCGGCCGAGGAGCTTACCGAGGCCAAGGAGACTGCGGCGACACTGGGTCTGGAACATCACGTCGTGGATGCGCGGGCCGAGTTCGCCCAGAACTGTCTGGCGAGCGTGCGCGCCAACGCGACGTACCAGGGGTACCCGCTCGGCACAGCCCTAGCTCGGCCAGTGATTGCTGGGGCGATCTTGGATGTCGCCGAGACGCAGAACTGTGAAGCCCTCGCACACGGATGTACCGGGAAGGGGAACGACCAGCTGCGGTTCGAAGCTGTCTGGCGGGGGTCGGAGTTCCAAGTCATCGCCCCGGTTCGGGAACTCGGACTGACCCGTGAATGGGAGCTCGAGTACGCGGCCGACAAAGACCTTCCCGTCGAGGGGGGAAACCAAGGTGAATGGTCGATTGATACGAACCTCTGGTCCCGCTCCGTGGAGGGGGGAAAGCTGGAAAATCCCGGATACGTGCCCCCCGAAGAGGTGTTTCAGTGGACTACTTCACAGGCTGAGGGGAGCGAACTCGTCGAGATCGACTTCGAGAACGGGTACCCCGTCGCGGTGAACGGGGAACGGATGGACCCGATCGAGTTGATCGAATATCTGAACAACCTAGCAGGAAAGTACGGTGCCGGCCGGACGGACATGATGGAGGACCGGATGCTAGGGTTGAAAGTCAGGGAAAACTACGAACACCCCGCCGCGACGGTTCTGTTGAAGGCACACGCAGCCTTGGAGGGGCTGGTGTTGACGAAGGCCGAACGGGACTTCAAGAACCACGTCGACGAGGAGTGGGCCCAACAGGGATACAAAGGCCTGGTCGATACTCCTCTGATGACGGCTTTGGAGGGATTTCTCGATGCAAGCCAGGAGAAGGTTACGGGGACGGTCACTATCAAACTGACCGGGGGGAGGGCACGGCCAGTCGGACGCGATTCCGATTATGCGGTCTACTCTGAAGAGGCCGCCTCGTTCAATACGAAAACAGTCTCCGGGATTGAGCAAGCAGACGCCACTGGCGTTGCCAAATATCACGGGTTCCAAGAACGGCTTGCCAACGAGGTCCTTGCACGCACCACGGGGACGCGCGAACAGTTAGCTACCGATGGAGGAGCGGGAGCGCTCCCGACGGACACCGACGGACCCCGGACATGAGATGACCGGGGAACAGGACGGCGAGAGGACGTCCGAGCCCGGTTCCTCGGATCGGACCGAACACGGGACAGTCGTCCGCCGCGAGCGGTTCAGTGGTGGCCCAGCCCGGTCGTTCCTCTCGAGCCTTGCTGCGGACAGGCGGATTTTCGAAGCCGACCTCGCAGTGGACCGGGCTCACGTCGTGATGCTCGCCGAGACGGGAATCATAGAAGAGTCGGCGGCGGGGACTATCCTGAGGGCCCTCGGGAAGGTCGAGAATGAAGGCTATGGTGCGCTTCCGGAAGGGGAAGACGTTCACGAGGCGATCGAGTCGGCCGTGATCGACCGTGTCGGGCCGACGGGAGGACGGATGCATACTGCCCGGTCGCGGAACGATGAGGTCGCGACGTGTATCCGCTACCGCCTTCGGACGGACCTCCTGACTGCTGCGGAAACGGCTGGCGCGCTCCGGAGCGAATTAATCTCGCAAGCCCGGGACCATACGGAGACAGTGATCCCAGGGTTCACTCACGGGCAATACGCTCAGCCGGTCACTGTCGGCCATTTCCTGGCGTCGTACGCCGGGGCCGCGACCCGCGATACCGCGCGGTTGCTGGACGCCTACGACCGCACCAACCGATCGCCCCTCGGTGCGGCCGCGTTCGCTGGCACACCGTTCGGTATCGATCGGCAACGGACGGCGGATCTACTGGGGTTCGACGCCGTGATCGAGAACAGCACCGACGCCGTAGCCGCGCGTGACTTCCTCATCGAGGCTTGTGCGGCACTCGCTGCGCACGCGACCACATGCTCGAGCCTTGCGGCTGATCTGATCGGATTTACGAGCGAGGGGTATATCGATCTGGATGACGACTACGCGTCCACCTCGTCGATAATGCCACAAAAGAAGAACCCCGACTCGCTCGAACTTGTTCGGGCGACGGCAGGTGACGCAGTAGGTGATCTCACTGCGGTGTTGACGACCCTGAAAGGACTCCCGCGGGCTTACAACCGGGATCTTCAGCGCGCCACGCCGCACGCCTGGGACGCGACCGATACCGTGGTAGAAGCCAGCGAGGTAACGGCTGGGGCCATCGGGACTGCCCGGTGGGATGACGAAACCTGTATGCTTGACGCTGGACGGGGGTTCTCGACTGCGACAGGTGTTGCGGACGCGCTGGCGGCGGCGGGTATCCCGTTCAGGATCGCACACGAACTCGTCGCAACGGTGGCGGAGTCAGCCGACCCCGATACGGTCAGTGACCCGGAGGCGTTGATGTCGGACCTCGAACGCGCGGCGAGCGAGGTTCTCGAGGAACCGTTGTTCGGAATCGTCGATCGCGAGACGATACTGGCCACACTAGATCCGATCCAGAATGTCGCGGCGCGGGACTCCAAAGGAGGTCCGGCACCGGAAGCGGTCGAAGCATCGCTTTCGCGGATGAGCGAGCGGGAAGGCGAGCAGACAGAGGCAGTCAGGCGTCGAGCCAAGTCCCTGAGCGCCGCCACGGACCGACTCAACGAGGAGGTGGCCAGGTATGCGTGACCCGCGACCCCGCCGACACCGACGAGAACACTCGGGTCCGAACGGCCAGGTTCCGGCGCTGGGTCCGAGGGGCGGAACCCCTCCGACTCATCCGGGACTGACCCCGTCGGTCGAACCACTGCCGCCGGACCCGGGACGGGTCCAGTATAATTCAACTCCCGGACATAAAATCCCGGACCGGCGGTTTCAGGGTCGCTAAGCCCCGATAGCTGGAGCTCCGCTGTTAATTTTCAATGATAAATCGATGGATTAAAGACTGGGGAACGGGAGGTAACAAACGCCATGAGTGAAGCCGAGTGCGTGGAGTGTGGTGCAACGGTGACCATCGATACCGCGCTCGAAATCGGAGAAATCCTGGATTGTGGGACATGTGGAACCGAACTGGAAGCCGTCGAAACGAACCCCTTGGTGCTCGAGCGAGCCCCGCAACTCGAAGAGGACTGGGGGGAATGAATGGACGTCGCGGTCTTTTATTCCCGGATCCGGCACGATGAGAAGCTCCTCTTGGAAGAGCTGCGAGAAAGGGGCCATGAGGTGATCAAACTCGACGTGCGGGAGATACGTTTCGGACTCAAGGAGCCGAGCGTGAATTTGGAGGGTATCGACCTGGCGGTCGACCGTTGTCTCGCGACCTCGCGGTCCCTGTACCTCGGGAAGTACCTTCAGCAGTACGGGGTCCCAGTCGTTAACAGCCCTGGAACGGCGGAAACGTGTGCAGACAAGGTGGAAACCAGTTTGGCGCTGTCCGCCGCAGGTGTTCCGACGCCGGCGACAGAGGTTGCGTTCACAAAAGAGGCCGCCCTAGAAGCTATCGAGGGGTTCGGCTACCCTTGTGTTCTGAAGCCGGTCGTCGGGTCCTGGGGACGACTGATGGCCAAGCTGGACTCACGTACCGCCGCAGAGGCCGTGCTCGAACACAAGAAGATCCTCGGTCACTACGAGCACAAGGTGTTTTATATCCAAGAATTCGTCGAGAAACCGGGACGAGACGTTCGGATACTGTCGATCGACGGTGAACCAATCGCCGGAATGACACGGTCAGCGGATCACTGGCTGACAAACGCCGCACAGGGTGGGCAAACAGCCTCGTTCGAGTCCGAGGACAGGGTGGACGAGCTCGTCCGTCAGGCGAGCGCTGCGGTCGGCGGTGGACTGCTGGGCGTCGACCTGATGGAGACGGACGAAGGGTATACCGTCCATGAAGTGAATCATACAGTCGAATTCAAGGCGTTGAACGACACTGTGGAGGTGGACGTGCCCGGTGCTGTCGTTGACTGGTTGGAAACTCTGGCACGGAAAAACCAGGATGGGACGGAGGTCGTTACCCCGTGACTGCTCCACTTAGGGCAACCGTCGTCGGCGGGTCAGGTTATGCGGGGGGCGAACTCCTCCGGCTGCTTGCCGACCATCCGGAGTTCGAAGTCGTCCAGACGACCTCGCGGACGTACGAGCAGCGTACGGTCGGCCACGTCCATCCAAACCTCCGCGACCTGAGTCTCCGGTTTTCCGACCCGTCCGACCTGGTTCCGGTCGACATCCTCTTTTCGGCGATACCCCACGGCGAGGCGATGGAACGGATCGAAGCGTTCCGTGAGGCTGCCGGGACGGTCGTCGATCTCTCTGCGGATTTCCGACTTGAGACCCCCCAGCAGTACGAGGAGTGGTATGACGGCCATTCGGCTCCCGAGCACCTTTCCGACGCCGTGTACGCTCTCCCCGAGATGGGTCGGGAGGGGTTGGCCGGCGCGAGCCTCATCGCGGCGGGGGGATGTAACGCTACGGCCGCGCTGCTTGCGTTGCAACCACTGGCCGACGAAGACCTTTTGACGGGGGAGGATCGCATTGTCGTCGACCTGAAAGTCGGGTCCTCCGAGGGCGGTGCTGAAAGCGGAAAAGCTGGATCACACGTTGAGCGGACAGGGGTGGTCCGCCCATACGCGCCTACCGGTCACCGGCACGAAGCCGAAATCCAACAGCAGTTGGGGCTGACCACGATGTTCACCGTTCACGCGGTTGATATGACCCGTGGCGTGGCCGCCACGTGCCACACCTTTCCGGACGGGGCCGTTACGACGGCCGATCTCTGGAACCTGTACCGAGACACCTATGAGGACGAGCCATTTGTGAGGATCGTTGCGGGGGGCGGGGAAGTCCACCGGTATCCGGAGCCCAAGGCCGTCGCCGGGACGAATCACGCTGAGGTCGGGTTCGCGGTCGGGCCCAGTAGGAACCGCGTCGTCCTGTTCGCTGCCATCGACAACGTGATGAAGGGAGCGGCAGGTCAAGCCGTCCACGCGGCGAATCTGGCGTTGGGGTTAGACGAGACGGCCGGACTCGGGTTCAGGGGACTCCATCCGGTGGGTGCGCCATGATCGTCGACCCCGTTGCCGACGGAGGGAAGCGTCCGCCAGTCGTCGTGAAGATCGGTGGGTCCCGAATCGAAAATCCCGAGGGTGCCATTAGTGACATCGCACATCTGGTCGCCAACGGTCGTCGGGTCGTAGTTGTGCATGGCGGATCGACGGTAGTCGATACCCTCCTGACTGACCTGGGTCGCGACCCCGAATACGTAGAAACCCCCGAGGGCGTGACCGGACGGTTCACCGACAACCAGACGATGGAGGTCTTCGAGATGGCCCTCCCGGGAAAGCTCAACACGGAACTCGTCACCGAATTTCGTCACGCCGGGGTGAACGCTTTCGGCCTTTCGGGTGTCGATGGAGGATTGGTCACCGGAACGCGGAAATCCGCAGTCAGAGTGGTCGAAGACGGGACGGAGAAGATCAAACGTGGTGACCATGCCGGGAAGCCGGAGACGGTCAATCTCCACGTACTGGAGACACTGATCGACAGCGGCTACGTTCCAGTCATCTCCCCCCCGATGCTCGCGGACGATGGGGCTGCAGTCAACACCGACGCCGATCGGATGGCGGCTGTCGTGGCAGGCGCCGTCGGTGCGAACCTCGTCGTGTTGACTGACGTCGAGGGTGTCAGGGCTGACCCGAATGACGCCAGCACGCTCATCAAGGCAGCTACGACACCTACGGAGCTGGCGGAACTCCGGGAAGTCGCAGAAGGCTCGATGACTCGGAAAGTGATGGCGGCCACCGAGGCGCTTGAGAACGGCACGAAGGAAGTGATCATCTCTGACGCCGACCTCCGTGATCCTGTCGTCGCAGCACTGAACGGGGCCGGGACGCGGGTTGAGCGGTCGGCGCTCAGCGAGGAGAACGACCGCAAATGAGCGGTGAGGGGTTCGTTTTTTCTGAGAAACCACTCGGAATCAGGTCCGGGGAGGGCGTTCATTTGTATGGGAGGGATGGAACGGAGTATCTCGATTTCGGTGCTTCGTATGCATGCACGCCCCTCGGGCATTGTCCCCCGACAGTGGTTAGCGCCATCAAAGAACAAGCCGAAGACCTCCTGTACGTCCAGGGGTCGTATCCCGTGACAGCACGTACGGGGTTGTATCGACGACTGGGAGAACTCGCCCCGGGCGAACTATCGAAGGTCTGGCTTTGCAACTCGGGGACAGAAGCGAATGAAGCGGCGATGAAATTCGTCCGAGCGGCGACCGGACGGGAACGGATCGTCGCCGCAAAGCGCGGCTTCCACGGCCGCACTCTCGGTGCCCTTGCTCTAACGTGGAAATCTGAATATCGGACGCCGTTCGAGCCGGTAGCGGGTGGGGTCGAGTTCATCGAGTACGGCGATGAAGAGGCCCTCGTGGACGCAGTGGATGACGACACCGCTGCCCTGTTCCTCGAACCGATCCAAGGAGAAGGCGGGGTCAATCCGGCCTCGACCGGTTATCTCCGGAAAGCTCGTGAAACGACTGCGGAGACAGGGGCAGCACTCGTCCTTGACGAAATCCAGACAGGGCTCGGACGAACTGGCTCGTTGTGGGCCTGCGAGGAGGAAGGGGTGATTCCCGATGTGCTCACGACAGCAAAAGGGATCGCGTCGGGACTCCCTCTGGGAGCGACTCTCTGTGCGGACTGGATCGCTGCCGACGCGGGGAACCACGGGTCCACCTTCTCGGGGAACCCGGTGGTCGCCGCCGCGGCTGACGCAACCCTCGAGGAACTCGTGCGCCGTGATCTCCCTGCACAGGCTACCGATACCGGGGAGTATCTCGTGAACCAACTCCGGACGGCAATCGAAACCCATGATCTACCGGTCCGGGCGGTCCGAGGCGCCGGTCTCATGCTCGGTATCGAGGTGAAGCGGGGATCGACGAGCATCCTACGCGACCTAGCACTGAATCACCAGATTCTGGCCCTGCCGGCGGGTCGAACCGTCGTCCGTCTGCTCCCACCGTTAGTAGTCGAGAGAGACCACGTCGACCGCGTCGTGGACGGCTTCGTGGAGGTCCTCAGATGACCACCGGTTCGGGGACGAACGACGGAGAACGAGACCAGGACGCTCAGCAAGAAGCGAGGATGTCGTCTCTCCTTGACGATCCTGGCCGCCGGCTCCTTTATGACCTCGTATCCATACCCTCGCCGTCAGGAAAAGAAAGAAAGGCGGCCAAACGGCTCGCCGAATTCTTTCATGAACACGGCCGTGACGCCACGATCGACCAGGTGGGGAACGTCCGCGCCCCAGCCGACGATGTCGTCCTGCTCACCGGACACCTCGACACCGTTCCGGGGTCGATCCCGGTCCGGGTCACGGAAGACCCCGGCGGTCACGGGGAAGAGGGACCGGTACTCTGGGGTCGGGGGAGTGTTGACGCGACCGGCGCGCTGGCCGCCATGGCACTGGTAGCCGTTCGGACCGGGGTGTCGTTCGCGGGACTTGTCGGTGAGGAGACAGACTCCCGGGGGGCCCGTCACCTCGTCCGCGATCGGGAACCGCCCGAATCGGTAATCAACGGAGAACCGTCCGGATGGGACGCGGTCACGCTGGGCTATCGCGGGTTTCTCAGCGGGACGTATCGGGTCAAGACCGAAGCGGAACACGACGCCGCCCCGGGATCGAATGCCATCGAGTTAGCGATGGACTGGCGGGAGGAGGTCGTGAGTGAAGAACCATCGGAAGGTGCGGATGACGCCTTCAAACAAGTGGCTGCCAGTCCAGTCGAAATCGAGGGAGGTCGCACGGATGACGGTCTCGCCACTAAGGTGAAGCTGGAAATGGAGTTCCGGATTCCCCCGTCATCCGACATCGAAACCGTGCAGGAACGTGCTGAGGGACGCCTCGTTGAGGGAACAGTCGAGTGGAATGACCCGATTCCGCCGTGGGAGGCCGCGCCCCGGACATCCGTTGCACGAGCCTTCCGGGTCGCGATTCGGCAAGCCGGGGGCCAGCCGCGCTTGCTCAGAAAGACCGGGACCGCGGATGCGAACCTGTTTGCCGCGTCCTGGAATGTGCCAACGGTCGTCTACGGCCCCGGAGATTCCGCCTTCGACCATGCGCCCGACGAACGGTTGCCGCTTCCCGAGTTCGATCGGTCGGTCGAAGTTCTTCAGGCAGTCTGCGACCGGCTTTCAGAGGCACCTCAACCACAACACTCGACGGAGCCTGATTCCACAAACGAGACAACCGATCAGACCGAGCCATGATTGATCACACCCCATCGTCCATTGAAACCGCAGTTGAGAGCCCGACCGACTTGCTCGAAATCGATGATCTGACCGCTGCTGAACTCAGTACCATCCTGGATCGATCTGCGAGTTTAAAATCCGGAACCGACTTGGCGAGGCTCCCGGACCGAACCCTGTCATTGCTCTTCGAGAAGCCATCGACACGGACCAGGGTCTCCTTCGAGACCGGGATGGCCCAACTTGGGGGTCATGCGATATTCCTCGGCCCGGACGAGATACATCTCGGACACGGGGAACCGTTGAAGGACACTGCCCGGGCGCTCTCGGGATACGTCGATGCCATCGTCGCTCGTCTGTTCGACCACGAGGACCTGCGGACGCTGGCCGAATACGCCAGCGTTCCCGTAATTAACGGGTTAACCGACAGAGCCCACCCGTGCCAGACTCTCGCCGACCTGCTTACGCTCCGAGAGACGTTCGGCGGACTGGATGTAACTGTCGCATGGATAGGAGCCGGGAACAACGTCGCCCGGTCGTTCGCTCTCGGGTGTGCTCTCGCCGACATCGAACTTATCGTAGCAACGCCAGAGGGTTACGGGTTCGACGAGGCACTGCTCAAGCGCGCTGCTTCGATCGGCCGCTCACCGACCATGGTCCAGTCGCCACGAAGTGCCGTTCTGGATGCGGATGTCGTCTACACGGACGTCTGGGTGAGCATGGGACAGGAGGGCGAGCGGGCGGAGCGCCTGGCAGCCTTCGAAGGGTATCAGATGAACAGTGACTTGCTTGCTGGGACGGACAGCAAAGTAATGCACTGCCTTCCGGCTCATCGTGGTGAGGAAATAACAGATGAGGTCCTGGAGTCAGACCGCGCGCTCGTCTGGCGACAGGCGGAAAACAGGCTTCATACCCAGAAAGGGTTACTAGTCGAACTACTTGGACCATAGTCGGAACCGTTCGGACCTGATCTCCGTTCCCGAGCGTTGAAGCCCCCCCAGGGCCTATCACGGACGTGGAATCTGGGGGTCTCGATACCGACTACGCTCCGTTTTTCCCATACTCAGAGCCGTATCCGAACCAGCGGGAAGCGATGGACCGGATCGACGAGACCCTGTCGCACGGACGGGACGTGCTGTTGGAGGGGGCACCGGGCACTGGGAAGACGCTGGCTGCCCTCGCGCCCGCGCTAGCACATGCACGAGAGCACGATCGCACGGTGGTGATCACGACGAATGTTCACCAACAGACGAGACAGTTCATCGAAGACGCGCGGGCAATCAACGCCGCCGAACCGATCAACGCCGTCGTCTTTCGAGGCAAGGCCGCAATGTGTCATATCGACGTGGACTTCCGTGAGTGTCAAGCACTCCGGGACACGACCCGTTCGCTCGTCGAGGACGAGGCTGACAAGCGACAGTTGGAGCAACGGAGTAGTGAGCTGCTCGAGGAACTGCGCGAGGAGGGCGAAGAAGCGGTCGCAGAGGCGCGAGCGGCCGTTCAAGAGGAGATCAGGACTCTAGAGAAGTCCATCGAAGACCAGTCAGCCAACGTCTGCGATTACTTTCGAGCAAACCTCACGAGAGATACTGACGAGTTCTTCGAGTGGTTGTTCGCCGACGTCCGAACGCCCGACGAGATATACGAGCATGCCGGACGAAACGGGTTCTGCGGATACGAGTTACTGAAGGAGGGGATGGAGCACGTGGAGTTGGTCATATGTAACTACAATCACCTGCTTGATCCGACAATCAGGGAGCAGTTCTTTCGCTGGCTCGATCGTGACCCTCAGCAGGTTATCACCGTATTCGATGAAGCGCACAACGTCCCGGCGGCCGCCCGCGACCACGCGTCACGAACGCTCACCGAGAACACGCTCGAATCCGCACTCGCCGAACTGAACGACGTCGATGACCCCCGTAAGGAGCCGGCCCGGAACGTCCTCGAAGCGTTCCTCACGGCACTCCGAGACACGTATGAGGAGGTGCTGGGCTTCGGAGGCAAGGAGGCCGTCGGTGACTCCTGGGAAGACGTTCCGGTCGCAAACAAGGAACGACGGGACGATCTGACTCTCGCGTTCCTCGAACGGTACGAGGGAACCGGCATCGGACCCGAACTCGATCTGGCGCTTCAACTCGGCAAACGCCTCGATCGGGAGTACGAGGAAGCGTACAAGCAAGGGGATGCGACGACGCGCCGCGAGTCGCACGTACTCGACTCAGCCGCCTTCGTGTCGTCATGGATGGACGAAAGTGACGAACTCGGTCAACACCCAACCTGTGGTGTGCGTCGGGACGCAGGCACTGGCGAGGTGTACGGGCGGGCTGAGCTGTATACGGCGATCCCACGGCGCGTGACCGAACCGCTGTTCGACGAGGTGTACGCATCCATACTGATGAGTGCGACCCTCAGGCCGTTCGATGTGGTCGAGGACGTTCTGGGGCTGAACTCGCCGGCAACCCTGGCGTACGGATTGGAGTATCCACAGCAGAACCGGCGAACGTACGCGGTATCGACCCCCGCACTCTTCGCCAGCGAACGGGACGATCCAGCAGTCCAAGAAACGGTCGCGACGGCACTTTCGGACCTCGTCCGGTTGACTCCTGGAAATAGCCTCCTCTTTTTTCCTTCGTACGCGGAGGCCAGTCGGTATCACGAACTGCTGTCGAGTGACCCGCGGCTCGGTGAACTCATGCTGGACGAAGCGGACGAACGGGCCGAGAACCTCCGCCGTGAGTTAGTGGCGAGCGACGACGCCACCCTGTTCACCTCACTTTGGGGCACGCTGGGTGAAGGCGTGAGCTACGACGGGGATGCGGCACGGACAGTAGGGGTCGTCGGGGTTCCATATCCCCATCTTTCGGAGCGCCTGGAGGCCGTCCAAGAGGCGTATCAGCGCGCGTTTGCTGCCCGGACGGGGGACGCCGGATGGAAATACGCCGTCGAAGTGCCGACAATCAGGAAAACGCGCCAGGCGTTGGGACGTGTCATCCGTTCCCCGGATGATTTCGGGATCCGGGTCTTACTTGACGAGCGGTACACCGACACCGACATGGGTCGTTACTCCGTTCGTGACACGTTTCCGCCGGAGGAACGTGCGGAACTGATCGACATCACTCCGGAGAAACTGAAGTACGCGATCCTGAACTTCTATTCTGATCACGAAGCATACGACGGCACCCAGCCTGAGCCGTGAACCCGCTCGGTCCCAGGCTCCTTGCAGGCTCTGGGCGAGACTGAGCGGGCGGCTGCCGGCAACAGGCCGCTGTTGCTCAGAGATCAGCCTCTTCGAACCGCCACAGGCCGAGCAACGGGGGGACGATCAGCCAGGCGGCCAGCATCGAGAACGCCGCGAGTTGCATCTCGACGGATCGTATCCCTTCCGCATTGGAGAACAGCGATCCTGCCATGAAGGCGTTGACGACGATCTTAAACGAGCCGGTTGGATTCAACAACTGAAGGAAATCGAACAGCTCTGAGCCTTCGATCGGGAGCCAATCAGGACCACCGCCAAGCCCAAGGTACAACTGGAGCGGGAACTGGATCACCCCCCATAACGGGACGAACAGGAAATAGATCCCGACAGCGCCTCCGATCGCGAGCCGCTGGGAGGACATCGCTGCCGAAAACCCGACGGCGATGGCGACGAAGGTGGCCGCCAACAACGCCGTCAGTAGCGTGTAACCGATGTAGAACCCGGGGCGGAACGTGATACGGGGGGCGATAATGAGCAAGAAACCGGGGAGAAGGAACCCAATGAACACGGGCGCTGCGATGGCGCCTGCTCGCCCGATCACCTTTCCGAAGACGACGTCTGCTCGTGAATGAGGTAATGACAGGAGGAGTTTCAGCGAGCCGGATTCCCGTTCGCCGACGACGGCCCCGTATGCGACTACCAGCGCGATCAGGGGGATAAGCGTGGTTACTAGGCCATCCTTGATGAGGATGAAGTTGACGACGGCGTTCGAAGAGGCGGTTTCGCCAGCGGCCGGCCGGACGAAATACACGGCGAGTGACACCAGTCCGACGAACAGAGCCGAGAGTGCAAGCAGCCACCGTGACCTGACGGCGTCTTCGAAGTCCTTACGGGCGACAGCTTCGACGCTCATTCTGCTGTCGCCTCCGTGCTCTGAGCCGGGTTAGTTTGGCCGTCTGACTCGGTGTACGCGAGGAACAGGTCCTCCAGCGAGGTCTCGCCGGTTTCGAAATCCTTCACGCTGACGCCCTGGTCTTCAAGCGTCGACATCACGCTCATTTTGACTTCACTCGTACAGGAGACGGTAACCGTACCGCCGTCCGTTTCGGCCGCTGAGACGCCATCCAACGCCCGGACTGCTTCGAGCTGGTCGCTGGATGCGGCATCCACCGTGATTTTCAGCTGTTGTTCACCGCCGACCGCGTCACGGAGCCCGTCGATACTGTCCTCTGCCACCAGCGTTCCTTCCCGGAGGATGCCGACACGATCACAGACTGCCTCAACCTGCCCCAAGACATGGCTGGAAAAGAAGACGGTCGCACCCCGGGCAGCCTCCTCCCGCGCGATGTCACGCATCTCCTTCGCGCCTGCAGGATCGAGTCCGGTCGAGGGTTCGTCGAGGATTAGTAACTGGGGCTCGCCCACCAAGGCCATTCCGAGCGCGAGTCGCTGTTTCATACCTTTCGAGTAATCACCGGCCTTCCGATCAGCGGCATCCGCTATCCCTACACGTTCCAGAGTGGCCATCGGATCGGTGTCGACCCCTTTCGACCGCATGGCGAACTCAACGTGCTTTCGACCAGTCAGTCGATTGTACACGTCGTAACCCTCGGGGAGCACGCCGGTCCGTCGGCGTATCTCGACGCTTTCCGCCTGGGCATCGCGAGATAGGACCCGGACAGTCCCGCTGGAGGGCCTGACGAAATCGAGGATCATGTTGATTGTCGTCGACTTGCCGGCGCCGTTGGGGCCGAGAAACCCGAATACGGTCCCCTCCTCGATCGTTAGGTCGAGGTCACGGACGGCGGTCACGTCGCCGAACCGCTTCGTGACGCCTGACAGTTCGATAGCGGGCATAGGTCCGTTTTCTTCTGTTGCGTGATAAAGGGTTTCGGCTCGTGTCCGTCCGGTCGGGAGATCCCCCGGTGACTGCAAAGCTTTAGTCCCAACCGCTCTTGGGAGGGTGCATGAACTATCGGGAGGTCGAGGCGACGAGCGAATATCTTGCACGCCTCGAGACGGGGGCCGACTGGCGAGGGGAAATCGAGGACTTCGCGGTCGAGCGGGACATCGACGCCGCGTGGTTCAATGCTATGGGGGCCGTTCGAGACGCAGAGGTGTGGTTCTACGATCAGGAAGAGAAGGAATACCGGGCAGTGGAATTCGAGGAACCGCTCGAGGTGGCTGCCTGTGTCGGGAACGTAGGGTTGCTGGACGGGGAGCCCTTCGCTCATACTCACGCCGTGCTCTCCCGACCCAGCGGGCAGTCACTGGCAGGACATCTCAATCGTGCCGAAGTGTTCGCAGGCGAGGTCCATCTCCGCGTTTTCGAGACACCATTAGAGCGGGAGTACGATCCCACGACAGGTCTGGACCTGTGGCTGTGAATCGATATCTTGGTGACAGTATATGAACCCGGGCGAAGAACGCTACTTTGCACGTATCGAAGCGGAACTCGAGGATGCGATCAACCGGGCTGAGGCGGCGAAAGCGAGCCACCGGGACCCTTCGACCGAGGTGGAGATTCCCGTCGCGAAGGACATGGCCGATCGGGTCGAAAAGGTGCTCGACATCCCTGGCGTCGCGGACCGGGTCCGGACGCTTGAAAACGAGATGTCGCGGGAAGAGGCGGCACTGGAACTCGTCCACGACTTCGTCGAGGGGACCGTCGGCGACTTCGACACGCGGGCTGGAAAGATCGAGGGTGCGGTCCGGACAGCAGTCGCGTTACTGACCGAAGGTGTCGTTGCAGCCCCAATCGAGGGAATCGATCGTGTCGAACTCCTCGAAAACGATGATGGATCGGAGTTCATCAACGTCTACTACGCCGGGCCGATCCGTTCAGCCGGGGGTACTGCACAGGCGTTGTCGGTCCTGGTGGCTGACTACGCCCGGTCGTTATTGGGGATCAGCGAGTACCAGGCACGCGACATCGAGGTGGAACGGTATGCCGAAGAGGTAGCCCTCTACGACGAGGACACCGGATTGCAGTACACCCCGAGCGACGACGAAACGAAACACATCGCCCGTCACATGCCAATCATGCTTGACGGGGAGGCGACCGGCGATGTGGAGGTTTCGGGCTTTCGGGATCTCGAGCGGGTGGACACCAACAACCCCCGGGGTGGGATGTGTCTCGTGCTCGCGGAGGGGATCGCGCTGAAGGCACCAAAGATCCAGCGATACACTCGTGAACTCGACGAGGTTGAATGGCCGTGGCTTCAGGATCTCATCGACGGAACGGTAAAGCAGGACTCGGACGGCGACGAGGACGAGCCAGGACCTGAACCCGGTGAGGAAGGCGGGGAAGCGAGAACGGACGAACGTGACCCACACGGCGGGGCCCCGCGGGCCGAGGCCTCCGCGAAGTATCTGCGGGATCTGATAGCCGGACGGCCGGTCTTCTCACATCCATCCGAATCCGGCGGCTTCAGACTCAGGTACGGGCGCGCCCGAAATCACGGCTTCGCGACCGGCGGCGTCAATCCGGCGACTATGCGGATCGTCGACGACTTCCTGGCTCCTGGCACACAGCTGAAGACGGAACGTCCGGGAAAGGCCCACGGGGTCGTCCCGGTTGACAGTATCGAGGGACCGACCGTCCGGCTAGCGAACGGTGACGTCCGCCGTATCGACGATCCGGAAGAAGCACTCGAGGTCAGGAACGGGGTCGAAGAGATCATCGATCTGGGAGAATACCTGGTCAACTTCGGCGAGTTCGTGGAGAACAACCAGCCGCTGGCGCCCGCTTCGTACACCGTCGAGTGGTGGGAGCAGGACCTTGCAACCGCGGGGGCGAACCTCCAAGCCCTGCGGGACGATCCACGGGTCGACCTCGATGACCCGACGGCCAAGAACGCCCTCGAGTGGGCTACGGAGTACGAGACCCCGCTTCATCCGAAGTACACGTACCTCTGGCATGACGTCAGTGTCAGGGACCTTCGAGCGCTCGTCGAGGCGATTGTCGAGGGGGAAGTCACAGGCCACGGAGATCTGCTCATTCTCGAGAACATCGAGCCCGTGCGTCGAACCCTAGAAGAACTTCTGGTGAGTCACTCGGCCACCCCCGATTCGCTCCGGATTCCCGATTTTCGGCCGCTGCTCCGCTCGCTCGGTATCGACGACGCACTTCAGTGCAGCTGGACCGTGGAAGATCTGAGTGTCACGGCACGCGAATACGACGGGGGAACCAACGCGATACGTGCGGTCAACGAGGTAGCCCCGTTCGAAGTCCGCGAACGGGCGCCCACGCGTGTCGGGTGTCGGATGGGTCGCCCCGAGAAGTCCGAAAAGCGGGAGTTGTCGCCAGCGGTTCATACGCTGTTCCCGATCGGGGAGGCGGGCGGGAACCAACGGGACGTCGGGAAGGCAGCCCGAACCAGGACGGAGCATGGGAAAGGGATACTTGAGCTAGAAGTCGGCGAACGGGCCTGTGAGGACTGTGATCGCCGGGCCTACGAGACCCGGTGTCCGGAGTGTGGGGGCCATACGGAACCGTACTACGAGTGTAATGATTGTGAGATCGGGGCACAGCCAGACGAGGCCGGCCGTGTGGAATGTCCCCGGTGTGGCGACCACATTTCGAGTCCGAGCCGTCACCAGATCGACGTCGGGACGGCGTATCAGGACGCGCTCGATGCGGTCGGTGAACGCGAGGCGGCGTTCGAGATCCTCAAGGGGGTCAAAGGATTGTCGTCGGCTCACAAAACCCCCGAACCGCTCGAAAAGGGCGTGCTGCGCGCAAAGCATGACGTCTCGGTGTTCAAAGACGGGACCATCCGGTACGACATGACGGACCTGCCGGTAACTGCAGTCCGGCCGGCCGAACTGGATGTCTCAGCCGACCACTTTCGCGAGTTGGGATACGAGACAGATGTTGAGGGCGAGCCGCTGCGTCACGACGATCAACTGGTCGAACTCAAGATCCAAGATGTCATCCTCTCGGAGGGGGCCGCCGAGCATATGACCCGGACTGCGGATTTCGTGGACGAACTGCTCACGGACGTCTACGGTCTGGACCCGTTTTACGAACTTACCGGACGCGACGACCTCGTCGGGGAACTTGTCTTCGGAATGGCACCACACACGAGCGCCGCGGTCGTCGGGCGGGTCGTTGGGTTCACGTCCGCCTCGGTCGGCTATGCACATCCCTACTTCCATGCGGCCAAGCGTCGGAACTGTTTCCACCCCGAAACGAAGCTGTGGTATCGCGACGGGACGGACGAGTGGCATCACCAGTCCGTTGAACGGTTCGTCGAGGAACGACTCGACTCCCGGAGCGCATCCCAGGACGACTTCGGTGCACTCGTAACAGAACTTGAGGAGGACGTGTACGTTCCCTCGGTGACGACTGAAGGGGCCGAACGGCTGAAGCCCGTCGAGGCCGTGTCCAAACACCCCTCACCCCACCACCTGATCCGAATCGAAACGCAAGAAGGGCGGTCGGTGACCGTCACTCCAGAGCATTCGATGCGTCGGTGGGACGACGGCATCGAACGTGTCGACGCACGTGACCTTGCTGTCGGCGATACGCTTCCGGTTCCGGCGGATGTGGAATTCGATCAAGAGCAGCACCAAGCCCGTCTTGCAGCCGACGGAGCAGGTACCGGCTCACGATCCCGCGGGCGGCCCCAGACCGGAGCATCGCTTCCCGTCGACAAGGTCATCACGGTCGACCCCGTCCGGAGTGGGACGAAACACACCTACTCGCTGACCGTTGGGGGGACCAACACGCTGGTGGCTAACGACCTGTACGTCGGTCAGTGTGATGGGGACGAGGATTGTGTGATGCTCCTGATGGACGGGCTCATCAACTTCTCCAAACAATACTTGCCCGATTCTCGTGGGGGGAGGATGGACGCACCTTTGGTCATGTCCTCCCGGATCGACCCGGCCGAAATCGACGACGAAGCGCACAACATCGACGTAGTGGACCGGTATCCACGGGAGCTCTACGAGGCATCCCGGCGGCTGGCTGATCCCGAAGAGGTCAGGATCGAACTCGCCGAGGACACCCTCGGAACTCCCGACGCGTACCACGGGTTCGCTCACACCCACGATACCAGTGATATCGCAGCAGGGCCCAACCTTTCCGCGTACAAGACGCTCGGGTCGATGATGGACAAGATGGATGCCCAGTTGGAACTGGCCCGCACGCTGCGGGCAGTCGACGAGACCGACGTCGCCGAACGCGTGATCGAGTATCATTTCCTCCCGGATCTCATCGGGAACCTTCGGGCGTTCTCGCGGCAGGAAACGCGCTGTCTGGACTGTGGCGAAAAATACCGTCGGATGCCACTTTCGGGAGACTGCCGCGAATGTGGGGGCGACGTCACCCTGACGGTTCATGAAGGGTCCGTGAACAAGTATCTGGGCACGGCACTGCGTGTGGCCGAGGAGTATGGCTGTCGGGAGTATACGAAGCAGCGGCTCGAGATTCTCGATCGATCCATCGAATCCGTGTTCCAAAATGACAAAAACAAGCAGAGCGGGATTGCGGACTTCATGTAATTCGGGGCTGTTTCCCGGGCAGGAGTGATAACCCACTCCGTATCGGGTGTCCTGACGGGTCCCCTCATTGGACACGCTCGTCTGGCGGATCTGGAAACAACTCGCTAGCTCGGTGGGGAGTCACCCAACCGTTTTGCCACGTGCGTGCCTATCGTTCACACATGGCGTCCGAAGAAAGCGAAGCGATGGTGGCCGAAGTCGAGATCGGTCAGACGGTATACGACGAGGACGGTACCGAGCTCGGGAACGTCCGAGGACTCGATGAGGTGGGGTTCTATGTCAAGGCCAGGGAGGGAAGCGAGAAGCTAACTGTCGAACAGGCACGGGATGTGTTCGGGAAAGCGTACGTGATGTGGCGCTGCTGGGAGTGCGGAGCGATGGAACAGATCGAGGGACAACTCCCGGACGAATGCCCCGACTGCGGAGCCCCACGTGAAGAACTGTACTACTGGGCCGAAGACTGAACGCGCTATTCGACGTACCCCAGGTCTCGTAACCGTTCTTTCGCCTCCTCATCCATCTCGGCCAGCGAGTCATCGGTTGGCCGCACCTCCTCCTTGTCCGACCAGGCTCCGCCGACGGCCCGTTCGAAGTCAGCCAAGGCACCTTCGGTCTCGACGAGCGATTCGGTGTCAGTCCATGTCCCGCGGGCTACGAGGTTCTGTGACTCCGCGGGGTCGGTGTCGAGTCGGTAGGCTTCGTCCTCGATTCGATCGATTCGGACGTACTTTGCGTCCGGGCGGCGGGCGGCCCGCATCCGCGCGTAGAATCGTGAGTCTGCGGGGATGTCGATGCCCGCAGCGGACGCTTTTTCTTCCAGTTGCTTGAGTTCGATAACGGGCCGCGAGTACTCGATGAACGCGTACCGGCCGTCGTCGTTGGCGGGGACAGCTTGTCCGGGGTCGGGGTTCGCGGCTCCCGAGAAGTCGCGATAATCGGCCGACAATAACGATCGTGAGTGGTCCAACGGGACCGCCGTTTCCCCCTTGTTGGCCGGGGTTCCGCCAGTGACAGAAAGGCTATCCAGCACCGTGTGGTACAGGTCCAGCAGCTCGACGGAATGATCCCGCCACCCCCCGTCGAGTCCGGGGTGACGGACCAGGAGCGGAACGTTCACCAGCGGGTCATACAGGCCAAACTCGTGGCCGTATAGGTCGTGTTCGCCGTGGAGTTCCCCATGATCGGCACAGATCACGAGTGCGGTCTCATCCCACTGTTCAGTCTCCTTGAGCCAGTCGAACAATCGGTTCAACTCCGCATCGATGTGAGCGATTTCAGCGTCGTACAGTCCGCGGATTGCGTCCCATTCGGCGTCATCGATGTCCCGGGCACCGGAGTTATACTCTTTCGAGTTCTGACAGACGGTGGTCGAGTCCACCCCGGGGGCGAACCGCTCGGCGTACTCCGCAGGTGGGTGATAGGGAAGGTGCGCATCCATCAGGTTGATGAAAACGAACCAGTCGTCGCCCGCCGTGTTCGCTGACTCGATAAACGTGCGAGTACGGTCGATGACTCGGGGTGTTTTCGACTCCGCTCCTTCCCCTCCTGCAAGCAACTCATGGGCGGTGTTTCCCAAGGAGACGAGTTTGTCGGCGATACGACGCAGTCTCTCGTTATCGTTGAGCGTCTTCCAGGCACGGGCTAGTGGTCCGGACAGCAGGTCACTGGGCATCACCTGGAAGAAGTTGTCCTGGTCATCGAAGCCGTCGGTGAGATGGGTGTACGGAGTGATCCAAGCGTTCGACGAGTAACAGGCGGTCGCGTACCCCGCCATAGACAACGTCTCTGCAAGCGTCGTGGCTCCCTCCAGGTACGGGTTCTCCTGGTCAGCCCCGTGGACGCTCGGATACAACCCGGTGAACAGTGAAGCATGGACGGGGAGCGTCCACGGGGCAGGGGCAACAGCCTGGTCGAAGACGGTGGTCTCGTCTTCGGCAGCCAACGCGTCCAGACCTGGGGTCGTCCCCTGGTCGTAGCCGTACGGGCCGAGTCGGTCCTTACGGACCGTGTCCATGACGACAAACAGAACGTTGTCGACGTCCTGTCCGTCGCCAGAGTCTGTCATACTAAATACGTCTCGACCGTCCGGCATACGTTTTCCGCTCCGCAGGGTCTCCTCGGGACCGGGAGGGGCGTATTGATATCGCGGTCAATAGTTTATTTGCCCCATGCAGGAGCGGGTGAGGACGCCGACAGGATACCGTCATTCGGTTCGACCTGCCGTCAATCTGGGAGACCCAAGACGGAGACCACGCTGCCTGGGTTGATTGAGTCGGGGTGAAAAGGAATAGTCTGAGACTATCGGTCCGGAGGACAGCCGGGACCCGGTCAGAACGGAGCCTGAGGCCCTTCGTCGTCGTCTGAGCTGTCAGTCCCGGGGAAGGAGGGCGACATCCCATCGCTAGACTGCCCCATTCCACCGAGATCACCGTCTGCTCCTCCGCCCATGCCGGTATCGGCGTGAACCTTCTTGATTTCAGGGATCTCTTTGACCATGCGCGACTTGATCGCCTGAATAGTCATCGGGGAGATCCCGCAACCTGAGCAGGCACCCCCGAGCTGGACGTGGACTTCGCCCGACTCCCGGTCCAAGTGGCTGATAGCAGCGCTGCCCCCGTGCATCTGGATCTGTGGGAAGTTCCGACGGAGGAAGTTCGTGACCCGCTCTCGCAGGTCGTCGTCGGCATCCTGTGAGTCAGTACTCATAGTATCCGGGCTTCGTCGCGACCGCGTTTATGCTTTGTGCTCACTGGAGGGGCCGTTCCGTCGAGAATCACTGTGGGGCGCGGGCGGCAGGCCAGACCGGGATCCGAGCCTCGCCGGACAGGGATATCAGGACTATCCCTGTGAAGGCGGCTCCATGTCGAAGACATGATACAGTTCGGCTTCGATTTCAGCGACGTATCGATCCAAGACCTCGTCCAGAGTGTCATCAGCGACCGATACAGCAGTCACCCTCTCAGCTGGATCAGAGGGGAGGTCTACATGGAACGCCCCCTCCTCATAGAACGGTTCGGATTCGTTCAGGATCTGCTGATCGATAGCGTGGACTAGCTCAGAGTCGTGTGTATCGTTCATCGTCTCGAAGGCGTTCTTGTACGCCCGCTGGAGCTCGGTGAAGTAGTGTGCGTACTTGTTCTCGAACTTCTCCCGATCGAACTCGGTCATGTCCAGTGGTTAGGCCGGACAGGTGAAAAGCCAGCCGCTTCGTCGTAAACCGATTACCACGATATCGAACCCTGAACCGCGTGAGGAAGATCATGGAGGTGAAGCTCCCATGTGTCAGTCAGCCGCCCAGGGAGGGTGTCATGTGCTCAGAAAGGGGTCCAAGCGGTGGTCGCTTTGTTCCCCTCGCGGATTCGCAACTCCCTGCCAGTCCCGGAGTCGCTTTCGCGCGTATCCACTACCGTATCGAACGGCTCGTACAGGGTGTGTAGCGTTTGCTCGTCGTGCATCGTGGACCCGATGACGGCAACGGTAAACCAGTCTTCGCTTTCAGCCTGCTTGGTCAGGACCCGGACGAACTGGTAGACGTCCTGAGCGTCAAGGTACATCAGCATCTCGGATAACGAGTGGAGCCCGACCCCGACCGTCTCGGGCTCTTCCCGGAATTCCTCAAACAGATCCGTGAACTTCATTCCAATCTCGGTGACGTTCTGTGGGGAGGCGGCATACCGGATACCCGGTTCGTCCCGGGCTGTCGCTTCCTGCTGACGGGTGACACAGTCGACGACGCCGACTGCGTCGTCGCCGACACCCGCCATGGTTGTGAAATCCCGTCGAACGTCCGTTGCTCGATCCCCCGTCGCGATGATGATTGCTCGTTGGGCTCCGGCGGCGATTATACGAAGCATCAGTTCGTACTTGCCAGTCATCGGAGGGCCGGCAACAAGGAGGCTCCGCCCCTCGAATGGGCCGTCAAGGGGCAGCGGGGCGGCCTCGGCCATACTGGAGGAAGACGACGGACATACAAAAATGTGGGTACGTTTTGACCGACTCCGGGGGGAATCCCACGGCGTCGTGGGGATGTTGATAAAGGACACATATCAACAATCGTGAAAGAGCAGGCCGGGGACGTTCGCCCGTTCTGAAAGCTGGTGACACGGTCCCCGTCCGAGCGAGGGGCTTATCCTCGACGAGTAAGGCTTTATCCCCTGACCCGCCTAGGGCTCGTAAATGGTACTTGACGATCTGGGAAGCTCCCTCCGTGGCACCCTCAACGACCTCCGGGGGAAGTCCCGGCTGGACGAGGAGGACGTCAAGGAGGTCGTTAAGGAGATCCAGCGGTCGCTTCTGTCCGCTGACGTCGACACGAGCCTGGTGATGGACCTGTCGGACCGGATCGAGCAACGGGCACTCGAGGAGGAGCCTCCGGGCGGGACGACGGCCCGTGACCATGTCCTCCGAATCGTATACGAGGAGTTGGTCGAACTCGTCGGAGAGTCGACTGAACTACCTCTGGAACCACAAACGATCCTGCTTGCGGGACTCCAGGGGTCGGGGAAGACCACCAGCGCCGCCAAGATTGCGTGGTGGTTTTCGAAGAAGGGGCTTCGACCGGCGGTGATCCAGACGGATACTTTCAGACCCGGGGCTTACGATCAAGCCAAGCAGATGGCCGAACGGGCCGAAGTCGAGTTCTATGGCGATCCTGACGCGGAGGATCCGGTTCAGATTGCTCGAGACGGACTCGAGGCGACGAGTGATGCCGAGGTTCGCATCGTCGATACAGCTGGTCGACACGCGCTCGAAGAAAACCTCATCACAGAGATAGAAGAGATCGAAGACGTGGTCAACCCTGATGCGTCGTTGCTCGTCCTGGACGCGGCCATCGGACAAGGTGCCAAAAAGCAAGCCAGCGAGTTCGAAGACGCAATCGGTATCGACGGGGTCGTCGTTACCAAGCTCGACGGGACAGCCAAAGGGGGCGGCGCACTAACCGCGGTGAACGAGACGGGCTCGTCAATCGCGTTCCTCGGGACGGGTGAAACGGTCCAGGATGTCGAACGATTCGAGCCAAATGGGTTCATTTCCCGATTACTCGGGATGGGAGACCTCCAGCAGCTCGCTGAACGGGTCGAGCGGGCAATGGAGGAAACGGAAGCGGAGGAAGACGATTGGGATCCCGAGGAAATGCTCGAAGGTGAGTTCACGCTGGTCGACCTCCGGAAGCAGATGGAGACGATGAATCGGATGGGACCGTTGGATCAGGTGCTGGATATGATCCCCGGGCTCGGTGGCGGCATGATGGACCAATTGCCGGACGACGCGATGGACGTCACGCAGGACCGGATGCGGAAGTTCGAGGTCGTGATGGATTCCATGACTGAAGAGGAGTTGGAGAACCCACGCTCGATCGGCGCCGAACAGGTCCGTCGGATCGCGCGGGGAAGCGGTACGGACGAAGAGACGGTAGAAGAGCTGCTCGAGCAGCACCGAATGATGGAACGCGCACTCGACCAGTTCCGCGGAATGGGCCAGGCCGACATGGAACGGATGATGAAGCGGATGCAGGAGCAGGGCGGTGGGATGGGAGGCATGGGCCCATTCGGCGATTGAGCAGGCCGACCGGACGGCCAGAGGAGACATCCCAGGCCTTGTCGACTGCGTAACTTCTGTGCAGGACGCGGCTTTCGCACGGCGTGACTGCGAGGGGCCTCTCGTCGAACCCGGGGCCGGGACCTAGCCGGCACCGGGCAACGCGCGCCAGGGTCTTCGCTACCGACGCGTCTTTTGCCTGGAGGATTCCGTCGTTCGATACACCCGGTGAGCGGAGGCATGGTGAGCCAGACCAGGGGTAATTATCCCCTGGAGGATAATGTCCGGTCGTGAATGTCCGTCGCCCTGCCAATATCGACGAGTTTCGTGCCGCCTTCGAGGTGAACCGCGACGCTTGGCGCGCCGCGTACGCTGATATCCTTCCGGACGAGGTGATTTCTGGCCTTTCGGTTCCGGAGGGGACGGACCTTCGTGACCGATACAGAACGACAGTTGGAACCGAACATCGATCCTTCTTGATAGCCGTCGATACCGGGAGAAGGGCAGTAGTCGGCTTCACAGAGTTCATATGGGATCCGATGGAAACGAAAGCCTTCGTCGGCGAGAACGAGGCGGGCCTTCGGGCCATCTATGTGACTCCCAACCGGTGGGGCGAAGGAATCGGGACCGAACTTTTGACCGAGGGACTCCACCGGATTCCGCCCGACCGTGAACGATTACTCCTGGAGGTGTTCCAGGAGAACAACGCCGCGCAGGGGTTCTACGAGGCTAGAGGGTTCGAGCCAGTGGCCGAGGGCACGTTCGAAATAGCCGGGCAGTCCTATCCGACGACGGTATACGCTCGGCGACTGTAATCCCAGCGAACTACCCCGCAGTATATTCGTCAAGCGCCGTTCTGAGCCGATCCCGTTCGTCCTGGGCGGCCGACAACTCGGCCGAGACTGCGCCGGAAGCGAGCCGTTCACGTTCCGTCTCAGTAAGTTCCGCCTCCGCCTCAGCGGCCCGCCGGAGTCGGGTGTAGTCTTCCCGACCGGCCAAGTCCCGAAGCCGCCTCGCGCGGGTGATGACACGACCTCCCGCGAACCGTGCGACGACCGAGACGAGTTCACGGGCACGGTATCTGAGGACTTGGCCCGGGGGAGGTGGCCATTCGACCGTCAGCGGTTCGGCGTCCAGACGATCGAGATACGTCCGATGCGTCGCGACGCGGGTTCGGAGTGCGGCCGGATTGTCGACGTAATGCTCCAATTTCGACCGGGAGTAGTCCGCGTATTCCAGCAACGTCGAGAGCGGTTTGGCACCTGCGTCGTACTGCTCGACGTACTCACGCAGGTCTGGAGGCGGCGGTCGGAAGTCGACCAGTGGGTAGTGATCGGTCGCCTCGATAAACCGGATCACCTCTCGTGCACTAGCCTCCTGTCGATACTCCTGGAAGGCGTTCCTCACAGCTGTATTATACGCTTCAATTGGTTTCCGTAATTCGCTAGTGGGTGCATCGAGATCGATCGCGTCCAACTTCTCTAGACGCTGGAGGTCGTCGATGCGGTCGGCGAGCTCCTCGAGTCGTTGGTGGATTCTATACCGGACGTCATCGAACGCGGAGCGGGCGGTCTCCCGGGTCTCGAGCCGACGGACCAACTCCCGAGCCGGATCGAGTTCCCTTCGTGCTCGCTCGAAGTCGGACTCGCTGAGTCTCCGTTTGTCTATCGCGTCGTTGGCGGCTTCAAAAGCTTCTCGTGCCGGGAGATCATCCGGTAGCGTCTCGACGTGGGTCCCGAACTTCCCGCGGAACCGCATGAACGACTCGAAGTCCCCTGTACCGGTCGCAGATGACTCGTACTTGTTGAGAAGCCGTTCTGCTTCTTCGAGCCCCTCATCGAGATGCTGAAGGTCGGATTCACCCACTTCTTCCACGGCTGCCTGCATATTCGCGAGCCTCTCGTGTGCTTCCGCCAGTTCCGCGATCAGCGTATCCGCGTCGGGCGCATTACCGCGGCGGTCGATACGCGCGTCTGCCACGACTCAGCCGTACACCTCCTCTGGGTCGAACACGGGTTCGTCGACCACCTCGCCATCGATCGTCCGGTGGAAACAGGACCGGTGACCGGTATGACAGGCTCCTCCGTCCTGTTTAACAAGATACAATACCGCGTCAGCGTCACAATCGACGCGTATCTCAGCGATGTGCTGAACGTGACCGCTAGTAGCCCCCTTTTCCCAAAGTTCCTCACGCGAGCGGGAGTAGTAATGGGCGCGGCCAGTTTCACGGGTACGGGCCAGCGCTTCCCGTGAAGCGTACGCGAGCATCAACAGTTCGCCCGTATCGACGTCCTGCGCGACGGTGGGAACCAACCCGTCGTCGCCGAACCCGACGTCGACGGTGTCGTCGTCCATACACCACGGCAGGCGTGGTGTCCGGATAGGTCTTGTGCGTCAGGCCACAGCATCATCCCGATAGGGGTGGCGTAGCTAGCCGGGCCTGGAGTACGGTGGCGTAGACCGGGAATGGAAGGCGTAAAGCGCGCTCGGGGGAGGATTGGACTGCGGGACGGGATGAGAGATGAACTCGACGGATCGACAATGATCACTCGGGCCAGTATTTCCCCGGAGAGTCTCACGTGAACGGAGGACAATCACGCCAGAGGGTTGAGTCAAGTAACTACACCAGCCCGGCGGCTGACAGGAGTGCAAACAAAATATCACCGTACGTCAATCCGACCAGAATTCCGAGAAACAGTGGAACCAGAAACGGGAGGCCGGGAGAGATCCACACTTCATCGGACCGGGTGATCCTCTCCAGCCCGTCACGGAGGGTCCGGGGTGAGGTCCCGTAGGCGCTCCCCTCGATCTCTCGGAGGAACCGGGCTGCGGCCCACGGGTCGTCATGTTGATCAGATGCGGACGCATCTTCGGGGTCGTCGACAGTGGCGCCGTTTGTATCCTCCTGAGGGAATCCCGTCGTGTTTCCCTCCGGAGGCTGTGTAATGGCCGACGAACCGCGGGGACTGGTCACGGCGCCGTCTGTCGAGGGATGCGTCTCCGTCACGCTTTGGGGGTCCCGGTGTTCGGAAGGTGCAGTTCGTAAGTCGGCGAGCGTCGAGCCTCGCCATCGGAGATACATCCGAAGCGCGTCAAGGTCCAACCCGCGTGAAGGGAAGATTCCCTCCGTCAGGAGTAGGGACCCGTGAGTCTCAGGCAGCTGATCGACGGACACACGCCGCCCTACCAGCATCGCATTCGAAATCCTGCCGGCAAGGGCGTTCCGGGTTCCGAGCCAGACGATCGCACCCATCCCGATGAGCACAGCGTTCGTCAAAGCAGTCATAGCCATGACGCGCAGTGTGGTCGGGACGAGTGGCAACGCTACTGACGGAAGGAAGTAGATAGGATAGGTCGGGAAGCAGACGGCGAGCGTCATCAATGCTTTCGCGTCCGCCCCACCGAAGGCCCCCATCCGATACGCGAGGAAGGCGAAAGGGACCAGGAATCCGATGGCGAAGCCGACACGTATGAGGAGGAGTCGACCGTCCAATCCCGCGAGCGGAAGCGTGTTCCACACCTCCCATACGAGTGCGATGACCCCGATCGCAACCAACGGTGGCCACAAGCGGTTCGGAACCCGGCGTGTCCGAACGTCTCGGTAGGCCGCCCAGGCAAACCCGGGGACGACCAGCAACCTGAGGAGGTCGGGGGCGGTCCCGAGCGCTACCATCGATCTGTACTGGCGTTTCGACGCGTGTAAGCGGTTCGGGACGTCATGCGGGCGCTACCGTCCCATGTTCCGTTCAAGATACAGGTACCACTGCTACCCCGGGGTGCGACCTCCGTCCGAATCGGAGGACAATTATCACTCGAGTATCCGGAAATCTGGCGAACTAACACTCTTTAAAACTGGAGTCAGTAATGTGCTCAACCGTCCGATCGTCATTCGCGAACTCGCTTATCAACGCCTGAGCGATGCAATCGGGAGCGGAAGGGCCGCCCACGTCCGAAACAGTCGTCACCGTGTCGGGATCGAAGGGTACTCCCAGCGCGTCGTAGACGGGATCGAGGACTTTCCGGACGGCTACCGATTCGCAGACCATCACGCAACCCGCTACGAGGGCCGCCTCGGATCGGATTCGCTGTGCGATCCCGGCGAGTTTTCCCCCGTCTGACACGCGGACGGAGTGTTGGCCGGGGCAGTAGGAATCCGGAGGTTCACCGGGCTCCGCGTCGACACCGAGTCCCCGGAGCGCAGTAACGACGGTATCACGCGCGGTCACGTATCGAGCATCCAGGTTCGATCGGATGTCCGAGACGGGAACGACGTGCGCGAACGCAATCGTCGACCCGGTGTATGCGACCGCTCGCCCGCCGACCGACCGCTCGGTCGGGGGGAAGCCCCTGTCAGCCGCGGCCCGACGGGCACGGTCGTACCCGGGAGCGTTGGTATCCCGGCGCCCAAACGTGACTTGCCGGGCCGGGGTCCAGACACGGAGTGCGGGTCGTTGGTCGGCAGCCACCTGGTCGAGAATTAGCTGCGTGGCACGCCGGTCTGCCGTCCTGTTAGGAAGTCGTCCCCGGATGACACGCATACTCCACCGTTGTAAACGGGGGGCCTAAGCGGTTGCGTCACGCACGGAAAACATGGACGAGCTGTCGGACTCGCAAGGGACGACCGAGAACAGGGCGGAGTCCAGAAGACTCTCGACTGGGTCGGAATGTGCGGTCGGACTGAAATCGTCACTCATCGGCCAGTATCGGCGATTCTCGTTGTACAACTCTCCATACGTTGCTCATGACCACGGTCGCGGAATTGACCTCTATCCCCAGACGAATATCGGCGTCTCGCCGGTGGCGGGGACCGTCCGGGATGTCCGCTCGGTAGGGTGTCCGGACAGGAGTTACGCCGTCAGCCGCGATTACCTGATCGTGATAGATCTCGACCCGCGTGAATCAGGGATTCGTCTTCCCTCGACGCTCAGCGGGGACGATCTTATCGCACGCGTGCTTCACGTCAGGCCCGCCGTAGAGACCGGAACGACAGTCGTTCCGGGAGATCCTCTGGGAGAGATGGTCCGATCGGGCTTTTTCGGACAGTGGGTTGACAACCACGTCCACCTCGAGTTTCGCCGAGGGACCCGCAACCCATATCGTGCGGCGGGGTCGCTTCCACTCGTCACCGAAGTTCCGGTATCCGGGATCGAATGGGATGGGACAGGGAGGATTATAGAGACCGGACCGTCATCGATCGTGCTCGATTCACCCGCCCATCCGAACCCCGGGACATACGTGGCACTCGGTAGCGACGGGGGTCTCCCACTGGACGGTGGCCTGGCGCACTACCAAGGCGGCGGGACGCTCGCCTGTGACGAGCTGGCGGAGCTACCCGGCACGGACGAGGTAAGGCTTCTTGGAAAACGGGTCGGCCGCCGGGAGGGGCGCGATATTTCCTGGGCGGACGTGGATGTGCTCGTCGGCGAGAAACGTGCGAGCGGTCTCTCAATGTTTGCTTCCCGAGAACCCGGGGCCGGGGCGAAGCTTGTGTTCCATAACGGACACGACTTCAACTTGGGCAAGCGAGTTACGGTTGAGATCACCCGAAGTCAAAACCCGATTCGGCTGGGATAATCCACCGCATCGGGTCATCCTGTCTCGTTTTCCCACTCGTCCCGGAGCCGTTGGTAATCGGGATCCTCGCGAACCAGGTCGAGATACTGTCTGTACACCTGTGAGATCTCATGCTTTTCCTCGTCGTACCATTGCTCAGGCTCCCTCGGGGTTCCGTCGTCGTCGTATTTTCTCCCTCCTGGGTACTTGGCGTACCGGAGGCTTCGTGTCCACCCCATCCGGAGGTACTTCCGAGCCATGTCGGCGCCGACGAACTCTCCCGCTTCCAGGTACGTCACGTACTGTTGATAGATAGCCTGGGCAGCTTCCTCTGCTTCCTCGAGACTCGTGATCGACCAGAGAGGGAGGAGTTCATCCTTGTACGGCTGGATTTTAAACACGCCCTGCTCGCCGCGGCCAATCTCGTAGGCTGCCGGATTCTCACGGAAGTCGACGTCGTATTCTACGTCGTTATCTTCGGTGGTCATCAGTCAGGAGCGGGTACGATACTCACACAGAAACGTTCAGCGAGAAACCTTCGACGGTCTTTTGCCCCGGCGAGGCGAGCTTTCTGCTAATGGCTGAATTCAAGGTCGTCGTTGGGGACCCTAACGGCGAGACTGAGCAATTCGAAGTTGACGGACAGGCTGCGAACCGCTTCCTAGGACGGGAACTCGGCGACGAGGTAGACGGTGGTGCCGTCGGGCTCGACGGCTTCACGTTGGAGTTAACCGGCGGCTCGGATACGGCCGGGAGACCGATGCGTGAGGACGTTGCCGGGTCGGATTTGAAGGAGCTGCTCCTCGAGGGAGGGGTTGGATATCAGCCGTCCCGGGAGGGAGAACGGAAACGGGTCACCGTCCGCGGGCGAGAAATCAGTGAAGAAACCGCCCAGGTAAACGCGCAGGTTGTCGATGGAACCGTCGACGGGGAACCGCTCGATGACGACTCAGGGGCCGAGACGGACGAAACGGATGATATGGAGGATGCCGACACTGAAGAAACGGAACCCGAAAACGACGACGAAGCCAGGGGGCAAGACCCAGAGGTGGACGAAGTGTCCGAGACCGAGGGCACGGGAGTCACGGAGGGCGCCGAAGAGGAAGGGGACGAAGAGGACGAGACCGATGAAGAGTAATGCCAGATCGTATCGCAAGTGACACCTCGGCAGTATCAACGTATCGAGCCCGGGTAACTCGGTACGGCGGTACACGGGTGAGATGCCTTCGAGTCCACGAGCGAATAGGTCTGGAAGAAGGTGAAACGATCAGGCTGGTGTTGGGAGGTGATTCTCGGTTCGCACCAGTCGAGATAGACAGCCGCTCGCTATTGATTCGAGGGGCGTTCGACGACCGGCAACTGGCGCGGTCTCGGGAGGGGAAAAACAGACTGCACGAGTGGTTCGCGACTCGTGAGGTGAACCGCGGGGCGACGGTCGAATTCGACGAAGTCAGCCAGGGTCAGGTGTACGGACTCCGGGAACCTGGCGAGCGAATCCTTTACGAGATCCCTCGTCGAGCGGACGAGTCGCTCCGCAACATCGCCGAGTCGATCACCGACGGGTAGTCTTTTAACCCCGAGTCCGCCACCGGTAGTATGAGCGAACTCGACGAGTTTCTGGCTGGTAAGCGGCTCGATGACGTGGCGATCTACGTATCCGGCGACTACCTGGACGCGAACGGTCGACTTGCGGAACTGGGTGAACAGATCGATGACGGGGTAGTTCTCGTGGTACCAGGTGAGCAAGGGAGACGTGCGTTCGCTGCCGGCGTCGGCATGGAGGCAATGGAATTCGCACAGGGAGCGATGGGGCGAGAGGGCCAGATCGGCTCTCACCTCGCTACCGGCAGGTGTCCGGCCGGTGAGAACGATGACGACGAACACCGGATTAAGTTCACGTTCGCATTCGCCGAAGGCCACAATGAGGCGGTAGGGGGATTGTACGCCAAAGGAGACGTCCTCCACGCGTACGCACGTTGCTCATGTGGCGAGGACTACTCCGACAAGTGGGTCATTGAGGGACCGTCAGGGGGCAACATGGGGAGTTCGGACAGCCGGACGCTCGAATAGAATCCTGTTTCTCCCGAGACAGAGAGAAGCAAGGGCGATACGACTGATAAGAACTCCTCACTAGTTCAAGCGCTGACGCGTTTCTGTCACTGGTCAGGCTCAATCAAAGAGATCCGTTTTCCGATTCGTCCGTATCGACGAGCATATCCACGGAGTCGAGACCAAGCAACTCACGATCCGCCGAATCAAACTCGAGTGAGTCTAACCCTTGTGCCTTGGTGGCGACGTCGCTTCCTGTCAGTCGACGACCGTACCGGCCGAGGGTCGACGTGAGTTCCTGGGGGAGAACGAACGTGGAAGAGTCGCCTTGGCCGACGGCGTCGATCGTCTCCATCCCGCGGTCAATGATCGCTCGCTCGCCCATCGAATCGGCGGCACGTGCCCGAAGGACCGTCGCGATCGCGTCGCCTTGCGCCTCCAGCACAGATGCCTGCTTGTTCCCCTCGGCGGAAAGGACAGCTGCCATTTGGTCCCCCTCCGCCCGTGTAACGGCCGCTCGCTTGCGACCCTCGGCTTCGAGAATCATCGCTCGGCGGCGACGTTCCGCTGAGGTTTGCTCCTCCATCGCGTCGCGAACCGTTGGGGTCGGAAGGACCTCCCTGACCTCAACCATCTCCACCTCGACGCCCCATCGATCGGTGGGGCCTTGGAGTTCCTCCTGAATGCGGCGGTTGATCTCCTCCCGCTGGCGTAACGTTTCGTCCAGCTCCATGTCTCCGATCACGGCTCGAAGCGTGGTCTGAGCCAATGACGATGTCGCCCGTCGGTAGTCGTCCACTTGAAGAAACGTTCGTTCCGCGTCGACTACTCGCACGTAGACTACGGCGTCCGCCGTCACGGGCGAGTTGTCAGCCGTAATCGCTTCCTGTCGTGGGACATCGATCGCCTCCGTTCGGAGGTCGAAGACGTAGGTCGACGAAATGAACGGCGGAATGAATCGGAGCCCGGGATTGAGGAGACCCCTGAATCCCCCGAGGACCGTCACCGCCCGCCGCTCATAGGCTTGGACGATCTCGACGGAACTGATCAGCGTCGCGAGCAGAACGACCGACAGGAATACGACGATCCCGGCCAGCGGATCTAAGAAGGCCAGCCCCAGGATCAGGAAGAGGAGGAGGACCGTCCGGGTTGGGTCAATCCCGCGGCTCGACCCACTATCCGATGAGGACCTGCCTGGGAGCAGGCTGGCACTGGTCCGGCCCAGCCGATTGACCGCCTCCCAGACACCGCCGACCATGCGCGATATCGGACCCCGTCACACTTGGGGGTTTCGCGCATGTTACCGCGTCAATAGCCGCCACCGTCATCGCCCGGACCGCCTGGAGTGGGGGTCTCGGTGGATCCTCCCTTACGAGAGCCATCCTCGGTAGTTGCTGCGCTGTCTGTCCGTTCGCCCTCTCCAGAACCGTCCCGCGCCGTTTCAGTGCTCGTTTGGTCACGACCGGCGTCAGCGTCGTCCCCTTGGCGGGAGTCTTCACTGTCGTCGCCTCCTGGAGGACCACGGTCCGCCGTTTCGTTTTCGGCCCGAGCCGGCGGGCCGCCGAGTTCACTCCCGACTCCTTCGCCTGCGATTTCGCGGGCGATAGCAGCCGTATCACCCCCACTCAGGTCTGCAGCGTTCGTCCGAAGCCGCTCGATCGCAGAGACGTTGATCCCCCGGTCACGCAACACTTCAGTTGGGAGGCCGCGAGCAACCGTCGCCGTGCGGTTTGCTCGACGTTCGAGAGCACGGGATTCCGCTGCGAGTTCGGCCATCTGTGCCCGATACGCACCTTCCGAGACCGACCCGTTGGCGCGGGCCGCACGGAGCCGTTCCTCCCGTCGTTCGAGTCTGTCAAGCTTTTCCGAGAGTCGCTCCTGTTCGGTCGCAATCACAGCGGCTTTCGAGGTGTTCGAGTCCGCGCGCGATAACCGCTCGTCGAGCGCTCGATCGGCAACTTCCCCTTCGACTTCGGCACCCTGAACGCCAACAACACCGGCGAATTTAGCCCCCGGAGCTGTCGGCTCTTCCTGCGCTATGGCGGTCACAGAAACCCCACTGACGACCAAGAGTGCCGCGAGAGTCACCACAGTGAACCATCGCATATCCGGATCAACGGTGCCCGCTCACAAATACTGCTCACTTCGCTTTCTCGGATTCACCCGGATTAAACCGTCTTAATCGGAGCGTCCACATAGATCGGCGATATCGTGCGGTAGAGAACGATTACCGGGTAATCCCATCAGAACCATCAGCCGAGTCCGACTCCGGGCCTCCTTCCGGCTGGAGGTCGTCGTCTTCGCTGGGGAGACGGAGCACGTTCTCACGACCGAGCCGGAAGCTCTCGAGCTTCCCTTCGTCACGGAGATCTCCGACGACTTGACTTGTCCGTGCAGCACTCCACCCGAACTCTTCTGTCACTTCAGCTTGTTTCATCCGGCCGCCGTTCTCCCGAACCAGCCGGAGAACCCGCTCTTGAGGGCTCAACAAGTCCTCAGGCGGAGCCTCGTCTCCCGTCCCGGATTCCTGAGCATCACTGCGGGACTGTCCAGACGTGGAACTGCTCTCCTCGTCTCCTGGGGACCCGGGTGCGAGACCTCGTCGGATACGTCCCCGGAACCGATAGAGAACGGCCCCAAGCACGGCCAATATTAACAACCCCGCCACCAGTCGGGCGGGACGAATCGAAAAGGCTCCGGCGGAGGTGAGTACCACACGGGGCTGGTTAGGACCGAAGTCGCGTTCGCCGTTCCATCGAACCGAGTTCTCGGTCGGGCGTGAATCGGGCATCGGCGCGATGTCGTCGGGTTCGTAACCTGGCGGCCAGGCGATCTCGAGGGTCGTATTCGCATTGAGGAAAAATCCCTCAATAGCGTCCCCGACGACGAGCCGATCGCTTTCCGTCCTCGCAAAATTCGTCCACTTGAACGAGTAGACGACGAACCCGATACTCGGATCGGCCAGCTCTTGCACCCGTGTTGTCACGCTAACGTTTTCGACCGCCATCTCTCGTCCAGTCGCGTTCTCGGCCGTACCAACGGTCGCGGTGATCCGGCGCTCGAACGTCGAGGCGTACTGACTCTCGTTGTTCTCGATGTCCTGTTGAAGCGACCGAAAGGCCTCGGTGGTGTTTTCATCGGTCAGTCGGATGCGATACTCGACGGTCCAACGAGCGTCCCCGTTTTCACTCACGTTTGCCCGGAGGACGACGCCATCCGACTCCACGTTGCCCGTCTGGAGTCGTGGTCCCCCGAATTGGGCGTTCGTGGAGGTGCTCTGTGCACTCGTCGACTGTGAGCCGTCCCCAGACAGACTGGCCGAAACCAACCCGGGGGTAACGAGTGATCCCACCACGACAACGAGAAACAGCGCCATCACGAGCCCCCCCTGGAGTCCCCGTCGCATACCACAGGCTCTCACGGCCGGAGGTCAAAACGGTTGGCCTTCATGCGAGAGGCGGGGGTCCCCCCGGTCGGGCGAAGCGAGTAATGATGCTTTATATTCGACCCTCCTCCACTCACGACCATGGACGTCGAGGATCTGTTGAAAATCGTGCTCGTCCTGGTGATCGTCTGGATCGTGCTCGAAATCCTCGGCGAAGTGCTCGGATTGCTCACCGGAATCTTCGCGTCGCTACCAACGCTCTTGGGAGTGGTCATCCTGGTACTGATCGTGTTGTATCTACTCGACCGGATCTAACGTGGACAGCCTGAACGCGCCGGTCCCGACGCCTGTTCGTCGGGTCGTGTCGGACCTCCGACCGCGACTCACCCGGTTCCATTCGGTTCGTGAGGATCTCACGCTGGTAGTCAAACGGATGGCCGAGTTGGATGCGGGGCCGCACCGTCTCCGGGAACGGCTCCGACATCTCCTCGACGGAGTCGAACCGATCCAGGCCAACGTGGATGGACTAGGGGTGTTCAGGGATCCGCCGACGGGACAAGCCCCGGTGGTGTATTTGACAGTACAGTCACCGGGACTCATCCGGCTCCACCAACAGCTCTGTGAGTCGTTCGGAGCGGTGGATGGTCTGGAGGGTGATCAATATGTCCCACATATCACTGTCGCTCGCGGCGGACCGTCCGATCTCGGGGAGCTCCTTGCAACGGATATCCCGGCGGTCGCCTGGACGATCGACGAACTAACTGTCTGGAGCCGAGAGTATCGGGCGGCGGTACTGCGCGTGCCGCTGACCGGCTGAACACGGATGAGCGGGAAGCGGTCGGCGGTTCTGCTATCCGTGAAAACGCCGTCCCAGGATTCGAAAGCCTCGAGACAGCATGTCAGATGACGTCGTCCGGGGCGTGTTCGTTCGCCATCCGTTGCGCTTCGAGTGCGAACTGCTCACGCCGGAGAGGGTCATCTACTGTCCCCAAGTTCGAGGCATCGGCCTCGATGGCCGCCGTCGTGTCTCGGCGGTCGGAAAACGAGGTTAGTGCCCGTTCCTTTCGATAGTACTGTTCCCCATCCAGCGTGGCGTAGGTGAGAATGATCAGGTTCTGTTCGTCATCGGAGTACGTCCGCTCGACAAGCCAGAGACGTTCGCTGTGAGGATCCGTCGACATACCGTATAAACGTGAGCCGGGCCTCTCAAGTGGTTACCGAACCGTCCCCGGCCATGGCTCGTCCGCCTCCATCGGGCGGCCACACGTATCCACTGCCTCGGATGGCAGGCGCACGTCGGGAAGGATCGATACGGAATCATTCTACCGAAAACGGGTCCAGAGGCGGCCAATGGCAGGACTGAGGTCGACCTTCTCAAGCGAGGAGTTCCAAGCCGGGGTCAATGTCCGGGGCCGGGTCCTCCGCTACAGGGCTGTGAAAGGATGCTGATGGGGCGATGGCCGGATTGACGTCCAGAAGCAGTCCAAGGGGGCTCTCTGCAGTGAAGGCGAGTCTGGGCGAGGCGTCCCGTTTTTCCCTGACTGCGGGGATAGCTACGTTCTGGCGTGGAGGTCGACCGGAACAGGATGATCGGGATGCATCGTCAGCGAGCCCCGGAGTTCGAGGTCTGGGCCGGTGTACTCCAGCGCGTATTCCCGACCGATCGTGCTGAGGATGAGTTTCGCCTCCATGAGCGATAACTGCTTGCCGATACAGTGGCGGGGCCCCCCTCCGAACGGGAAGTACGCAAAGCGGGGACGGTTCGCCCGACGTTCGGGTGTCCATCGGTCAGGGTCAAAGGCGTGCGGATTCTCGTACCACCGATCCGACCGGTGGACCACCCACTGGGGCAGCATCACTGCTGATCCGGCGGGGATGCGGTATCCACAGAGCCTGACGTCCACCTTCGGTTCCCGGAACAACGTGTACACGGGGGGGTATAACCGCATCGCCTCTGTCAGGACTCGATCGGTATAGGAGAGTCGACGCGTGTCCGCAGTAGTCGGGACTCCATCCAAGTGCTCGTCGAGTTCGGCGTGGAACCGCCGCTCGACCTCCGGATGCTCCGAAAGCAAGTACCACGTGTAGGTCAGGGCCAGGGCGGTCGTATCGTGTCCCGCAAGCAGCATGGTCATCAGTTCGTCGCGGAGTTGGGTGTCGGACTGTTCCCCTCGGTTCCTGGCGCGCAACAGCACTGATAACAGGTCCATCGGGACATCACGATCCGTCACGTCCCCGGCGGGGTCGGGGTGGTCGTACTCCGTGCCGCGCCGCTCATCGAGGATGTCCGCGATGACGTCTTCCAACTGCCCGACTGCATCGTGGAACTCGCGGTTCTCACGCGTGGGTGCCCAGGAGGGGATCAGCACTCGGGCTGCGCTGGGTTCGAACCGCTGACCAAGAGGCTCCAAGTGCGATTGGACCGTCTGGACGCGGTCTTCACCGAGCGTGGTTCCAAACATCGCACTCACGATGATTTGGACGGTCAGACGGGCCATCGTGAGCTGGATATCGATCCGGTCACCGTCGTTCCAGTCGTCGGTTGTGTCCGTCACGTGGCCAGTCATCATCTCGCCGAGGCCGGCAATCCGACGGGCGTGAAAGGCCGGACTGGCAAGATCGCGTTGATTCTTCCACGTCGCCCCTTCGCTCATCAGGAGACCCTCTCCGAGCAAGTCGTCGATGGCGTCGTCCCCGAGGTCGGCTTTCCGGTACTTCGCCGCCTCCGATACGAGTACCCGTTCGATGTCCCGCGGATTGGTGAGCATGTATACTTCACGCGGGCCGAGTTCCAATCGCACCAGGTCCCCATAGGCGTCCGCACAGGCGGTCATGAAAGAGAAGGGATCCTCGGCGTATCGTCGGCTGCTCCCTAACACCGGCACACCACCTGGTCCCGGTGGCTTCGAACTCATGTGTAAATGTTGTCCGGGACGGACAAAAGGGGTTCGTCCTGTAGATATGCTCGGGAGAGTTCAAGCGTATTTCCCGAGGGCTTTGTCGAATGCAAAACCAGGAGCTGAATTGGGCGCCCGGTCACGTGGAGCGGCCGATAAAAGATTCCAGGGCCCTGAAACGTATCACGTACGGAGGATTCAAGTCCACCGCCAGGCAGGTTCGTGATAGTGATTGCAACAACCGATCCTCCTTGCGGGGTGGACCTCAAGACACCATCTTCCCGACTGCGTCAGCGGGTCCGACCTGGGAGATGCCACTAACGGCCGCCGTCGCGGTCGGGCTATCGTTCTTGCTCGATACGGCCATCGGAGAACCGCCCGACCGGCTTCATCCAGTCGCCTGGTTCGGTCGAGTCGTCAACATCGCAGACCGGGAGTGGAAAATGCCACGCGTGATGGGAGTTCTCATCGGTGCGGTCTTGCCGGGGCTTCCAGCAGGAGTGGTCGGTGGCCTGGTACTGGTCGTTCAAAGCCTTTCGCCGACGATAGCGTCGATAACGGCTGGTCTCTTCCTCTTCACCGCGACAAGCCTGCGGGCGTTGCTTTCAGCTGCGGAGAGCATCGTCGCCGCGAGTGAAACGGACCTCCCGGGAGCCCGCCAACAGTTGCCGACCCTCGTGGGGCGCGACCCAGCCGACCTGTCCGCGGCAGAAACGCGCAGCGCTGCTGTCGAGAGTGCAGCCGAGAACTTGGCCGACGGCCTCGTCGCACCGCTGGCTGGATTCGCTCTGGCTGCGGCCGCTAGCACGGGGACAATGGTGACTGCCGTGTTCGGTCCCGGTACAGTTTCCGGCACGCTCGCCGTCGCGACTGCCGTGGCCTGGTGGATCAAGGGCGTCAACACCCTCGATTCCATGCTCGGATACCGGTCGGAACCAGTCGGGTGGGCGAGCGCTCGACTCGATGATCTTGTCATGTTCGTTCCCGCCAGAGTCAGTGCTGTTCTCATCGTACTCGCGGCGGCGAGGCCCTGGCGGCTCTCCGAGGGACGGAAATGGGCGGGGATTCCCGCATCCCCGAACTCCGGGTGGCCGATGGCAGCCCTCGCAGCCGTGTTGACCGTCCGACTCGAGAAGCCTGGGGCGTACGTTATGAATCGGGACCGTTCGCTACCGTCGGTATCTGAGGCACAGCGAGGCATCGTGGTCGTCCGAAGAGCCGGGCTGGCAGCCTACGCGCTCGCGGGGGTAGTGGCGTGGTCCTGACGGCCCTTCGGGGGGCGGTAGGGTTCCTCACCCGGTTACCGGCAGGGAACGACGAACAGTCCTGGCGAGCGTTTCGTGCGAACCCATCCACTCTCCCGGCCATCGGCTACCTCATCGGGATGCTTGGAGGGGTGCCGTTCGTGCTTGCAGGCGGGATCGACGTGATCGCCGGGGCGATCCTTCCGCCGTCGGTGGTCGCCTTCGCGTACCTTATTGTGATATACGGGGTGACCGGGATCACACACGCGGACGGGCTCGCCGACCTCGGAGACGCAGCGGTCGTTCACGGTGAACAGGAACGACGTCGGGCCGTCATGCGAGATACGACGACTGGTGTCGGTGCGATAGTCGCACTAGGACTCGGCCTAATCGGAATCACCCTGGTCGCCCTCTCGATCGCGGGACTTCCGGTCAGAGCAGCTGTTGCGATCGTCGTCGCCGGGGAGGTAGCCGCGAAGCTCGGGATGGCCGCTGCCATCTGTTCGGGACAGACAGGTCATGAAGGACTCGCCGCGGAGTTGGTTAGTCGAGGGGGACCCAGACAACTCGCCGGTGCAGCGATTGTCAGTCTCCCTGCAGGCCTTCTCGCCTGGCCGTCGCCGGCAACCTGGGCGACGCTCATCGGTGGACTCGTGGGGGCTGCGGTGATAGTCCGATGGGCTCGTCGAGCGCTTGGGGGTATCAGTGGTGACGTCCTCGGCGCCGTCAACGAAATCAGTCGGATCGTCGCTCTTCATGCGGGGGTGGTTGCATGGACGCTCTCCTAATGTGTGGCGGGCGAGGAACAAGGCTTGACGTATCGGCCGAGAAACCACTCGTCGAAATCGGTGGGGTTCCGATGGTTGAGCGGGTTGCGAATGCACTTTCCGCGAGCCAAGTCTCCACGACGTACGCTGTTCCGTCTGTCCACACACCGAAAACTCAGGAGCGGGTGATTCGGCTGGGCATCCCGGTGATCGAAACGGCAGGAAACAGCTACGTGGCAGACCTTCGGAGCGTCCTGGGCCGTGATCGAATCTCGACGCCCGTTTTGACCGTCGCCGCTGATCTACCGCTGTTGGCGGCTCCGACCATCGATTCGATACTGACCGACTATGATCAGATTAGCACATCTGCAGGACAGAGCGTGTCGTTGTCCATAACCGTCCCCACCGTTCTCAAGCGGAGTCTCGGCGTGAGTGTCGACGAACAAGGCGGAGGTGACCTTTCTCCGAGCGGCGTCAACGTGGTCGGCAACGGGCCCGAGACCGCGCGAATCAGCTACGATACTCGACTGGCTGTAAACGTGAACCGCCGAAGGGACATGAAAATCGCCGAAGAAATGCTACTTTCGGGAGGCAAAGAGAATGGATCCTGACTCAGTGCCCGAAATCGGTCGGGTGCCCCATGGAGGAACGGAGCAAGACACTCTCGATTTCAGTACGAACACGAACCCGCAAGTCCCCGAAGGCATCCCAGGAGTTTACCAGGAAGCATTGAGTGTGAGTCGATCGTATCCGGCAGACGGGTATCCCAGTTATCGTGCCGCCGCCGGCGAGTACGTCGGGGCTGACCCAGAACAGGTCATTCCCACGCCGGGAGGGTTGGCCGCGATCCGGCTGACAGTTGCGACGACGGTGACCCCAGGAGACCTCGTGGCAGTTCCGGTACCGAGCTTCGGGGAGTATGCCCGTGAAGTGCGACTGCAAGGCGGGGAACCCGTGTTCGTAGAGGCGGCAGATCTCCTCCGTATCGATCCGGGAGAGTATGCACTCGTGATCGCTTGCAACCCAAACAATCCAACGGGACACGCGTACGATCCGCAGTCGCTCCGTGAGTTCGTGACGCGTTGCCGAGACGTCGAAACCCCGTTCCTCATCGACGAGGCGTTCCTCGGGTTCACCGAGTCACCCTCGTTTGCCGGCTTGGACGGGGTGATAGTTGCTCGGTCGCTCACGAAACTGTTCGGTCTGCCCGGGTTACGTATGGGCTTTGCAGTGGCGACTGGGGGGCTCCTTGACATCCTAGCCCGAGCCCGACGGACATGGAACTTGGGAGCGCCCGCGGCGGCAGTCGGGGCTTATTGTATGCGTCAAACGGGATTCGTCCAACAGACACGGCGGCGGGTCACCGAGGAACGGCAACGGATGCAAGAGGCTTTGTCCGGACGGTTTGACCTTCACCCTTCAGAAGCACCGTTTCTGTTGCTCGATGTCGGGGACCGACAGGTCGGACAAATCATCGGACGCCTCCGGAGACAGGGTATTACGATTCGCGACGCCACCACGTTCCGACGCCTCGACTCACACGTCCGTGTCGCAGTCCGGTTGCCGGAGGAAAACGACCGTCTTCTGGAGGCACTGAATGTTTGAAATCCGGCGGAACGACGGGGTCCTGCAGGTCCGACGCTCTGGAACGCAGTGGTTCTCAACCGGGTGGAACGGGGGACACGTCGCGACAAGTACCGCGTATAGTGTGACCGTCCCTGAGGGATGGAATCGCTCCGGCGATGCGATCGAGTCGTACGTTGTTGAGAGACTCGAAGCCGCCGGGTTCGAGCCGAGGAGGGAGGGAAGTCCAGTCGGTCCGGTTCTCCTGACAGGCGTCGAGGCCACTAACGTCCGGGGTGCACGAAGTGGACCGGTAGAAGTGCTCGCTACTGCGGGACTGTCGAATCCGGCCGCATTACCGATAGAACCGGAAGAGGGCCCCCTCTCCGATACGGCGGGGTCGGATTCGTACCCGGAGAAGACGGGGAACTCAAATAATACCGGGACCGTCAACCTCCTCGTCGGAACGTCACGGAAACTCGGTCACGCGGCCACCGGAAATCTAATCGCAGTCGCTGCAGAGGCAAAGGCGGCTACCCTGCTCGAATTGGTCGGCGTTCCCGGCACAACGACGGACGCAGTCGTCATCGGGAGCGACCCGACTGGCGACCCGGCTGCGTATACGGGGAGCGGAACTCGTGTCGGGGGGGCCGCGCGGGCCTGCGTTCGTGAGGCGATCAAGGCGGCACTCAAGGCACGGTACGGGGACGCTGATCCGCCGGCACCGGGGGAGGCCGACCATCCAGTGGTCACCGAAACGAGAGCGGAAGTGTTCGACCCGACCACGGACTGAATCCGGGCGGAATCCGACCGGACCCTTCACGGGGGGAACCTGGAGAGGAATCGGAGGCCCTCTACCCGGAACCCAACCCTCCGTTCGGTCGTCTCGGTCGGACGAGCTCAGGGCCGACTCTCGTCGATCGGAAGCTCGAGAGGGTCCAAATCAAGGTGGGTTTCCACGAGAGTGGCCGCTCGGTCATAGGAGGAAACCTGGGATTGTGTACTGCGAGGGCGGACCGACCCCGTGGTGTCGTAGACCGTCTCGATGAACGCTTCCCGGGCGTTTTCGTTCTCGAAGAGTCCATGGAGGTATGTCCCCAGAACGCGGCCTTTCGCCGCGCTTTCCGCCCCAACAGGGCGTGTCACGTCGCCCATCGGCTCGGTCCGACCCATATGGATCTCGTATCCGGTCACCGGACCGGACCCGCCGGCCAGCGGCCCGACACCGTCCAGTTGGCGGGTGACACGAGTGACGCGTTTCTCGGTCTGAAACACGGTTTCGACCGGAAGCAATCCTAGCCCCTCGACGACACCGTCGAGCCTGGTCGATTCGATACCCGCGTTCCGGATACGTCTGCCAAGGATCTGATACCCGCCGCAAAGGCCGACTATCGGCCCATCGAAGGCAGCGATTTGGTCAGCCAGGCCACCTTCGCGGAGTGCGAGCAGGTCATCGACCGTGTTTTTTGTGCCTGGAAGCACGACCGCATCCGCGTCCAGAAGGTCGCCGTTGGGCGGAACGTACTCGATTCGGACGCCCTGTTCGTGCGCCAGGGGTTCCAGATCAGTGAAATTCGACATTCGAGGGAATCGCGGGACAGCGATCCTTATGATCCGGTCTGACGGCTCCGCATCCCGGCCTACGACTGCCAGTTCGTCACGGGGTGGCAACGACAGGCTGTCCTCCGATGGGAGCCCCGGGTCGTCGTACGGGAGTACTCCGAGTATAGGGACGTTCGTCCGGGACTCGATTTCGCTGATACCGGGTTCCAGCAGCGTGCGATCACCCCGAAACTTGTTGATAATGCTCCCGACGACGCGAGGTCGAAGGTCCGTCGGCATCAGTTCCAGCGTTCCATATAAGCTCGCGAACGCGCCGCCCCGCTCAATATCCACTACGAGGACCAGAGTTGCATCGGCGAACCGGGCTGTCTCGACGTTCGACAAATCGCGGTCGTGGAGGTTAATCTCGGCTACGCTTCCAGCCCCTTCGGCGACGACAACATCATGCGCTGCTGCGAGTCGGTCGTAGGCGGTGGCGGCAGCCTCCCGAGCGTCGGTCCAGTGAGTATCGTAGTAGTCTTCCGTGTCAAAATGGCCGACGGCTTCGCCGTGGACAATCAGTTGGCTCTCGCCGTCGCCCCGAGGCTTCAACAGGACGGGGTTCATGTCTGTGGTGGGAGGAACCCGGGCCGCACGTGCCTGGACATACTGGGAAACGCCGATTTCACCGTCATCTCCATCGGGTGAAACGACCGCACGGGCGTTGTTACTCATGTTCTGTGCCTTGAACGGGGCGACATCGACGCCCAGATCGGCCAGAAGTCGGCAGAGTCCGGCGACTATGGTTGACTTCCCCACATGGCTCGCCGTCCCAGTGACCAGGATCGTACGTGTCATCCCAACCAGGTCAGTTCCAGTATCCGGCTGGAACTACTAACCTCTCTCGAAGAATCGAGACATCACTCATCGTGAACACAATCGTGCGGCCCGGAGGACCCCTCAGTAGCGTCCCACAGGGGTCCCGGGTGCTATCTGCACGCCAGCACGACGTCGATAGTCGTGTGAAAGGATCCTCTCTTCGCCTGGACCTCGCCGCTAGGCTCGTGACAGAAACCCGTGTCTCGCGTCCAGTCGAACCCAGCTGGAAGGCAACGGTTGGATACCAGCTACGGCTAACCGTCGAGGGTTCCAGTTTATGGGTAATGCCTCTGAGGGAGGTGGTCAGTATTCGGTTCCTTGCCGGGCTGGCTGACCAGCGTCGAGCGGGTGTTTCGATTTCGAGATATGGCTGATCAGATCCGCCTCCTCGGTAAGGTACGACGGTTCGTCGTGACTGCCCGTGAGGACGAGTTCGAGTCGCTCGGGTTTTGACCGTACCACGTCAATTACTTCCTCGGGATTGATGAGCCGGCGATCCGCTGCGTACAAAACCTCATCAAGGATCAACATGTGCATCCCATGCGTCGGATCACCGTCGAGCGGGAGAGGTTCGTCTAGCGGGGCATCCGCTGCCGCGTCAAGCAGTTCCTGAACCCGAGCGAGAGCCCCACGAGCCTGGGCAGCGTGTTCATCCTCGTCCCCTGGGCGTCCGAACCCATGCCACCCGTAGTGTCCTGCGTTCTCGTAGCTAAACCCGGGAACGGCACCGATAGCGTTGTATTCGCCTCGGACGTCCTCGACGGTGTTGGTCCCCCCTTTCATGAACTGAAGCATGTGTACCCGGTACCCGTGTCCAGCAGCTCGAAAACCCATACCTATCGCCGCAGTCGTTTTGCCCTTGCCGTTCCCCCACCAGACCTGTACGAGACCGAACTCCTCGGGAGCGCTCGCCTCGATCGGTTCGGTAGTCGGGGCCTGTCCCCCGATATCGGGACCCCCATCACTCACAGGAGTCACCCCTTGGCCGCTGATGCGTTCGCATGGGGAAACCTCGCACGTGGGAGATAAAAGGGTTCGGCGGCCCCATGCAGCCCGCCGGGATCAATCGTCGTCGGCGAATGCGGGGTGGCCGCTCCCCGGTGTACCGGTCTGACTCCGCCAAAGGCCAGCGTAATCACCGTCAGCTGACAGCAACTCCGTGTGGCTTCCCTCCTCTTTGATTTGGCCTTGCTCCATGACCACGATACGGTCAGCATCCTGGATAGTTGAGAGTCGGTGAGCGATGACGAAGGCGGTCCTGTCGGCGGTCAACCGCGTGAGGCTTTCCTGGATCAATTCTTCCGTCTCAGTATCCACGTCGGAAGTTGCTTCATCGAGCACGATAATCTCCGGATCGTTCAGCAACGCCCGAGCGATCGCGATCCGCTGACGCTGGCCGCCTGATAGCTTCACTCCCCGTTCCCCGATCTGGGTGTCGTATCCCTCGGGGAGATCAGTAATGAATTCGTGAGCCTCAGCTGCCTTGGCGGCCTCGATGATTCGCTTCCCCGGTCCCTTTTGATTATTCTCTCCTGCATCGGCCAACGCGGTGAGGTCACCGTACGCGATGTTTTCCGCTGCGGTGCCGGAGAACATGTAGGGATTCTGTTCCACCACGCCTACGTGCTCGCGGAGCCGGTGGAGGTCGTACTCTCGAACGTCGGTACCGTCGACCGTCACCCTGCCTTCGTCGACGTCATAGAACCGAGGAACGAGTTTCAACAAGGTCGACTTGCCTGCGCCGGTGGTCCCCGCGAGACCGATCGTGTCTCCCGGGTCGACCGTCAGGGACACGTCCGTCAGTACGGTCTCGTCGTCGGTGTAGCCAAACGTCACGTTTTCGAAGGCAACTCGGCCGTCGACCGATTCGGGAGCGAACGGATTCTCCGGGGATGTAACGGCCGGCTCGTGGCCGAGTAAGCCGAAGACGCGTTCGGACGAGGATTTCGCGAGCTGATACTTGTTGGCGGTCTTACCGACCCGTCGCATCGGGGCATACAGCCGTCGGAGAAGCAGGAAAAACAACGCGACCCCACCAGCGGACAACGTTCGTGGGTCCGTATTACCTAACCCATGCTGGATGATGTCGCTGCCCGCTACCCAGAGGACACCGACGAAGACCACCCCGGTAATCACACGCAGCGACGAGAAGAACGCCCGGCGCATCTTGATCGCCTCCACTTTTTCATCGTGGTATCGTTCGCTTTGATCCGCCACACGATCGAACTCGAAGCTGTGTCGATTGAACGCCTTGATCACTTTCGCACCGCCGATGTTGTTCTCGAGACGGGAGTTGAGTCGCGCCACCGTTTCGCGGATCCCGCGATACTTCGGCTCGATCCAAGTGAGGAAGCGCCCACTAGCAAGCCCGATGAGTGGAACGGGAGCCAGTGCGATCAGCGCGAGCTTCGGTGAGTGCCAGAACATGATGAGAGCGATCCCGCCGACGGTAGCGATGACTCGAATCGCCTGACGGATCTCCGTGTTGAGGAACTGTTCCAGCCGGTTGATGTCTGAGTTCAAGATCGACATCATCGCTCCCGTTTGATGATTGGCAAAGAACCCAAGCGAGAGACGTTGCATGTGGTCGTACGTGTCGTTCCGGAGGTCCCGCTGAACCTTTTGGGCGGTCGACTGGAACAAGTAGCGGGAAGTGAACCGGGTCACCGCTCGGAGCAGGTAGGCGATGGCTGCGATGATCACGAGTTGCTGGAGTAGTTCGACGCGGGCCGCGTTCCCGGAGATGTCGCCACCGGGGAGAAGGCCAATCGATGCAAGCATGCCTGGCTCACCCTCCAAGAGAATCACACGGTTGATTGCCGCTGCAACGAGAAGCGAAGGAACGAGTCGGGATGCTCGGGTGAGAAGTGCGGCAACCAGCCCCACAGAAAGTCGGGGCCAATATGAAATGCAGTAGCGGAGGAGGCCCCTCATCGGATGGCCGTCGGCGGATTCACGGACATCCTCAAAACCGCCATGTTCGTCGACCATTACGAAACGAAACTATTGCCAAACATAAATGCGCTTTGTCTCCCCATCTGTCCGACCGAATCCGTCTTTCGAAGGCCGGGCCGTCCCGTGGCCCTGATCCCCTTCTGTCCGGTGCAGACCAAAGACCAAAGCGGAATGGAGAACCCTGATTTGCCGCGTGGCGGCGGGTTGGGAGTGAATCGGAGCGACTCGCTGACACTGGGCCTAGGAAAGGTCAGCGGTTCAGCGTATGGATCGCTTGGTCTTGGGCGTGCTCCGCAGCTTCCATCACGGCTTCCGTGAAGGTTGGATGAGTATGGACGGTCGCACCGAGATCCTCCAGAGTAGCACCCATCTCGATTGCCAACCCGATTTCAGCGATCAACTCGGAGGCGTGCGGACCGACGATTTGGCCACCGAGGACAAAGCCTGTCGACTCGTCGGCGACGATCCGTACGAATCCGTCGGTTTCGCCGGTCGTCAACGCGCGGCCGGAAGCGTTGAACGGCATTTGTCCGACGGCAGGCTCGAACCCCTCAGCTTCCGCTTCCATCTCGGTTAGCCCGACCGTCCCGATCTCCGGGTCGGTGAATACGGCCGCGGGGATTGCCTGGTAATCGAGGGCAGCGGGGTTGCCGGCGGCCACCTCCGCAGCGACGATCCCCTCCTTGCTGGCTTTGTGGGCGAGCATCGGCTCGCCTGCGACGTCACCGACGGCGAACACATGGTCCACGTTCGTCCGCGCTTGGTGATCAGTCTCGATAAACCCGTTCTCGTCGGGTGTGAGTCCGATCTGGTCCAGGTTGAGCGTATCCGAAACCGGACGGCGACCGACCGCAACAAGTGCCTTGTCCGCATCGTACTCGTGCTGGTCACCGTCTTCCGTACCGGTAATCACGCGGATACCGTCACCCGTCTCGTGCCACTCTTCGGCTCCTTCCCCGAACTGGAGCACAATCCCGAGTTCCTCGGCCCGGGATCGGACAGTCCGTTGGATGTCTGCTTCGTAGGTCGGGAGGACGTCATCAAGCATCTCAACGACAGTCACGTCGGTACCGAGTTTGGCGAACACCGTTGAGAGCTCCATCCCGATATAACCCGCGCCGACAACGACCAGTCGGTCAGGGATAGCGTCCAGCATCAGGGCGTCACGGGATGACAGGATCCGGTCGCCGTCGAACTCGAAACCGGGGATTTGGATCGGCCTAGACCCCGTTGCGATGATCGCGCGATCGAACTCGATAGTTTCGGCGCCCTGTCCTTCACCCCCGTGAGCGACTCTTGCCCGGGTTTCCCCCGCAAACGTCGCGGTCCCTTCGACCAGGTTGACGCCGTTGGCTTTGCACAGTTTCTCGACACCGCCGGTGAGTTGGTCGACGATGTCCGCCTTCCAGTCCTGCATCGCAGCCATGTCGATTGCCGGGTCCGCGTGGATCCCGAGGAATTCGGCGTTGGCTGCGTCGTGAGCCAAATCCGCTCCGTGGATGAGCGCCTTCGATGGGATACAACCGTGATTGAGACAGGTTCCCCCATAGCCATCCCGTTCGACGAGCGTCGTGTCCAGGCCTCGTTGTGCCGCGCGGATTGCAGCAACGTAGCCACCAGGCCCAGCGCCAATCACCAGCACGTCCGTTCCGGTGGAGATGTCTCCGACGACCATCGGTCGAACCTTGCCGGGCGGGGGGCATAAACGGGGAGGAATTGGTCTGAAGGCACGAAATTCCGGTCGCGGAATAGGGTTCCAGCTCTCCTGGTCGGATCGGGGACGAGCGAACAGTCCCCGCTGAGGGATAGGTACTCCCAGTACGTCGGAAGGACCGGGAACAGGTGTGTCGACCGTCCCTGTCCGATGTCCATTTCCGGGTCGGTCACGTTAAACATGGTGTGACGTGGAAGAGTCCGGCAATTCTCATCCCGGTCGTGTCAGCGGACCCGGGGGAACGGACATGACAGGCAGGGACCAATACTACAACCGAGCGAAACAGGAAGGGTACCGTGCACGCTCCGCCTACAAACTGAAGCAAATCGACGAGACGGCGAACCTCTTCGAACCCGGGGACGTGGTCGTGGACCTCGGGGCCGCACCGGGAGGATGGCTCCAAGTGGCAAGCCAAGCGGTCGGTCACGACGGAATGGTCGTCGGGGTCGATAGGCAACGGATCGACCCGTTGGAGACGGAGCAAGTGACGACGATTCGAGGCGACATTACCGATGAACGGGCACGTGCGCAGATCCGGGATGCGGTGGGCGTCGAGGGGAAGAGCCGTCCGGTAGACGTCATCGTGTCGGACATGGCACCGAACATGAGCGGCGAATACGAACTCGATCATGCGCGGTCGGTACACCTCGCTCGACAAGCGTTGGACTTAGCCTTGGACCTCCTAGTTCCAGGAGGAGATCTCGTCGTGAAGGTGTTCGACGGCCCGGACGTTGAGGGGCTTCGCGCCGAGATGGACGGGTCATTCCAATACGTTCGGACGATTACCCCGGATGCTTCCCGAGACGAATCATCCGAGCGATATCTCGTCGCTAGAGGACGAATCACCGCCCCGGTTGCTCCTGGAGACGAACTCGAGGTGGAGGTGACCGAGGTAGGGGACGAAGGTGACGGCATCGCAACTATCGACGGCTACACTGTGTTCGTTCGTGGAGCGAATCCGGGCGAAACCGTCCGGGTGCAGATCGAGGAGGTCAAACCGCGGTTCGCGTTCGCCGACCCAGTTCCCAACTCGAACCCCGATGAGGCGTAAACGATACATCGGTCATCGACACACCGGTGAACGGCTTGCGTTCGCGGTCTTCCCTGCGACTAGCCTCCTGATTTCTGATCGAGGTACCAACAGTAAGATAGGCCCACTCCACGATAGCCAAGCGACATTCGACTCCCTAGGATTCGGATTGGAGCGGCCGACGGGATCTCTCGCGCCGGTGTTCTGGTACGAGTTCCGTCATGACCCGGCAGAATTAGGTGTGTCGAACCGATACGGAGGGTGTGAACCACACCCAAGAGACCGTTTCGGGGTGGGGTGTTTCCCGTAGCTATGACAACTGAAGCAGAAGCGGACGCGGAGCTTGGAGAGAGAAACGCCCTCCCCGTCGCCGAGGCTGCGGACCTCGCCGAGCGGGTGATCGAAAACGT